>NZ_CP092282.1:537500-615000 GCF_024972775.1 Dehalobacter sp. DCM | reverse complement strand
CCTTTTGGTCACTCAAAACCAAACAACAAGAGAAAGGATACTAAACTCGTTTACCTTAAGCCAGTCCAGGTTACCCTGCTTTGCTCAAAGTACCGACCTTGGAGTAGATCTGATGTAAGACCCGAAGATCTTCTCAAATCGGTTCTCCCTAGAAAGGAGGTGATCCAGCCGCACCTTCCGATACGGCTACCTTGTTACGACTTCACCCCAATCATCTACCCCACCTTCGACGGCTGGCTCCTTACGGTTACCCCACCGGCTTCGGGTGTTGCAAACTTTCGTGGTGTGACGGGCGGTGTGTACAAGGCCCGGGAACGTATTCACCGCAGTGTGCTGACCTGCGATTACTAGCGATTCCGACTTCATGCAGGCGAGTTGCAGCCTGCAATCCGAACTGAGAACGGCTTTCTCGGATTTGCTTCACCTCGCGGCTTCGCTTCCGTCTGTACCGTCCATTGTAGCACGTGTGTAGCCCAAGACATAAGGGGCATGATGATTTGACGTCATCCCCACCTTCCTCCGGTTTGTCACCGGCAGTCTATCTAGAGTTCTCAGCTTTACCTGTTAGCAACTAAATATAGGGGTTGCGCTCGTTGCGGGACTTAACCCAACATCTCACGACACGAGCTGACGACAACCATGCACCACCTGTCTCATAGTTCCCCGAAGGGCACTCCCTAATCTCTTAAGGATTCTATGGATGTCAAGCCTTGGTAAGGTTCTTCGCGTTGCGTCGAATTAAACCACATGCTCCACCGCTTGTGCGGGCCCCCGTCAATTCCTTTGAGTTTCAACCTTGCGGCCGTACTCCCCAGGCGGAGTGCTTATTGTGTTAACTGCGGCACAGAAGGGGTCGATACCCTCTACACCTAGCACTCATCGTTTACGGCGTGGACTACCAGGGTATCTAATCCTGTTCGCTCCCCACGCTTTCGCGCCTCAGCGTCAGTTACAGTCCAGAAAGTCGCCTTCGCCACTGGTGTTCCTCCACATCTCTACGCATTTCACCGCTACACGTGGAATTCCACTTTCCTCTCCTGTCCTCAAGCCATACAGTTTCCAATGCTTTACGGAGTTAAGCTCCGCACTTTCACATCAGACTTATATAGCCGCCTACGCGCCCTTTACGCCCAATGATTCCGGACAACGCTTGCCCCCTACGTATTACCGCGGCTGCTGGCACGTAGTTAGCCGGGGCTTCCTCGTTAGGTACCGTCAATTAAAGGCATTATTCACACCTCTAAAGTTCTTCCCTAACAACAGTATTTTACAACCCGAAGGCCTTCTTCATACACGCGGCGTTGCTCCGTCAGACTTTCGTCCATTGCGGAAGATTCCCCACTGCTGCCTCCCGTAGGAGTCTGGGCCGTGTCTCAGTCCCAGTGTGGCCGTTTACCCTCTCAGGCCGGCTACTGATCGTCGCCTTGGTAGGCCATTACCCCACCAACTAGCTAATCAGACGCGGGTCCATCCCTAAGCGCTAGCATATTCAGAGGCCAGCTTTACTTCCTCGAAGATGCCTTCAAGGAAAATCATCCGGTATTAGCAGCCGTTTCCAGCTGTTGTCCCGGTCTTAAGGGCAGGTTACCCACGCGTTACTCACCCGTTCGCCACTATCCTCTACCTAACACCCAATGCTCATTGCATGTGTTAGCAAGCTTTATTTGCGTGGTGCGCTCTCTTCGTTCGCTCCCACCTACTAAAAAGTTTTCTTCTGCATTATGTGTCAGTCACTTTTTAATAGCGTGGTGCGCTCTCTTCGTTCGCGCACTCGCTTTAGATGCTTGCTGTTTACACGTAAGCACTCGGTGTTAGGTATCGGACCGTTCGACTTGCATGTGTTAGGCACGCCGCCAGCGTTCGTCCTGAGCCAGGATCAAACTCTCCATAAAAACTATTACGGAGCTTGATTCAGCTCGTTTGTTTACTCAATTATCATTTGACGAGTCTAGCATTTTGTTCTTTTCTTGTTGTTCAGTTTTCAATGACCTGGCGTCTTTCGCGACGGAATCTTATCTTAACAAATTGTCTCATTAAAGTCAACTGCCAATTTTTTCTTCCGCTCGCTCGCCGCTTTCTTCAAGCGCTGGCGGCTTTCTTTTGTGTCACCGCCCCGAGACGCTTTATTATAATATCACGCACCTTTTTCTGTGTCAACAGCAAAATGCGATTTTTTTATACATAATACACTGGTTTTTTATACCTAGAAATATCTAATGGTTAATGCTCTATATACAGTCTTGTTGACACAAATCTAATATGCTTGCCTATTATCACTATCTTATGTCGGGTGATTTGAATAAATAACTGAATCCAGATGAAAATTTGTTCTTATTCGATTTTGATCTTATTATATGATAGTTATTTTTAAATGTTCAAGTCCACTGTTTGTAATATTTCCAAGTATGCGCATACGATAAAACAAGTTCTATAATACGTTATACACTACCACAGATTTCTGCCGGAGGACCCACACGATCGCATTTTTGAATTTGTATCGACTTCTTAATTAAATATTTTTTTATAATCACTGAATATCCCATGGTTGTTTTTAATATCATATCTCAAGTGTGTAAACCTCTTAAATCATGCAGAATTTTTTTCTTATCAAACTATACCAAATCAATACTGTTTTTACCGTCTTTAAAATATGATATAATGTTTTGAGTTTAATAAATTTCAGGTACTTATTTTTAAGGCCTTAAGCAGGAGGCAAAAATGTCGAATTTCAATAATTCCAATAACCGGAATTTAGATCAAAAAAACCGCCGAATTTCCAGCCAGCCTAAGAAAAAACGCAAGTTTACCAAAACACCGTATTTTCGGATTCCGCTTCTAATAATTATTCTACTATTTGTTATTATTGGTATTTACACGATTGTTGCCATCGCCCAAACGCCTAAGTTAGACCTTGATGTCCTCACCGGTCAAAAGGAATCCTCAATAGTCTATGACAGCGAAGGAAAGTCAATCGCTCAGCTTCACGCATCTGAAAACAGATTATCGGTCGAATATGAGGATATCCCGGAAATTGTGACCAAAACGTTTGTTGCCGTGGAAGATAAACGGTTTTATAAGCATTTTGGTTTTGATCCAATTCGTATTGTAAAATCAGCATTTAATAACCTTAAGGCTGGACAAGTGGTTGGGGGTGGAAGTACTATTACTATCCAGCTGGCCAAAAATGCATTTATCGAAAACAAAACAGCTCAAAAATTATCCCGTAAAATTCAGGAGGCTGTACTTGCGATTCAAATAGAACATGTCTATACCAAAAATGAGATATTGACTTTCTATCTGAATAGAATTTTTCTTGGCGAATCATCCTTTGGTATAAGAACCGCGTCGCTGACTTACTTCGGCAAGGAACTGGACGAATTAAATCCAGCTGAGGTTGCACTGCTGGCGGGACTCCCTCAAGCGCCCAGTGGATATGACCCGTATGTCCACCCCGAAGCAGCCAAAAAAAGGCGGAATATCGTTCTCGGAGTGATGAAAGAAAACGGGATCATTACTGAGGCTGAATATGAAAAATATTGCGAAGAACCGTTTACTTTTGTTGAAAAAGTAAAATCTGAACAAGCTGATGTCGAAATACCTGAAGCCTCCTCTTTAAGCAAACTTCACCCCTATGTCGTTGACTATGTCATTTCTGAACTTCAGAAAGAGTATGATTTTACTCCGGAACAGATCTATACTGGCGGATTGCAAATTTATACAACAGTGAATTCCGACATACAAGATGCAGCGGAAGAGGCATTTGCCAATTCGGATAATTTCCCTGCCAGTAATGATCCCGACAGACCTGTGCAAGGCGCTATGACCGTCCTCGAATCAGATACTGGGGCTATCTCTGCGATGGTTGGCGGCCGGGAATATACGCCGATGGGACTGAACCGCGCCTGGTATACAACACGCCAACCCGGTTCGACTGCTAAACCGCTTGTGGTTTACTCTCCGGCTTTAGAAAAAGGTGGCTATTTCCCCGGGACTGTCTTTGACGATATGCCGGTTAAGTACCAGGATGGTAGTGGCGGTGTATGGGCACCGACCGATTATGATACGATCAGTTCCGGGTGGCGCGGGCTCATCACGATGCGCGAAGCGGTTATGGACTCGGTCAATGTTTATGCCGTTAAGTTATTAGAGTCTATAGGCGTCGAATATGCTTGGCAATTTGCCAAAAACAGCTATGACTTGGATCTGACCAACAATGATAAAGTTTTAAGCATGGCCCTGGGGACATTCCAGATATCCACACTGCAAATGGCATCCGCCTATGGTACTTTTGCTAATAATGGTGTTAAGACAGAACCTTATTGTGTGGTAAAAGTTGTCGGTCCCGACGGAGAAATTCTTTTTGAACACACCCCTTCTGAAAAGAGAGTTATGAAAGAAACTACGGCTTACATGATGAATGACCTTCTCCGGAGTGTTGTTACAGCAGGGACCGGTACCCGGGCTCAAATTGGCAGCTGGTATATCTGCGGCAAAACCGGAACTTCATCGCTTGATACCAAAACTTTTGGTAATAGGACCGGAAATACCGATGCGTGGTTTGCAGGCTACAGTCCGAAATATGTCGGCGTCGTTTGGATGGGATATGATGTGACCGATACCAGCCATTATATGTATAAGGTATATGGTGGCAGTTATCCAGCAAGGATTTGGAAACAAGTTATGACTGTTGCGCATCAAGATCTACCGGTCCAATCCAGTATCAGTCGTCCCAATGGGATTTCTACAGTCAATTTTGATTCAAAGTCAGGATTGCTTCCAAGCAGCCTCACCCCTGCCAAATTTAAGAAAACTGAAATTTGTGCTTCTGACAGTATTCCCAGTAAAGTGAGTGATGTTTGGGTCGAAGTTAAAGTTGACCCAAATAACCCCAATGTACTGGCTCAAGAAGGCAGCCTCAATGCTATCACTAAATTGTGCCTGAATGTACCGAACCGGCCGAAAGACGTTGCCTGGCCCGCAGATGAGGCACCCTACAAAATGCCCTCCGCTTATTCTTCACAAGTCCCCACTGGCAGCGAGACCCCGCCGGCAGGAGATTCCAGCCTGCCGCAGGTTTCTTTGTCGTCACCTTCCTATAATATCAACAGCGGAATCGTCGAGCTTCCTCTATCCAGCTATAATTCCAAAAAATATTCTGTGAAACTGTACATTAAGAAACCGGGCCAAACTTACCTCGAATCTTATGTTTCCGAAGAGGGAAATTCAAGGTCCATTAAATATCAGTTAGCACTTTATGCCCAGGGCGGCGAGCCCGGAACATATACTTTCTGGGCAGCGTTAATCGATAATAACACCTATGCTATCGGTCCGCCTTCTAACCCGGTATCGCTGACTTTAACTCTTCAGGATTAGATGCTGATTATCAAAAAATTTACACCCCATTTGGTAATCATGGTTAACATAAACACAAGGGCGCTCAACGAGATGGAAATCTCATCGAGCGCCCTTTTATTAGCCTTATTAATCATCCTCTGTGATCTCTTTTCCCTTCACTTCAACGCGACGATGGTCACTCCAGAATCACCCTCCCCAAATTCACCTAAGCGATATGAAGCAACATGCGGATGTCTTTTTAAAAACTGATGGATACCTGCTCTTAGTGCGCCGGTTCCTTTGCCATGGATGATACTGATCTGATTGATTCCTGTAATAACTGCATCATCCATATATTTATCCAACAGAATCAAGGCTTCTTCCACAAGGTTTCCACGAAGATCGATTTCGCTTCGTAGATTTAATGCTTTATTCAGCCCCAATGTCCCTTTCAGCGTCTTTTCAAAATGTTCAGGCTTTCGAGTTTCATCCACAAGTCGAATTTCCGCCAGGGGAACGCTGACCTTCATAATCCCGGTCTGGATAAGTACTTCATTATTATTGTCCGGCCTTTTTAGAATTTGTCCTTTTTGCCGCAAATTAGGTATATACACTGCCTGTCCGGGTTCGATCTGCTCTGGTTTTAGACTGCTTTTGCGATTTCCTGTCGTACGCCCTTCATAAACTTTTCCTGAAAGTTCTTTCAAACTGCTGCGTGATTGTTCTAATGCTGCCTGTTGCTCTCGGCGTTCTTTTTTCTGGGCCTCCTTGATATCCTTAATGATACTATCCGCCTCCAAGCGAGTCTGACGAATAATTTCTACCGCCTCTTCCTTCGCCCTATTGAGGATCTCCTCATATTTTTCCTCAAGTTCAAGGTTCTTCTTCTTCAATTCAGTAGCTTTTCGTTCTGCCTTTAGCTGTTCTTCTTCGACTCGCCGCTTCTTAAGCTCGATTTCTCTCTGTGTGTCCTCAAGGTTTTCCAAGAGGTCATTTTCCTTCGTATCACGTTCTGATATATATTCCCGGGCTTTATCAAGAATTTTGTGGTCCAGACCTAAACGCCTCGCAATAAGTAATGCATTGCTGCGTCCAGGTATCCCTGTGAGCAAACGATAAGTGGGTTTTAACGTTTCTAAATCAAATTCAACAGAAGCATTCTCTGCTCCGGGGGTGTTGTATGCAAATGCCTTTAAGGACCCATAATGCGTCGTGGCCACACCGCAGCACCCACGTTCGAGTAAATCTGATAATATGGCCATTGCTAAGGCAGCACCTTCTGCTGGATCTGTTCCTGCCCCCAGTTCGTCAAGAAGAACCAAAGACCGGTCGTCAGCTTCTTGGGTAATTGCAACAATATTCGTCATATGCGCAGAGAAGGTACTCAAAGACTGTTCGACGCTTTGTTCATCACCAATGTCAACATAGAGGCGGGTGAAAATACCCATGCGTGAATCGCTTTCTACCGGTATATGCAGACCGCTCTGTAACATGACTGCCATGAGTCCGACCGTTTTAAGGGTTACGGTCTTCCCGCCTGTGTTTGGTCCAGTAATGATGAGGAATTGATACTTTAACCCGAGTTCCAGAGAGATTGGGACCACAGCCCCTGTCAACAGAGGGTGTCTGGCTTTTACAAGCTTCACCTCTTGCTTATTGACCAAGATTGGGGATCCGGCTTCCATATCCTCGCTTAAACGGGCTTTGGCCAGAATAAAATCCAATTTTATCAGTGCCCCATAGAGATTGGCGATATCAGCCACGCGGACAGCGACTTTTGCTGTAAGCTGCTGAAGAATTCTCTGAATTTCTCTGTTTTCCTTAAGCTGAATTTCTCTTAATTCATTGCCCAACTTCACGACGGACATAGGCTCAATGTATACCGTGGCTCCGCTTGCCGATTGGTCATGAACAATACCAGGGAAAGCAGAGCTGTATTCTAGTTTAATAGGGACCACATATCGGTCCCCTCGGGTCGTGATTACGTTGTCTTGCAGCATCTTTTGATAAGCCGGGTTTCGAAGTATGCCATCCATGCTTTCTTTGATTCGTTGCTGGCTGACTCCTTTTGTTTTGCGTAAGCGGGCCAGCTCCTCAGATGCCCGGTCAGCGATACTGCCATCTTCGGAAACACTGCGAGTGATATCTTCTTCAATATCCTTTTGCGGCAGGATACTCTGAACGATTTCCTTCAATGAATAGAGATCATTATAACTGTCTTTTCCTGATCCGCTGCTTTCCATCAATGTCATTCTAAGACGACGAGCCGTCTTTAACGTATCCCTGATTTCCAGCAATTCCTCAGGATTGAGCATACCACCCCGATCGCATCGTTCCAGGTAAGGTCTTATTTCTCGGGATCCTCTGACAGTAAAAAGCGGATTCAGCCTGAGTAGCGCCTTCCCTTCATCGGTTTCCCGGAGAAGCGCTTTTACCGAGTCCATATCGGCAACAGGCACCAATGTTTCCGCTAATTCCTTAGCACCTGGAAGCATACAAATGCTCATTAACTTTTCCCTGATGACACCAAAATCCAACTTGGCCAAAACTTTATCTGAAGCTATCAACTTAACTAAGCACTCCTCTGTAAAAATGTCCTTTAGTAAAACCTTCCGGATAGAGAGCTTCGAGGTTTTTCATCGCTTCTTCCGTTTTATCTTTTTCTATGGATTTCGTGCTAACCGCATTTATCCATAGCTCTTTAAAAATTCTTACTGCCTTTTCCGCCTGTATTGGCGTTGCGCGCAGTAGTTCCAAGCGAATATTCCGTATGCCCATATCGGCAATTTTTGCTAACTCTGTAACAAGGTTCAACGTTCTTGCGTTAAAAATATGCATCCGGCATGCGTGGTCAGTTGCCAGCGGAAAAAGGTATGACATTCTATCTTTAAGATAGTATTCTGAGCGTTGGCATATTTCCCCGCACTGTTTAAAGGAATCACCCTGCCCATCATTTAAAACGGCTCCCAGCAGACAGAATTCGCTGATCATCATCTCCATATCACCGAATACAACCATCTCCATCCCCGGTACTTTTGGCAGAGCAGACAGCTGCTCCTGACTAAGCTCTGTCGACAGGGCTATTCCCCGAGACCCGGCAGTTCGAGCCCAATGCAGTGCGGGTGTGTTAAATACGTAGAAATAAAAGTCAGTTTGCCACGGCCACTCTGGATCAAGCGATGTAATCATTTCGATTTCAGCAAGATTTGCTGCCATCATCGTCGGTCGCTTCTGCCACAAAGCTATTTCCTTCAATACCTTAAATAAACCATCGCTTTGCTGTTGATTCACAATGCGCGGCAAGCGCCACACCAGCTCTTTTCCTTTATTATGACAAATATCAAGTGTCTCTCGAAGTTGAGAAAGGGTTATTTTTGGAGCCGTTCGCCAGTGTTCTCCGCCCAGAATGATTCTGTCTGCACCTGCTTTAAGAAGTGGTTCAGCCATTTTGGGATCGATAATGGCAGTCCCGAGTATCCCTTTATTAACCCCGTTACGACTGGGAACTATATGCTCAAAATCGGTTCTTAACGCATTATCCCAGGCAAAGACTCTATTCGTAAATTCTTTTTTTGTCAGAGTTGGCTTGTTTCGTGCTGTCTCCAATAGCTTTTCGACAGCGAGTCGTCGAAGTTCATTCACCTCGCTGACAGGGATTATGAGTTCCCCTTCAAGTTCCAAGGTTAATTCCTGAAGATAGAACGGCGTATTACCTAGTCTGCCTAACTGCTTCATCAAATACTCTTTTGTGAGCGGCTTGTTTTGTGCAGTTTGAGCTACTGATTGGGACTCCAAATGAACGCACGTATTAGCATCCTGAACTTCAAGAAGTAATTTCTCGCCGATCTTGGCGCATATCCTCATCCTTAGAGGCCGTTTCCGCGTTTCTTTTCCTTCCTGGTAACTGATTCTGGCTTTGGAAATGAGCGTTTCGTCGTGAGTTTTAAATACTCTGTCCCCGATCTTTGCCGATCCGGGAAATTCAATTCGCACCGTCTCTCCCGGCTCTGCAGATGGAGCAGTTCTACCGCCAGCTGTATATATTTCTCCGACAGTAATACCTTCCCGCCCGCGTTTTGTCCATATTTCCAATCCATCCCCGACATTCAAGCGCGTATCCAGTTTCAAAGACAGCCGATTGCTTTTGATATCGGTGATTCTCCCCAGCATCGTTCCTCGATTATTGGGGCGGCTGAAGCTCATCATATCAGCACCCGCATACCCTTTGAAAAAGCCAGTTGTAAAATCCCGATTAAATATCTGTGTCAGTTCGTATTTGTCCTGCGTATCGATACCTTGTTTAAAAGGTTTATTTTGCTCGTAAAGAGCATCTAAAGCCTTACGATATATTCTGATGACTGTGGCTACATACTCAGGGCGTTTCATTCGGCCCTCAATCTTAAGTGAACTGACGCCAATCCGCTGAAGTTCTTCCAGTTCATCGATAAGTTTCAGATCACGCGGACTGAGGAGATGGTCTCCCAACTTCTGTCCTTCCAAGAGATCGATCCCTTTCTTATTGACCAGATTATAGGTCATCCGGCAGGGTTGAGCGCATCGTCCCCGGTTGCCGCTGCGGCCACCGATATAACTTGACATCAGGCATTGTCCCGAATAAGAAAAACATAACGCGCCGTGACCAAAGACCTCTACATCCAAATTAGTAGCTTGTACAATCTCTTCAATTTCCTTTGCTGACGCTTCTCTTGCCAGTACGACACGGGAGAATCCCATTTTCTCCAGCTGCTTTAATCCAAGGCTGTTATTTTGAGTCATCTGCGTGCTGGCGTGCAGCGGCATTTCAGGCAGCACTTCCTTAACCATATGGGCAACCCCGATATCCTGAACGATCAGAGCATCCGCCCCCATCGTATAAAGCGCATAAACATAATCTTCAAGCTCCCTAAATTCACTGTCCGCTGCCAGGATATTCAAGGTCACGTAAATCTTGACATGGCGCTCATGCGCATAGAGCAAAGCCTTCTGGAATTCCTCCATATCAAAATTAGCCGCTGATGCCCGGGCATTGAACAGCTTCCCTCCAAGATAGACTGCATTTGCACCGTTTTCAACAGCAGCTTTCAATGCCTCAAACCCACCGGCTGGTGCCAGCAGTTCAATTTTCTTCCTGATGTCCGATCCGGGTTGTTTTCCTGCAGTGGCATCGTTTTGGCTCATTATCCTATCTCCTATAACGTTTATATCTGCGCCTTCTCCTAGGTGTTCAGCAATCAATAATTACATTGCCTGCTTATTACTGTCATAGTGATCCTGTGTATATAGAATATCCAAGATTGCAGGCGTCACATCCGTGATATCTTTCAAATCTGGCCATTCCATGAAGAAATTTGACCAGCACAAGGCAGGCACTTTGTTCAGAGTATGTGATGACGTTGTAAGATCCTCAATATTGCCATGGTCACTGGTTATAATTAAGGCCATCTTCTCTTTTGAAAAATCCGACTTAACTGCTGACAAAAAACCGCCAATAAATTCGTCCAAAATCTCAATGGCTTTAATTGCTTCCGTCATATTCCGCTTATGTCCGCGAATATCCGTCTGAAAATATTCAAACAGAGTAAAATCGTGCTCTCGACTGATAGCTGCCAGGTTTTGGCCTGCAGCAAACGGTTTGATTTGTGGCACGCCAGTCTCCATATACTTCGTAAAGAGTATCTCGTTGGTAATATCTTGATAAATTGCCCGGCCTGCTATAAGATCTTCTTTTTGCCGCAGTCTTAGCCCCCCAGCCAGCGTGCATAACGTCGACGCAGAATGTCGCGCCTTCCCGGATGCAATCATCTCATCGTAACTCCGCGTATATGCGTTGGCAAAAGTAGCCTTTTGTCCCTGGGCAACAAGCTGTTTAAAAATACTGTTCTCTTTGATTATTTGCTTCAATTCCGTATTCGGATAGGCTTGAAGATGACGACCAATGCACCGGGCTGCGTTGATCCCCGTCCATAAGGAAGTCTGCCCTGTCGCGCTTTGGGGTGTCCCTTCCACTCCAAGAGTAGGGTCTAAAGCGAATAGCTTTGTATTACGATACGTGATCTGCCTGTTTTTTCCCCATAGAAAATTCCCGCCAAGCAATCCATCGAAATAAGGGGTATCCGACAGAACAATGGGATTATCCTGTTCTTCACCTAATCCAAAACCATCCACAAAAACCATGGTGAGATGCATCTTCCAGCCTCCAATTTTCTAGTCGCTAAATGCCACTGTCATTATAATACCATACTATGTTATCGCGGCAAATTATTTTACGTTCTCCTATTTTGTTTACGCTTTTCACTATGGAATAAACGGATCGTCATACGAACGGGCAAAAAATATTTCAAATTCGCCATCGGTGGCGAATTTGAAATACCGTCTCCTACCAGGAGGCAAAAATAAAAACATCCCAAATTCGCAACCAGTTGCGAATTTGGGATACCGTCTCTCTCCAGGAGTCAAAATAAATATAAACGAGCAGGAACTACAGCCATGCGCACTTATTATAAATAGTTAATTCTTGAAGCTATGGATAGGCGCGGGTATCCGTCCGCCTCGATTAATAAAATCTTCGGAACTGTACGAATTGACCGCCATAATAGGTGCATATCCAAGAAGGCCTCCAAATTCTGCTACATCGCCAACCTTTTTCCCATATACCGGAATGACGCGGACCGCTGTTGTTTTGTTGTTGATAACTCCGATAGCCGCTTCATCGGCGATCATAGCAGAAATAGTCGACTCAGGCGTATCACCGGGAATAGCTATCATATCCAGACCAACGGAGCAAACACTTGTCATGGCCTCAAGCTTATCAAATGTGAGAGCGCCGCACTTGACCGCATTGATCATCCCTTCGTCTTCACTCACGGGGATAAATGCGCCGCTTAGTCCACCAACAGACGAAGAGGCCATAATGCCGCCTTTCTTTACGGCATCATTCAGCATCGCCAAGGCCGCTGTCGTGCCATGCGCCCCACAGGCTTCCAGTCCCATCTCTTCCAGAATACGGGCGACACTATCGCCTATTTCCGGTGTCGGTGCCAGTGAAAGATCCAATATGCCAAACGGGACACCCAGTCGCTTGGAAACTTCATTGCCAACAAGCTGTCCGGCTCTGGTAATCTTAAAAGCGGTCTTCTTGATATTCTCTGCGACAACATGCAGTGGTTCTCCCTTTACCTTTTCCATTGCGCATTTTACAACTCCAGGTCCGCTCACGCCAACGTTAACGACGACTTCAGGTTCGCCAACACCATGGAATGCACCGGCCATAAAAGGGTTATCATCAACTGCATTGGCAAAAACAACCAATTTGGCACAGCCTAATGAATCCCGGTCACGGGTTAGATAAGCGGTATCCTTAATCGCTTTGCCCATCAGTTTAACAGCGTCCATGTTGATGCCAACCTTTGAATTAGCCACATTGACAGATGAACAGACTCTTTCCGTTTCGGTTAGGGCTTGTGGTATAGAGTCGATCAGTATTCTGTCACCGTTGGAAAATCCTTTTTGGACAAGTGCAGAGAACCCTCCGATAAAGTTGACCCCGACTTCTTTTGCAGCTTTATCGAGTGTTCTGGCAAATTCAACATAATTATCCTCTTCACTCGCGGCAGCAATGATTGCGATGGGTGTTACAGAAATCCGTTTATTGATAATCGGGATCCCGAATTCCGTTTCAATGGCGTTTCCTACTTTTACCAGATTTTTTGCTGATTTCGTAATCTTATCGTACATACGCTGACGCGCTTTTTCGCCGAAAGAGTCGATGCAATCAAGCAGGGAAATTCCCATGGTTATGGTCCGAATATCCAGCTTTTCCTCTTCGATCATCCGGATCGTTTCAAATATATTTTTCTTGTATAATGTCATCATATACCTCCAAGGACATGCCAAATCAGGCTCTGTTGCATAGTCAAACTCGTTTTTTATATTGTGTGCTGGTAATTAAATATTTCTTCCCTTTGGATTTTTACCGACAAGCTGATTTCTTTTCCAAAATTCTCTAACTTCTCCTTAAGCATACTGAAATCACAATTCATTTCGGTTAAATTAACCATCATCATCATCGTAAAGTAGTCTTGCATAATTGTTTGGCTAATATCTTCAACATTCACATTATTCTCAGCTAGGATCTTTGTTACACCATAAATGATTCCAACCTTATCTTTACCAATGACCGTTATAATTCCTTTCACGTTAAAACACCTCCAATTATTGTTCTTAATTCTACACTATAATCACGATTTAGACAAAGCTTCGCACATATTATTGTTGCAGGCAATAATATAGTAAGATGGCCTGTTTTTTCCCAACTCGGCCACCTTACTTCCAATTCCAGATTACACGCAATGACTAACGCCATGTAATTTGAATTAATGAACTATACACCATTGTCTCCGAGCATATCCAGAAGGTTTTTATGTTCTTCCTTTAGTCTGGCTAATTCATCTGCTAAATTCAACGCTGTCAGTATACCAATCTGATGCGCCGCCAGCCGAGGGAACTTAAGGGAGATTTCATTCATTCTTTTATCAACATCACGCGCTAATCCCTTGATGTATTCCTCAGATCCATTGCCGCGTATGACATGAATTTCGCCGAGAATATTGACTGCGACTTTGTTTTCTTCAGGATTCACGCCCATCCCCCGTTTCCTGTCAACCAATGGGTATTTTTATTGCTCTATTTTCGCCATTGCGCCCCAAATTCCTGCTGTATGCCGGCTAGGATCTCGGAATTGTAGGTATTCACTTCCTCATCAGTCAGTGTTCGTTCCGGTGACTGATAGCGCATGGTCAAGGCCAGACTTTTATGGCCCGCAGGTACAGGACTGCCTTGATAAACGTCAAAGATTTCCACTTCTTTAAGCGTGTCGCCACCAAGCTGCATGACTCTCTGCTTGATATTTTCAGCAGGAACCTCTTCCGGTACCACAACAGCCAAATCACGCTGAATGGCGGGAAAACGTGGAAACGTCTTCGCAATGATTGTGTGTGTGGCATTCCGATATACGGTGTTGAAATCCAGCTCAAAAAGGACCGGGCGTTGAAGGTCCCATTTCTCATCAAGTTGAGGATAAATTTCTCCAATAAATCCCACGTAGGCATTGCTGATATAGATCTCAGCTGATCGCCCTGGGTGAAGCAGGTCGGAATACTTGCCCCCGCTTAAGCGGCGATAATCGAGGTCAATACCAAATTCTTCTGCAATTTGAGCCAATATTCCTTTAACAAAAAAGAAGTCATATTTGACCGGTTTACCCAGCCAATGACGACCCGTTCCCCCCTGAGCCAAACCGGAGATGCGAGTGATCTCATTTGGAAGTCCATTTAAAGGTAATTCCTTCGGAATATAGACATTTCCTATTTCAAAAAGCAGAAGATCGATGTTGCGTCTGGCTTTATTTCTTGATGCAATCTCAAGTATCCCAGGGAGAAGGGATGTCCGCATTACGCCCAGTTCTTCCCTTAAGGGATTCATTATAGGGATATTACGACCCTCACTCCCCCACATATCATCGGATTCTTTTTTCGTAAAGGAGTAGGATACGACTTCATTCATCCCCGCCCTGATCAGTACATTACGTAATTTTTTACGAAAATCCTGCTCTGGGCTTCTGCGGCCTTGAGTCTGACTTCCCTGTGGCAAGGTGGTGGGTATTCGATCATACCCGATAATACGAGCAACTTCTTCAATAATATCTTCTTCAATCTTTAAGTCTTGTCTGTAAGATGGAATTTCTATACGGAATACACTGTTGTTAAGTTTCTCATAGGTAAAGTTCAAGGCTTCGAGGACATTCTCCACTTCCTGTTCCGTATAAGCGACACCTAAAACCTGGTTAACCCTTGCTAAAGACACCGATATATTGGCTTTCGGCGGCAGTGGGCCTACTTGTTCGGTAAAAGACATTGGTATACCGGCTTCGAGTTCCATCAGCAATTCAGCAACTCTGCCCAGCGTCGGCACAGCCCAGTAGGGGTTAACGCCTTTTTCAAAACGACTTGATGATTCTGAACGCAGCCCAAGTTTTCGGCTGGTTCGACGGATACTGGAACCAAGAAAATGGGCAGACTCAAAAAGAATCCGGGTAGTTTTATCTGTTACCTCGCTATCCAGACCGCCCATGACCCCGGCTATTGCTAAAGGGCCATTATCATCGGCAATGACAAGCATATCGCTGTCCAGTTTTCTTTCCGTGCCATCAAGGCTGACAATGGTTTCACCTTGCTTCGCATTGCGGACGCGAACAGTACCTTGAATTTTGTCGCGATCAAAAGCATGCAGCGGCTGACCCATTTCTAACATACAATAGTTCGTAATGTCGACAATATTATTAATCGGTCTTACTCCGGCAGCCCTCAATCTGTTCTGCATCCACAAAGGCGACGGCTTTATCGTCACATCATCGACTAGAAGTGCTGAATAGCGCCATGAGAGTTCCGAACTCTCTATTTCAACCTTCTGTCGGGTATCCTCCGGCCAAATCGGTATTTCTTCATGCGCCCATTCCGGCAGATTAGGCTTCTTGCCCAAAAGTGTCCCGGCCTCACGCGCAACGTTGACCATAGCCAGACAATCCGGCCGGTTAGGGTATAACTCCAGCTCCAGGACAGTGTCATCCAGGGCAAGATAGTGTTCCAATGATTGGCCCACCGGGGCATCCGGCGGCAGGATCAGAATACCGCCTTTACTGCGCTCATCGCCAACCGCTTCAATCTCCAGTTCCTTATCCGAACACAGCATGCCAGATGACTGTACCCCGCGCAAATCACTCGTCTGAATCGTTTTACCACCGGGTAGTACTGCTCCCGGAACAGCTACAGGAACTTTATCCCCGACCAAGATATTGGAAGCACCTGTCACAATCGTTAAGGTGGTGCTCCCCATATTGAGCTGGCAAATTTGCAGCTTTTGCGCGTCTGGATGCGGTTCGATCGCGCAGATTTCACCGATCACTATATCTTTAAACCCTTTATTGAGTTTCTCTACCCCTCCAACCTCGATGCCGCCCCTGGTCAGGGTTTCCGCCAGTTCTTCCGCACTCAGGTCAATATCAAGATAGTTTTTTAACCATTCCATACTTACACGCATAATGAACCTCCACTACGTCCTACAGTATAATATCCATTTTAAAATTGGCTCAGGAAACGAATATCATTGTCATAGAGCAGCCGCATATCTTCAATCCCGTATTTAAGCATAGCAATCCGCTCAACCCCCATACCAAAAGCAAAACCAGTCACTTCTTTAGGGTCATAACCGCCCATTTCCAGGACACGTGGATGGACCATACCCGAACCTAGAATTTCGATCCAGCCGGTGCCCTTACACAGTCTGCAGCCTGTACCCCCACATAACATACAGGAAACATCCACTTCGGCACTTGGCTCTGTAAACGGGAAGAAGCTGGGTCTAAGGCGGATTTCTCTTGATTCGCCAAACATCTGTCGGGAAAAATAGAGAAGTATTCCTTTTAAATCCGACATTCTGACGCCCTTGTCCACGAGCAATCCTTCAACCTGATGGAACATCGGCGAGTGCGTGGCATCATCGTCATTACGAAAAACCTTTCCAGGTGCAATAATTTTTACCGGAAGCTGGGGTACAAGCTTTTCCATTGTCCGGACCTGGACTGGCGATGTCTGAGTACGTAATAATATATCTTCCGTAATAAAAAAAGTATCCTGCATATCTCTGGCCGGGTGATCTTTCGGAAGATTCAACGCCTCAAAATTGTAATAATCTGTTTCGATTTCCGGTCCCTCGACAATCGAAAAGCCCATACCAATAAAAATATCTTCAATCTCTTCAATCACCTTGCTTAATGGGTGTTGATGCCCTCGAGATAGGCAATAACCCGGAAGGGTGATATCGATCCGTTCTTCTCGAAGCCGGATTTCAAGCTCCTGCTTTTCAAATTCTTTCAATTTCGCTTCACAGGCTTTTTCAAGCTGACTGCGCACGTCATTGATGATTTGCCCCATGAGGGGACGTTCCTCCGCACTTAAGGCGCCCATTTGCTTTTGAAGCGATGTCAGTGTTCCTTTCTTACCGAACACCCGTATTTTTAGTTCCTGGAGCTCCTCAGATGAGGCGAGCTTTACTAGTTGCTCTTGTGTTTCCTCCTTGATTTTCTGAAGTTGTTCCTTCATGAGAATCACCCTTTCAATCATCTCTTACTGCATACGAATATTCCATACAAAAAGCTCTCGTCCGCTAGGGACGAGAGCGTATATTCCCGTGGTACCACCCTTTTTTGATCATTGAATTCATCGATCACACTTCTAAAGCAGATAACGGTGCCAACCGGTTAACTCCCGGGGTGAAATTTAACCTCAAGACTCCCATTTTTGAGGTGGCTGCCAGCCCTGACCGATTTTCAGTCTGGATCGGTCTTCCTTTTAAATGCCCGCACGCCTTTTATCCCGTTCATCATTATTTTTCTCTTTGTTATTGTGGCGATAGAGAAGATATAATTCGGGAGAACCAGTTGCCTCAAAGGCTTTCCAAAAGTAATCAGGCATTGACACGTTGCGCCACCTTCCTTTGGCTTTTGGTTCGAAGGCAAATTTTATTGCCTGGAATGAATTATATCATTTTAATCGACAGTTTACAAGAATTGACCCTGCCGGCGCATTTCATATAGGAAAATTCCGGCAGCCATTGAAGCATTAAGTGACTCTACATGGTTAAACATGGGGATCGCATATTTCTTATCGGCCTTTTCAGTGAAAAAAGCGTCGGGGCCAATGGCTTCGTTTCCGATAATGAGTGCCAGTGGATAATCCTTCCGGATATCTGAGCGATAGATGGAAGAACCGTCCATAGCTGAAACTACCATGGTGCATTGATTGGACCTGCAAATATTTCCCACTTCCTGTGGTGTTTTATTCAAGATAATCGTTTGAGAAAATATCGATCCCATACTGCTTCTGAGTACCTTGGGATTATATACATCAACGGTTTTCTTTGTCAGGATAATTTGGGTTACATCAGCCGCAAGCGCTGTTCGGAGAATAGTACCTAGATTCCCGGGATCTTGTATACCATCAATTACAAGCAGGATCGTGTTTTCTTCAATCCGGATATCCTGCCAGTCAAATATTGGTTTCCTAACTATGGCTACAATACCTTGAGGCTCTTCGGTTGCACTCATTTTGCGCATAACTGTTTCCGATACCTCTTCATAATGCGTATGCTGTTTTTCTGCTTCCTGTATGAGTTGCGGAATAGTAATCATTAACTCATTATTGGTGGCGTCAGAATCGGCACAATAATATATTTTCCGGATAATCGCTTTTCTTAGGAGTGCCTCTTGCACAAAACGTTTGCCTTCAACAAGAAATTCGCCAAACTCGTTGCGTCCCTTTTTTTCATGCAAGGATACGACATGCTTTACCTGTTCATTTTGTAAAGACGTAATCATGAGGTCCCCCCTGATACAGCAGGAGTCCGATACTCCATAAGAAGTTCGAACTCCACTTAATGCAATCTCTATGTGAGCTTACGCGTTAGCTTGGGCTTTTGCTCCGGAATCATTCAGTTTTGCTTTCGCAATTTCAGCAAGCTTAGCAAACGCTGCAGAATCATTTACTGCCAAATCAGCCAACATCTTGCGGTTAATATTGATTTCTGCCAATTTTAATCCGTACATTAAGCGATTGTAGGTAATATTGTTCATTCTGGCAGCCGCATTGATCCGGGTGATCCAGAGTTTGCGGAAATCACGTCTTCTTTGTTTACGGTGGGCAAATGCGTAGGCCATTGATTTGACGACCTGCTGTTTTGCCATTTTAAAAAGTTTGCTCTTACGGCCTCTATAGCCTCTGGCTAACTTGAGTATCTTTTTATGGCGAGCATGCGCTCTAACGCCTCTTTTTACACGGGCCATTTCTGAAAGACCTCCTTCTAACTATTTGACATAAGCGATTAAACGTTCGATTCTCTTTGCATCTGTTGTGTGCATAATAGCGGATTTACGGAGAGCGCGTTTACGCTTCGATGATTTTTTCTCCAGAATATGGCTCTTATATGCATGATAACAAACAATTTTGCCAGTACCGGTTTTTTTAACACGTTTTGCAGCTCCACGATGTGTTTTCATTTTAGGCATTGATGGACGACCCCCTTTTCATATTATTCGTGTTTATGTGCGGAAGGAGTTAGGATCATAACCATGTTGCGGCCTTCCACTTTTGGTTCACGCTCGACAAGGGCTTCTTCTTGAAGAAGCTCAGCCAAGCGGAGGCACAAGATCTTACCTTGATCCGGATGCGTAATTTCGCGTCCCCGGAACATGATCGTAACTTTTACTTTATCGCCATCGCTTAAAAAGCGTTGAGCATTGCGCATCTTGGTCATAAAATCATGGTCTTCGATATTCGGGCGGAGCTTGACTTCTTTGATCTCTACAACTTTTTGCTTTTTACGTGCTTCTTTGTCTCGCTTTGCCTGCTCATACTTAAACTTCCCATAATCCATAACTTTGCAAACCGGCGGTTTGGCAGCAGGAGCAATCTCAACTAAATCAAGAGCTTTTTCTGCGGCGACGTTTAACGCTTCTTTGAGAGGAAAAATCCCGAGTTGTTCTCCTTCTTCACCAACTAAACGAACTTCCCGAGCCCGGATTTCTTCATTAATCCGTAATTCTTGTTTGATAATGAATCACCTCCAAAAATTGGCCGACGGCCTATTGAATATAAAAAAGACGAGTACTCCACCCGTCTCCTATTTACACAAAATGAGTATGCTCCGTACAGGAAAACTCACCAGGTACCTCATCAACTTTGGTCATGAGGTGAGAAGCGGATGGCTTCTACTTTGCATTAAATATTATACCGATTTGCTTGTTGGATGTCAACAGGTACAACGTGCTTAATTCGTGACGACAAGCTTTCCATTTTCATTGGATGGAACGGTTATTTTTCCGTCAATAATTTTTTGCTGGTATGCCATCAGTTGATTGTACGTATCCTCCGGCAGCATTGTGTTAGTCTTTTCAGCAAGACTAACACCGTTTTCTGCCAGTCCGTATGAAACGCTTTTTCCAAAAACAAGTGTATTATCTTCAATTTGTTTGATGATGTCGTACGCTACCTGTCCATTTTCTTTAATAACGGAAGTAAGAACGGTTTCAGGAGCTACGTCGTTCTGATCAACGTCAGATCCAATCGCGTACTTTCCAGCATCCTTCATCGCCTCAATCATCCCTTTACCCGCCATACCTGCGGTATGAAAAACAACATCCGCCTGAGACTCCAACATCGCTCCTGTCATCTCCTCCACACGGTTTTTGTTTGTATAGGTCGCTGCAACTCCTTTGAGTATCTCGCAATTTGGATGGACAAATCGCACCCCGGCCCTGAAACCATAATATAATGGTTTTGATGTCAATTGATTATCACCGGCAATATAACCTACGACGTGGGATGTTGTTGTTTTTGCGGCTATATAACCTGCGAGGAAGGCGGCTTCCTCGGTCCGGTAAGTAACAGCAAGTACATTTTCAGGAAGTTGACCGTCGATACTGCTGTCTAAACAAATATATTTGATTTTGGGATTGCTTTTTGCCGCCTCGAGGACAGCTGCTGTTGCTGAATTTCCAATCGTGAATATGACTTGGCAACCCTTAGATTTCAAGTCCGCAAGCTGCTTGGGATAATCCTTTTCATTTTGAGCCGCTACAAATTGAATACCGGCATTTAGCTCCTGTTCAGCTTTTTGCAGCCCTTCCCAGGCCATTTGATAAGCGGGATCATCGACACCTTCCTGACTGGTAATCAGCCCTACCCGGATCGAATAATTCGCCTCGTCTGAAGGTAATTTTTTTTCGCCGATACTGCATCCGGAAAAAAGCATCACCCCTATTATAATTAGACAAATCGCTGTCCAAAACGGTTTGTTGACTTTTGTCGGGAACATCATATTCACCTCTTGTATAACCTTCTGTTATCCAACGTCCAAAGTTTATCTGTGAAACACCCTTTTTCGGTCTCACTTAATGCTTTTTGCATATCGAACATCCGGGCATCCATGATGTCTAAATAATGCAGGATCTCGGCTTCAGGGAACATAGGCCGTTTCGGACTGCCAAACTCAGGTTCATAATGATGAGACAAGAGCATATGTTCAAGTAAGAGAGTGGTTTCTTCATCCAGTCCAACCGTGCGAGCCGCCTTTTCAATTTTCAGGATACCTTGTACCAAGTGGCCGAGAAGCTGCCCTTGACACGAATACTCCGTGGCAATTCCTATCTCATTGGCTTTGATTTCATCCAATTTTGCAAGGTCATGCAAAATCGTACCGGCAAAGAGCAGGTCCGTATCCAGAAATGAATATACTTGGGCTAACTTTTCTCCCGCTTTGAGCATCGTCACCGTATGATACAAGAGCCCTGAACGTAGGGCATGGTGGTTTTGCAGCGCTGCAGGATGGATCAATAAACTTTCCCCGGCTTCCTCTATCAGCAGCGCCACTGTTTCTCTGAGTTTATCATTTTCGATCCGGGACATATACGCTAAAAGTTCGGCGTACATATCCTGAGGGGAATGGGGTGCAGTCGGTACAAAGTCCTGAATAGAGACTCCGTCAGTGTCGGCAGCTTCACGTATCTTATCGATTTTGACCTGTTTCTTTCCTTGCCATTCCACGATACTCCCCTTGACTTTAACCAGTATATTATTGGTAAATCGCAGTGCGTCTTCCTGTTTGCTGTCCCACAGTCTTGCCGTAATTTCTCCAACCGCATCACCCATGACAATATCCAGATAGCTCTTTCCCCCACTTGTCGTTTTACTTTCAACACGTCGAATAAGAAAGAAAGCCACAAAAGATTCACCTGGTTTTAATGTATTCCAGTGCTTCATTTCAATCAAATAGAACCCTCCACTTCCTGAAGGTGTACGGCTGTATCGTTGTTAGTTTAACGCCGTTTCGCTTCCGTCATCGCATCGCGGCATTGATCCCGATCCTGATTCTTGATCCATCTCATTGTCTTCATGTTAGTTCTGATTAAAGGAAGGTAATTTTTTTGATTTAATTTCTTCCTGGATCAACGTAATAAAGTCCTCCAGTTTCATCACGCTGGTCTTTTGCTCACCATAACGACGCACCGAGACAGTCCCTTCTTCGGCTTCCTTATCTCCTACAACAAGGGCAAACGGCACTTTCTCTGTCTGGGCCTCTCTGATTTTATAATTAATCTTTTCTCGCCGTTCATCAAGTTCAGCTCTTATTTCCTGCCCACTGATAATATCCTTCACTTTTCTGGCATAGTCGCTGTGCTTGTCACTGATGGGCAGAATACGTACCTGCTCTGGTGATAGCCAAACCGGAAAAGCGCCGGCATACTGTTCAGTTAACAGCGCAATAAAACGTTCAATACTTCCGTAAACCACACGATGAATCATAACCGGGCGATGTTTATCTCCATCTTCGCCGATATAGGTCAGATCAAACCGCTCGGGCATTTGGAAATCCAATTGGATTGTGCCGCATTGCCAAGTCCTGTCTAAACAGTCTTTAAGATGGAAGTCTATCTTTGGACCGTAGAATGCGCCATCTCCCGGATTGATCTTGTAAGCCATACCTTTCGCTTCTAATGCTTCTTTTAAAGCGTTGGTAGCAATTTCCCAGTCCTCATCGGATCCCATAGAATCTTCCGGCCGCGTCGACAATTCAACGTGATATTCAAAACCGAATATTTTATAGAAATAGTCTACTAAGTCAATAACACCAATGATTTCTTGTTTGATCTGTGATGGCAGCATAAAAATATGGGCATCATCCTGGGTAAAATTCCGTACCCGGAGTAGACCATGCAGAGCCCCCGATAGTTCATGACGGTGTACTAAACCAAGCTCGCCGCAACGGATCGGAAGATCCCGGTAGCTGTGCAGTTTCGTCTTGTACATGATCATACCACCTGGGCAATTCATCGGCTTAACCGCATAATCATCTTCATCGATCTTGGTAAAATACATGTTGTCTTTATAATGGTCCCAATGCCCCGACTGCTGCCAAAGGCCAACATTAAGAATAATCGGTGTCCGAATCTCGACATAACCCCGTTTCTGATGTTCCTTACGCCAGAAATCCTCCAGCGCGTTTCTCAGTACCATACCCTTGGGATGGAAGAATGGGAACCCAGGACCTTCATCATGCAGGCTAAAAAGATCAAGTTCCATGCCAAGCTTGCGGTGATCGCGCCGTTTGGCCTCTTCCAACTTGAACAGATAGTTTTCTAAATCGGAATTTTTGGCAAAGGCCAATCCATAGATTCGCTGCAGCATTTTGTTCTTCTCGCTGCCGCGCCAGTAAGCCCCGGCTAAATTTTGCAGTTTAAACGCTTTAAGCACTTTCGTTCCCGGGACATGCGGGCCAGCACAGAGATCAGTGAAGTCTCCCTGCGTATATAGCGATATCTTAACATCTTCCGGCAGATCGTTGATAAGCTCAATCTTGAATTTTTCGCCTATTTCTGCAAAGTAATCCAGTGCTTCCTTACGGCTTACTTCCCGGCGTTCGTACTTAAAGTCTTCTTTAGCTAGTCTCTTCATTTCTTCTTCAATCCGAACCAGATCCTCCGGCGTAAACGTATGCGAAGAATCAAAATCATAGTAGAAACCATTAGCGATAGCCGGCCCGATTCCTAAGACCGTTCCTGGAAACAAATGCTTCACCGCCTGAGCCAGGAGGTGAGAAGCAGAGTGCCGCATGACTTCCAGACCTTCTTCGCTGTCCAATGTTAAAATTTCCACCTGTGAATCTTTTTCCAGAGGGAAAACAAGATCTTTAACTTCCCCATTTACTTTGCCAGCGACGGCAGCTTTGGCGAGTCCTTGAGAAATTGCTGCCGCAAGATCCAAAACCGTCGATCCCTGTTCTACTTGGCGGACAGAACCATCTTTTAATGTTACATTCACCATGCTGATTTCACTCCTTAATTATTTGCGTCATCGTGATAACGCTGATATTATTTGATCTAATTCACTGTTTTATATGCCTAAAATAAAAAGCTCCCGCCCATCTATGGGACGAAAGCTATAAAAACCCGTGGTTCCACCCAAATTCAAAAACAGTAATCGCGAAGCAATTCTGCCATTTTCCTTGGGATCCTTAACGCAGATCAACGTCCGGCCTATTCATCGCTTTCGGCTCGGCACTCCAGGGCGGTCTTCTCCCCAACTCTGCAGAAATGCTTCCAGCCCAAGACATTTCTCTCTGTACTGCAGTCCATTCGGGATACTGTCCCCTTCATCGTTTGGATATAAAATTACTAATATATAGATTATACCTGTTTTGGTTTATTGTCAATCAATTCTTCCTTACATAGAGAGCATCCAGGACAATACGTCAAACGCTCACCAAACACGTCACCGAGGATCATGAGCATTTCCTTCGGCCGCTGGGTATCTGTATGGATGATTAATTTCCCAGGGGCATATTTCACCAAAATTCCGATCAGTAAATCCTCATAGGACTCGTAGTTCCTGATGATATTTTCCGAAAGACAAGTATACTCTTTATCAATATTTTTCATAGCCGCGTCATAGAAATGAACACCTTCCAACTGATTCATGACCATATGCAGTATACGGTTATCCATGGGTTTTGCTTGGTAAAAGCGCTTAAGCAGCTGTATAAAACCATCATGTTCCTGTTCAAGGGTGCAGGCGTTCACCCCACGTGCAATTTGTTTCTTGAGCTCGCGCTTATACTTTTCAGCACGAAAGTCCATAAAACCGTCCAGATCGATTTTTCTATGCGAATCGAAAAATTCAAGCAGTGATTTTATTAAGAGCCGTTTTCTTAATTCAGGAAGATATACGTGTTCAGCATTGTTCAAATAGTGTTGAATACGAGGATAGATTCTTGAAATCTCATCGTCAGACATATTAAAGTCTCTTTTCAATGCCTTTTTGGTAAACACGACTTCCCAATCCTGCAAAACAGTTTCTGCTAAAGCCCTAGCCAAGTAATAATTGTAAATTCGAATCGTCAATGTCTTGCTCTGTTTTTCATTTAAATTGTTATAGGTACAGAGCAGGCATAAATACCTATCACCGCTAATTTCTTGTATAGCGATCGGCAACCGATCATTATTACGTAAATCATTAATTTTTTGCGACATTTCTTGGTGATATTTTTTTGAACCTATTTCCAAACAATACCCACGCAAAGAAAATCCCCCCCCGGATATATATGCCATTACCTTTCTAATATTTCCGGTAGGGGGTCTGCTTATTCTTCATTATTCATTTCATTCAATTTCAATGTTGCTTGATCTTAATTTTATGAGAGTTCTATCATTAATTTTTAAGCCGCTTTTTCCCGATGAGGGATACACACCCGATTAGAATCAAACTTACAGCAATAATTCCCATCTGTACATACCGAGTCAGAAAAAGAAATTGAGTAAAGCTTCCTGCCTGAACGTCTCCCGCTATTACAGCAATCGTTTTGCCATTGCTATCTTTTATTCCCTGATAACTGGAGACCATTTCACCCAAGGATGTTGTATAGTACACATCATGGACCACTTTGCCCTTCAACGTATTCTCTATAGCAGAGGATGACCTTTCTAAAAGCTGTCCCGGCATAATATGCATCGGATCATCGTCTTGCCTCGCATCAGCGATATAGAACTTTTCTTTGCTTGACTCGTCTTTGTATAGTATGTAAATATTCTCAAGCTCATGATCAGTCTTTATTCTTATAAGATCTGACCGTAATTCTTCATAATACATACCTTTTTCATCATGCGATTGGATCAGCTCCTGAAGTTTCTCCAGATTGAGCTCGGCCGCCGCTAGATCAATGGCATGGGTGACCCTGTCTCCAGTTAAATTAACGGCAAGCTGTTGTGCCCGAAAATTGCCGATACCAGTCACAATGATGAGACAGAATACTGCAATGATCATAATCGCATATTTTTTACTTTTTTCAGGTGACATTTTTATACCTCCATAGCTGCCAGTACAACGTTCTCTAAATCTTTGTACACTTTCCTGTACATTTTTTATACCCCAAATCAGTCTGGGTGCCACAAGTTCCGGTGCCAAGTGACATCCAGTCAATATTTTACACCATATTTACTTATTCTGCATACGGTTCAGTTCATTTCCAGCCAATTATATCATAAATATCTGTAGGAGTCTGTTAATCACTGAACCTTCAAGAACCATGATCCGGATGGTCGGAGGAAAGCGGGTGTAAAAATGAAGAAAACAAAACAATTTTCCACACTATCGATTGCGGCAGCCTTTATCGGTACAATTGTAGGAGCAGGATTTGCAACCGGACAGGAAGTTCTGCAGTTTTTTTCCTTTTATGGAATGAAAGGATTTATTGGTATCGTTGTCTCCGCTATCCTGTTTAGCTATTTTGGAATACTCATCATGTTCATTTCGAAAGAACGACATGCTGATTCTCACTTGGAACTCGTCCGTTTTACTTTTGGTAAAAGACTGGGGGTTGTGATGGATTGGTTCATCACGATCAGTTTCCTGGGAGTACTTGTGGTCATGGCGGCAGGTTCCGGCGCAGTGGCGGAAGAGCAGTTAGGCCTGCCACCGTTTATCGGCAGCATCGCAGTAATCCTTCTGTCCTTTCTAACTGTCAGTACCGGTGTTAAAAATGTGATTCGTGTGATCGGGTTAGTTGTGCCATTTCTACTTTGTGCCGTTATCGGCGTTGCGTTATTTTCCTTGATGACAGATCCTCTAACCGCCTCGAAAATTGCTTTGCTTGAGTCAATTGAAGCCCCATCACAGACCAGCTGGCCATTTTCTGCTATCCTCTATGTATCGTATAACATTATTCTAGCAGTAGCTATTCTTTCCCCATTAGGCGTAGAAGCAAATAGCCGAAAAAACCTCCTTCTGGGAGGTATCCTTGGAGGGCTTGGGCTTGGTATAGGGATACTGGCCATCGATCTTGCTGTCATCAGCGGCGTGCCGGAGATCCTGCCGTTTCAGGTCCCAATGGTATATTTGGCATCAAAGTTCAGCCCGCTATTCGCATTAGTATTCGGCCTGATTCTCATCTTAGAGATCTATACAACCGCGGTGAGCATCCTTTACGGTTTTGCTGCAAGGATGGCTTATGGAAATAGACAGCGGATCCTATGGGCAGGTCTCGCTTCATTGGCTGCAGTAATAGCTGCTCAATATGGATTTTCTAAGATTATATCGACAGTATATCCATTAATGGGCTTCTTTGGGTTTGTCTTTCTGGGAGGCTTACTATGGACTCATCTTAAGGATCACCTGTCCGGTGTGTTTCACATCCAAAAAAAATAATACCCTGTGACCTTTACCGATTGACATAGACAATGCACATGATAAAATTACATATGTACATATGCTCATACAATAAATATTCTCTGCTCAAGAGGAGGTGTGTCTATGTCACTATTTCAAGCCCCCGGCTCGGAAAAAGCCAGGCATAACCTTCCAGGCACTGCATTGTCTCTGGAATTAGCAGACTTTTATAAAGTTTTTGGCGATGTCTCCCGTATCCGGATCCTCTTTGCTTTACTTGACAACGAGCTTTATGTCAATGAAATAGCCGACACTTTGGGAATGAGTCAATCCGCAGTCTCGCATCAACTACGAATCCTTCGTCAGAATAAGCTGGTCAGTATTAATCGCAAAGGGAAAACCAGTGTGTATTCCTTGAACGATGATCATGTTTACCGTATACTGACGCAAGGGCTTGAACACCTTTCTGAGTAATGGGGTTCGTCTTGGAGCAGCACTGCACGGACAGGACTGCCGTCACATCCCAGAATCTTAAGTGGTAATGCCGCAAGATAATATATTCCTTCGGGTACATCCGTAAGATTGAGTCCTTCTAAAATTGGTATCTGCGCTTCCAAAAGTATTTTATGACAGGTATAATCATGACAGGTGTAGGCATCGATGGAATAGTAATCTGTGCCTATTAATTTTATCTTTTTTTCGGCAAGATATCGGGCGGCATCCTCAGAAAGATAGACATACTTTTCTTGAAATTTTTCGTGATCATTAAGAAGTGAATTCTGCGTTTTAAATAGAATCCTGTCACCGCGATTAATCCCTTTATCAATAATATCTTCCTCGTGTATCACTTCAGTTTGGATTTGAATCACTTTGGCGGGGCCTATAAGATATTCTAACGGGATTTGATCAACCCCTTCCTTCCCCGGCAAGCAATGGCAAGGCGCATCCAGATGCGTACCCGTATGTGAACCAAGAGTAATTTCCGAGAGAGTATAACCGTCTTGCTCAATCGAATATACTTGGCGCATACGAAACACCGGATCATTGGGATATACAGCCATACCGGGAAAAAGCATCTTTGTAATATCATAAATGATCATCGTCTTCACTCCACCAATCATCGGTTATTTTCAAAATTTTCATGTATTTTTCGCCCTATTGCCTATTATACATGACGGGAATGGGCATAGGCTATATTGTCCCGTGTCGAATACATCGCTATAATAGTGTCAGGAGATTTTTCGAGGGGAGGAGAACATAATGGAAACATATCATATTCGAGGACCCGTTGAACCCCAGGATATACGCTTTCGGTGCGATTCTGTTGATCCTTTGCAGTTAGCAAACATCCGGTCGGGTCTGAAAAAATTGCATACGTTTGAAATTATGGCAGTCAATATCTATAAATTTCAGATTACAAAACAGAAAAATGCTCTCAACCAAATCATCATACAAGCAATGGGTAACGAAATGACGCATGTACAGGACTTTCAAATAAAGCTCTATGAATATGGCGCACGGCCTGGCACCTTTCGCTGGACATTCTGGCTCGCCGGTATGATTATTGGTCTTACCAGCCGTTTACTGGGTAAAAACGCGATGATTAAGGCTGGAATTTGGACAGAACAAAAAGCAGTAACTGACTACCAAAAGATTATTCAGTCAGCTTCATGGGATTCGGATACACTCGCTGTCATTACCCATAATCTTCAGGACGAATACCATCATATCGAGACGCTTCAGGGCTTATTAAATACATAACCTATTAATTAGCGTTGTCAACCTTATAAAGTGACAGGGCGTACCAAAACTAAAATTCGGTACGCCCCTTTTTAGGTGTCACGGGTGGATTATCTGCACATATCCGTGTTAATCATCAGATGTTCTCGTTCAATAACTCTAAAACATAACTCGGCAGCGCAAAGCTCCCTTTATGGATTTGTGTGTTGTAGTACTTAGTCTTTAGTCCGAGGCTATTCCATCCGGCTTCGTGGATATCGGCAACCGGGTCGTATTTCTTTGATGCAAAACCAAATAGCCAGTGTCCGGAGGGGTATGTGGGAATATGTGCCTGATAGACCCGGCAGATCGGGAAAGACTCCCGGATACGCAGATGTGCTCTTTGCATCGCTTGGGCATAGGTATCATAATACGGATTTTCGTGCTGATTGACAAGAATTCCGTCATGCTTTAAAGCTTTAAAGCAGTTCCCGTAAAATTCCTTCGTAAAGAGTCCTTCACCCGGCCCGAACGGATCTGTCGAATCGACGATGATCAAATCGTACAGATTCTCTTTGGAACGGACAAAACGCAGGCCATCTTCAAAATAAAGGTGGACCCTGGGGTCATCCAGTTTGCCGGCAGTTGTGGGCAAATACTGACGACACACATCGACGACCAGTTTATCGATTTCAACCATGTCAATATTTTCAATCGTCGTATATCGCGTTAACTCTCTGACACTTCCGCCGTCTCCGGCTCCAATAACCAGGACATTTTTTACTCCCAAGTTGGTAGCCATAGGCACATGAACCATCATATCATGGTAAATAAATTCATCTTTCTCTGTAAGCATCATCAGTCCATCCAGTGTAAGAAAGTTTCCGAACTCTTTGGACCTGAAGACATCAATCTTCTGGAATTCGCTCTGACCGGTATAAAGCTGTTCATCAACCCGAATAGAAAAGCGGACATTCTCCGTATGCTGCTCCGTATACCATAATTCCATAGTTCATTCCTCCACAACTCGGATATTTTCGATGGACATATCTTCCGTTCCTGTAAGAAAACTACCTTTTTGTTTAGCATAAATAATGTAGTCGATGATTTCACCGGTGATTCTCTCCCCCGGTGCCAGTATGGGTATCCCCGGCGGATAGGCCATGACAAATTCTCCGCTGATTTGCCCTGCACTCTCCGCAATGGGAAGTGAATGCTGATTGGAGTAAAATGCGCGCTGTGGTGCCATGACAACTACCGGATTGATATACTCATGATCAAACATCCCTGTCTTATCTTTCATGTGAAGCCGTTTAATCTCCGATAGCGACGACACGAGACGTTCCAGAGCTAAGGCCCTGTCCCCCACGGAAATAATGGCAAGAATATTGCCGATATCTCCGAATTCGATTTGAATGTCATAGTGATCACGTAATATATCATAAACCTCGACGCCGGCCAACCCGATGTCGCGAGTATGTACCGACAGCTTCGTCGGGTCAAAGTCAAAAACGGAGTCCCCGTTGATCAGTTCCTTGGCAAAGGCATAATAACCTTCAATTTTGTTAATTTCAGCACGCCCGTATTCTGCGAGAGCAGTCACATTTGTAAAGATATTTTTCCCGTCCAGAGCTAAATTACGCCTGGATATATCCAAAGAAGACAGAAGCAGATACGAAGCACTCGTCGTCTGAGTGAGATTAATGATCTGGCGAACATGGCCGATACTCATGCTCTTATTAATAAGCAAGAATGAGCTTTGACTCAAACTGCCGCCCGTTTTATGCATGCTGACAGCAGCTATATCCGCACCGGCGGCCATCGCATTCAGCGGCATATTTTCTCCAAAATAAAAGTGCGTTCCATGAGCCTCATCGACTAAAGTATACATGCCGTAACGATGAGCAAGTTCTGTAATGGCTTTTAAATCGGAACAAATACCGTAGTAGGTTGGGTTATTAACAAATATCGCCTTAGCATCCGGATGCTGTTTCATTGCCTTTTCAACATCTGAAGCTGACATACCCAAAGGAATACCCAATTGTTTATTGACACCGGGATTAACATAGACCGGTATCGCTCCGCTTATGATCAAGGCATTAATGGCGCTCTTATGGACGTTACGAGGCATGATGACCTTGTCTCCCTGTTTGCAGACACTCATGATCATCGCCTGGACTGCCGAAGTTGTTCCATTGACCATGAGAAAGGCATGGTAGGCGCCAAAAGCATCGGCGGCAATGGTTTCCGCCTCTTTGATGACCGAAACAGGATGTCCGAGATTATCCAACGGCTTCATAGAATTGACATCGACCGATAGACACTTGTCCCCCAGAAACTCCCGCAGCTCCGGATTACCCCTTCCCTGCTTATGTCCTGGCACATCAAAAGGAACGATGCGCATCGCCTTATATTTTAAAAGTGCTTCATATATAGGAGCTTTTCTCTGCCAATCTAGGTTCATCTTGCATCGCCATCCTCAGAAATAAAGTACCAACGTTACTATAGTAAACTATGTCGGGTATGTCAATAAATAATGTTTATTGGCACAAGCCACGTTTTACTAAAAAATATATGTGCAGTATACTATAATTCTTATTACCAATTATCTACGGTATATAAAAGGAGATCGTATGAAAGAGGTAAATAATTACAATGTGATTTTGTTTGATTTGGATGGAACGTTGACCGACCCCGGGAACGGTATCATTAATTCCATTCAATACGCACTCAACCACTTTGGTATCACTGAAGATGACAGAGAGAGCCTGAAAAAGTTTATTGGCCCTCCGCTAAGAGAATCCTTTATGGTTTATTTTAACTTTGACCATGATGCCGCAGTAGCCGCGGTAGAAAAATATCGTGAATATTTTCGGGTTAAAGGGATCTACGAAAACGTCGTATATCCTTTAATCCCTGAACTGCTGGCGGATCTTTGTGTGAGCGGGAAAAAACTGATTCTTGCCACTTCGAAGCCAACGGAATTTGCCGTTCAAATCCTGGATCACTTTAAATTGGCCCAATACATCCATTATACTGCAGGCAGTAATATGGACGGCAGTCGTACAAAAAAAGGCGAAGTCATTGCCTTCGCCTTAAGTCAGTGTCAATTAACAAACCGTCCGGATATCGTGATGGTTGGAGATAGAAAACACGATATGATTGGAGCCCGGGAGATAGGGATCGATTCTATTGGTGTCCTGTATGGATACGGTTCCCAAGATGAGCTGGAACAGGAGCAGCCAACGCTGATCGCACGGGATGTCCAAGAACTTAGGGCGCTGCTCCTTTAGTCTTCACCCTATCGTTAAGGTGCAAACATCCATCAATCGCTGTCAATTTCATAATAAATTTCCTTGGCTTTCACTCAAAGATGTTTGCGTTCTTTTTCTATGCTATTATTTCTATTGTATTATTCTATTGATTTATTTCTATATTTAGAGATCAAGTTTAAACTCGCTGCTGGCAGTAGGCTGCTTGGGCACCCTATACGGCAGTTTCCCGATAGATATTGAAACCTCCTCCATATCGTTAAAACCACGCTTTTTTAATTCTTCCACATCCCTGATACTCAATTCAAGCTGGGGTTTGGGCATCCCATCCACGGTAATCGTGTACAAGCCTACTTGAGTCTTATACTCAGGTATCTGCTGGCTGTATTCATTTCCGTATTTCGCTTTTCGGATCCCCAGCGTGACTTCTTCGTCTTTAATATCAAGGGCAAGCAGTTTTTGATAATCATGAAATTTCATTCCGATAAGGCCCCTGTTGCCTGTCATCGTCGGGACAATGTAGACCGTACCGCTAGTCTCGTATTTGTCTTTGTCCTGCAGTCCTTCATTTAAGGAGTTTGTGTTCATTACAGGACGATTAAGATTCCCATCTGTAACAGCATGGACGGGCGTAATGATCTGCTCCAGCTTAACCTCGCTGGCAAGCTTGTTAATATAATCTCTCGCCCTGCCAGACCAGCGGGTATATTCCAGCTCGAAATCTGCCTTCGAATAGGCTCCGCGGTTAAAATACTGCATATATAACGTGCTTGTAAAGTCTTCGAATTCTGTTTTTGCCCACGTGAGCAGACCGCCTTCGGTGATCCCCTTTCTCCTGACATTAAAGTACAGCATATTGGCTATGCGTGTCGCTTCATAAATATCAGAAAAGGCGATCCGCATGTGCGGATCTCTAAGCTCAGGCGTTGCCGCCAGGCGTGCTTGCTCAAATTCTCCCTGGGCCTTTTTCAATGCCGAAAAGGCATCATCAAAACTAGGGGACATATTATCACCTCATGCCCGCGTTTAGTAATATATCGTTTAGACTAATCCGATTAAAATATCTCTCTTAAAGCATCCTCTTGGGTTATTCCTATTTCTCTAGGTTTCGTTTCCCTGCCGTCTTTAGCGAAATGATAGACTTTAACGTCGTCTTCCGCCAGACTGCCTTTGAGTACCAGCTTTCTCAGCGTCTGCAGAAAATGATCGGAGTGCGACGTGATCATGACCTGTTTGCCTTCGTTAGCGATGTCGGCAAATATTTCGCAGACGATCCGCTGCATGGCCGGATGCAAATGGATTTCAGGTTCTTCGATCATGACCAAAGTTCCTGCAGGCAAGAGCGTGCCCAGTGTAATGGAAGAGACTAACTGATTGATGCCATAGCCGGAGTTGACCGCACTGATCCACATATCATTCTCCGTCAGATCAATAACCACACTGGGCCCCCCCATGACGTATGGATTAATATTGACACCAAGCCTGGACAGCCTTTCTGTCATAAGGTCGAGTTGTTTTCTCATCGCCGGATACCGCTTTGCTTCGTTGATCCGATATAAGATAAGGTTTGAGAGCCACTCTTCCAAGAGCGACGGGTCGCCGGCCCTTTTGGCCACTTCATCCGGGGAGGGCGATCCGGCAAGCAGCGGATAGCTGTACTTCGTAAAGCCCCTGTTGGACGACAGATAAAGCATATTCTCGAACCATTCGGCAACCTTTTTCTGATAAGCACCGACCGTTTGCCGATATGCAGGCTCAAAATTCGAATACTCACCGCCCCCAAAACCGCTGGCGGCTTGCTGCAGGAACAGGCGTCCGGAAGGCTCCATCACATGCGGTGCCTTGCTGTCCCACCACCATGCTCTGTCCCCGTTGACAAAGAAGTCTTCTGCGGTCCCATCCTCGGTCAATTTAACATTGTAACCCAGCATATCGGTTTCCTCCTGCAGGATCACGTTGATCCCAACAGGAAGGCTGGTGTCATGAGTTTGAACGATTTCTCGGAAATCGCCTAACTTTAAAAGATAATCATTATAAACAATTTCTTTCCGACTCAAACTCTGTTTCAGAAAAACAAGAGACTGAAGCACCGACGTCTTACCGGCTGAATTATAACCCGTAAGTACATTGAATTTGGAAAATTCCAGACGGGTATTCTTATGAGCTTTGAAGTTTTCCAATTGTATTCCTTTTAACATATCTGCCTCTTTTCCAGCAATAAGTGCACGCCAAATCGGATCCGACTTTGCCGCAGTTCGATTAGAGGTTAATCGTCGAGATAGTCCTGCACTTATAACTATTTTCCTTGGATATTTTTCATAACAAAACCACAACGCAATGCAGATAAACCCATGTTTGTTTGTAACATACCGTTCTTAAATTATTAAAGTATATATAGATGATACCAAAGATGATATTAATAGGGAAGGCTGAGGTTAATACAGCCTTCCCCGTCATTATGGTCGGAAGTGCTCTGTCTTATGCTTTATAGATGTTGCACATGGCGTTTTTATTCGTATATTGTCCCAGTTCCGGTCCGCAGATATCGGGATCATCATCGAGACAGACGTTGATATTGGATTCCCATACGCCGTACAAGGATGGCTCATTAGCATCTTTTTCCGGGAACCACCAGTTATGATCGGCGGAAACTACATTCGGGTTAAGTGCCGTGGTCAGTTTGGCTTTCATTTTAATCCGTCCCAGATGTGTTTCGATATAGGCCCAGTCGCCGTCGGCAATGGGCGGTTCTAAGCTCTGAGCCAGGATCGGATTCATTTCGACGATCGGATCGGGACGCATTTTACGCAGGGATGGAATCTGACGGTGCTCAGAATGGTAGAAGGGTTGAACTCTGGCGCCTGTAATCAGGATATACGGATATTTCTTAGCGTAGTCCGGTGTGCTGATAGGGCTGAAGTTTGGCTCTTCATAGTGTGTTAACGAATCGTATCCCATTTTCTCCAGCAGGCTTGATTTGAATTCCACTTTGCCGGATGGTGTGGCGAAGCCAAATTGTTCGCCTGTCTTTGGATTGATTTGCTCATATTTATGGAACTCCAACTCACCGCTGTCCATCAGTTTTTCATCCACAAACTGTCTGAAGGTCATTCCCTGGCGCGATAACCGGTAGTCATAAACCTCTTCCAGTGTCTTCTGCGGCCAGTGTTCTTCCTGTCCGCACCGAACGGCCAGACCACGCCAGAAATCATAGTCACTGCGGCGTTCATACATCGGTTCCACCGCGTTCAAACCGCCGGAAAGAAGTCCCATCAGATGGGCAATGGAGGTTTCCAGACACATTCTCTCCATCCAGTCTGACATAGGGAAGACGTAGTCGGCCAATGAGGTATTCGCATTGGGGAAGAAGTCGGCAACAACAAGAAGATCCAGTTTCTTAAAGGCTTCGTAAATTAACTTAGGGTTTGAAAATTTAGTCAGAGCACCGCATCCGGTCAAGGTAAGGGCTTTGATCGGATAAGGCTTTTCCGTCAGGATCTGACGCCAAACCATCGGCGCATGACCCTGATTTGACCAGTAGGCGTACATTTTGGTGTTAAACCGTTTCTTCTGGTATTCGCCAAGCATATCCCAGCCGACATATCCCAGAACCTTGAAACGATCCCCCCCGACCTGTTTCTTCTTCTGAGACTCGGGCAAAAGTTCATTGAGTTCCATCTCGTAATCATCAACCAATTTATCATTGGAGTATGGCCCCAGGATGAAACAGGACTCATCCACATTGCCGGTGATGGCTTCCAGCATAGCTACGGCTCTTAATGTTCTGAAGCCGTTGGGTGCCTGGCCGTCATACGATTGCATCGCAATAATGCGCGCCGGTTTATTCGTCGCATAAATCCTGGCGCTTTCTCTGATCTTATCCGCCGTCAGCCAGGTGATTTCAGCCGCTTTCTCAGGTGTCCAGGCTTGAACGAATTCTTTCAGTTCTTCGAATCCGACGACCCATTTCTCCACAAATTCCTTGTCATAGAGTTCTTCATTGATAATAACATTTAACCAGGCTAAATAGAGTGCACCGTCGGTGCCCGGTCTGAGCATGAGATACTCGTCAGACAGCCGTGATACATCACTGAAGCGGGGGTTAATGGAGATGACTTTCGCTCCGCCGGCCTTGATGGCCTCAACCCCTGCAAATGTGGGTGGGGCTGATTCTCTCTGGTTAGAGTTAAGGACGATACATTTGGTGAGACCCGGAACCATATAGAGCTGACCGGCCCATCCCAGTGTGGTTTCATACGCTTTCGTCTGGGGTCCGTGACAAATCTGTTCGTTCCCTAAATTGTTAGGGCTGCCAAACAGATTAAGGAATCGGGTCTTCGGCCAAGTATAGTCCGGATAGTGGGCTGTGCCGGTAATACCGCCGACTGCTTCCGCACCGTATTTATCTCTGATTTCCAGAAGCTTCGCTGCGACCTCATCCAAGGCTTGATCCCAGGAGATAATCTCCCACTTACCCTCTCCTCTTTCACCGATCCTTTTCATCGGAAAGTTCAGACGATCCGGATGGTAATGGTACTCGATAGCCGCTTTGCCTTGGTTGTTCAACCTGGCGCAGTATGCTGCAGAACCGGGCCACAAAGGATCCGGCAAGACCTTGGTGATTTGTCCGTCCTTCTCATAAACGCTGACGCCGCAATGGCTTGAACCACAGAGATGACATCGACACGAAATCGCTCTCTCTTCAGACATTTTTTCCCCTCCTAATTTGATTTGAAAAAATAAGAAATTACAGAGTAATATAGATTTTTGTAAATTATATTTTAATGGAATAAAGGGATAAAGACGATTCACACTTCGCCTAAAATTCGCATTGATAATTTGAACATTTTGTACTAAAATGTAGATATAATAGGCTTTTCAGGTTATGAAACCAACGTGCACAGACGGGTGTATAATAACGATACATACTATGTCCCAGAAACAATAAATAGACGGTCAGGTGATATAATGAAAATTACATTTCCAATGATCTTGGATAAACTCGACCATCATACGATGGGTAACAACGCCTTGTTTCCTGCAGATCTATGTGATATCCAAGGCGTTGTTTTACTCGATGCACCTCTTCGGGCTTATAATGATAAACTATTATACATCCTGCTACGACCTGATCTTTTAACTGCTTTAGCCGATATGATGCCGGCAAGTCTTTTATTTTTCCAGAATAACGTTTGGTATTACACCGGTCGCATGTTAAACAACCAGTCTGTACAAGTCCTTGAAAGTCCCTGGGATCCAAAAACGTTGTCAGCAGAAATCCAAACCATTATCTTAAATTATCGTGTTGTATTTGAGCATCTGCTGACTCTAATCAGGGATGACGCCGGATTACAAAGTCTCACCGATGCGATTGCAGCCTGCCTGATGAATCCTGTTGCTGTTTTTGCCAGAGGACTTAAACTTTTATCTCATTCCCAAAATCATGCCATCAACGAACAATATTGGCTTGATACTGAGATCAAAGGCTATTTGGAAATGGAGGGCAATACCTCCTACTATCTTAAGGAACAAGCGAAGCTCAGCGCCATCAATAAAACCCCTTTCATATTTTATATGGAAGGGATGCAATACCGTGTCGCTTCAAATGTGATTATTAAAGGCAATCAAGAGATTGGGATCATTCAGGTTTATGAGTACGACCATACGATCACCCAAGGTACGCTGGATCTAATCGAGGCAATATGTCCTTATCTTGCCATCGAGATGAGCAAAAATGGCTATGTGAATTTCAACAACGGGACGATGGATGTTCAACTCATTGTCGACTTGTTGGAAAACAAAATTGATAACCTTCAAATGTTGAAGAACAGAAACCTCAGTCTGGGCTTATTTGACAAGTTTCTGTTTGTCTTAACGCTCAAGCCAATCGAATCCCGCTTTCTCGTGGATGAACAACTTTCCAAAATCCGCGATCAACTGAACGTGATTTTACCATTTAGCAACAGTTTGCTTTATGACAAAGGTATCGTTTCCTTAATCAGCAAGTATACCGATTTTCCGTATGACAGCGAAAAAGAGACCCAGCTGATCGCTCTGCTCCGAGAATGGAATATGTGCTGCGGCTTGAGCGACAGCACCCACAATATCTTGGATACTGCCAAACTCTATCAGCAAAGCCTTCAGGCCATTAAACTCGGTTCCTTAGTCGCACCCGGATGTTGTATTTACCCGTATTCTCATTACGCCCTCTATGATTTTCTGGACTACTGTCAGCAAAATGAAAATATACAGTCCTATCACCATCCATCTGTCGCCATCCTGAAAGAGTATGATGCCAAACATCAAAGTGCGCTTCTCCGAACCCTCCGGACCTTTATCAATCATCAAAACAATCAAATGGCCACAGTGAAACAAATGTATATCAGCAGAAATACCCTTCTTTACAGGCTCAATAAAATTGAAAATCTGACAAACATCAATTTAAATGATCCCGATACACTATTTCATCTTCAGCTGACCTTTAAATTTATGGATTATGAAAAGCTGATGAACAGCCGGCCGGAGAAAAGAACACCATAACGGTCGCGAATTGATTGTCTGGATTTTTTGTTGACAAGAACCTTAGCTGTCAATGCGTATGAAAGACATCTTAGAAGTTATACTTATAAGGGTATCGTTTATTTGTGTTATTACGACATTTATTTTATGGCTATAATTATTATGAAGCAAAGACTCGACATAAATTCAGTTGCCTTACAACAAAAAAAAATAAGGAGGCGCGAAGTAATCGTCTTCGCATAGGGAAACATGAAAAAATATGAGAATCTTTTCACACCTATTGTCTTAGGTAATACGCAGTTTCGAAACAGAATTTTTTCTGCCCCAATCGGATTGGAATATTATCCGTCCGAAAACATGCATCCGGGTGATGATTTTTTTGCGTTTTTTGAAAGAAAAGCACAAGGTGGCGTGGCAACGGTCTGTATCGGTTCTGCCATGGCGGATAATGCCAGAGGTGCAGTAGGTCCGACCATCAGATTGGATGATCCGCATGCCATTGCACCGCATTTTCGTCTTGCTCAGCTTATCAGCCGGCACGGCGCGGTTGCTGATATTGAACTTCAGCACGCCGGTGCCAATGCGTATTTCAGCAAGCTGGGTCTGGGCAATGATATCTATGGCGCTTTTGCGATGACAAACGGACTGGGCATGGACATCCCTGAAATGCCTGAAAAAGTCATTCTTGATACGATTGAAAAATTTGGCGATGCAGCCCAGATGGCCAAACACTGCGGCTACGGTATGGTGACCCTCCATGCTGGTCACGGATGGTTATTTAACCAGTTCCTCGGACCTGAAAACAACCGAAAAGACCAATGGGGCGGCTCTATGGAAAACCGGGCGCGCTTTGTTAATGCGATAGCAGCTAACATCAAGAAAAAATGTGGTAAGGGATTCCCGATCTGCGTACGGGTCAGCGGTACAGAAGTCTTTGAAGGCGGCTATGACATCGAATACGGTGCTGAAATTGCCAAACAGCTCGATGGTCATTACGATCTGATTAATGTCTCTGTTGGTGCCCATGAAGCCCCCACAGTATTTACGACCACGCATCCAAGTATGTTTCTTGAAGACGGCGTGAATGTCAAGTATGCGGCCGAGATTAAAAAGGCTGTCAAGTATTCAAAAATTGCGACTGTTGGTGCAATCGCCGAACCGGCATTGATGGAAGAGATTATTGCTTCGGGCAAAGCCGATGTTGTAATGCTCTGCCGTCAGCTTATCGCTGATCCGGATACACCGTTCAAGGCCCAAACTGGACGTGAGAAAGAAATCCGCAAATGTATCCGCTGCTTCGAATGTTTCTCCGGTCAGTTTATGAAACTTTCCACCTATTGTGCGATCAATCCGGAAATCTGGTTTGAGAGAGAAAGTCGCTATGCGGATCCGGTTGTGAAACATAAAAAGAAAATTCTGATTGCAGGCGGCGGAGTAGCAGGCATGCAGGCAGCACTCACAGCTGCCGAACGCGGACATGAAGTCGTTCTCTGTGAAAAAACCGATCTGCTTGGCGGCGCGTTACGCTGTGAACTAAAAGTTCCGTTTAAACAGAATTTACAGAAATACCTCGATCAGCAAGCAGAATTGATTAAAGCAGCGGAGAATATCGATCTGCGCATGAATACAGTCGTTACGCCTGCTCTGGCAGAAGAGACCAAGCCGGATGTCATTATTGCAGCATTTGGGGCTCGCCCAATCGTACCGAAGATTCCTGGGATTGACGGAAAAAACGTTTTGGATGCGGAATATGCTTATATGCATGCGGAAGAAGTCGGCGATAAAGTCATGGTTCTCGGCGGCGGACTTTCCGGTATCGAACTGGCCATCTACCTCTCGGGTCTGGGCAAAAAAGTATCCATTATGGAAATGGCCAACAGCTTAAACTTTTCCGGAAATGTCATTCATTCCATGGCCATTCAAAATGAAATAAAACGATATGGCATTGAAATCATCACCTCCACCAAGGCGGCAGAAATCAATGAGCGAGGGGTTATCGGCGAGTTTGTCGGGGATAATTTCTCTATCGCTCCCCTATCCGAAACCATTAAACGAGGTATCTTACAGTCCGTCATTACGGCAGGAAAAATGGATGAGAGTCTTGAAGTCGGCAGCCAGAAGTTGTACGAAGCCGATACCGTACTCTATGCATTGGGAATGATCCCGTTACGGGATGAAGCCAATGCGCTGAGAAACTGTGCCCCGCTGTACTTCCAAATTGGAGACTGTGTAGAGCCTATGAATGTGAATGCAGCAAACGCAACGGCCTATACAATTGCCAGAGACATCGGAAGATATTAAAAAATAGTTCAAAAGATCGTTCATGAAACAACTCTTTTTCATTTTCATATAATCTTGCAGGACAGTGTAAAGTAAATCTTGTCATTCTCATTTTTGATAAACTCATCAATACGTAATTATTGATAAAACATAAAGCGGCCACGCTACATGTTTTATCCTTCTTTGCGCCCGGTGAGCGCACGTTCTAAAGGGTGAAAGTCCCGAACCCACTCGGTAGCGGGAAGAGTATAGCTGAACACCAAGGGTGTCCATCGTGAGGTGGAATCTGGAGAAAGGTGAAAGCAAATCTTCGGCCTGACGAACAGAAATCTCATCAGGCTGCAAATGAGGGCAAGGCTCCAGATCAAGTCAAACCCCAAAAACTACACGGAATCATTTGCAGTAAATGAGGCAGGTAGATGAGGAGAAAGAATGTGTGAGTACCCGGGGATATCTCGCAAACGCGGACAAGTAGACCTATTCGAAAGGGCGCGTAGTAACAACGAATTGCGAGATGTCAGCAGAAGCCATAGTACCATTTTTTTAGTGGGAAGGGCTGCTCTTCAATCCATTTACACGATATTCGCCAAGAATATCTGGATCAATGCCGAGTTCAATTACAATATCTCGTGGCTCTTTCCTTTCTTGTATTGAATTCCAAAACAATTCTTTGAATTTAACTGAAAAATGCACAATGCTGGGACTTACATCTAAAACATAAGGACTTGCTCGGAGATGATTCATTTCTTCTTCAGTAAATTTCTTGTTAGCCATCCAGTGTTCCTCCAATTCAGTTCAGTTTTATTGTAATACCTGTCTGAATTGGAATCAAAACCGTTATTTGTCCAAGGCTAAGGGTTTTAAAAATCCATCTGTCCAAAATGAAGGGTTTTTCAAAACTCGGCCTGTTTAAAATAAAGGGTTTTGAAAACTCTAGCTGTCCATTTTATTGGGTACATTTTACCAGATAAACAAGAAAACAGGAATTTCCTGTTTTAAAAAACCGCAAACCCACATGAATAGCGGGTTTTTAGACGAATTATGTCTATAGACTAAGATTTTGATACAATTTGGCGCTATTCGATTTACGCTAAACTGTATCATATAGCGCTAAAAGGTGCACACAAATAATATAAAGTTATTATTGACGACTTCTCTGAGAAAAGCTTTTACTTTACTCCATTAGCTTATAATTATTTGCATTACAACAAAATATAAGATCATTCTGTACTTTACTGACATTTTCTTGCACCACCATATTTCTCAGATTACCTCCATATTTTCGACAACAAGTTCCAGCCCGGTTAGAAGAGAGTAGTCCAGGCTGCTGCAATGAGAACAATGAATCATTGCCTCTTGATGAATATCGGCTGAAAATTCCTGCCCGCATTGTTTGCAGTGAAATACTACCGGAACTTTTTTTACCTCAATGCGGGCTCCTTCTGCAAGCGTGTTTGCGCTGATATAGTCAAAATATCTTTGGATCCAATCCTGCTCCAGATTGCGCATTTCTCCGACGGTCAGATAGATGGCCTGCACTTTTTTCGCCTTAATTTCACGGGCAGCATTGAGCACCAGTTTTAAAATACTTTTAGTCACTGCCAATTCATGCATCGTAATTCCTCCCATGTAAGAGAGATAGCCTCTAAAACTTTAAGTCCAAACCGCCTTCTTTACAAAAGTATTCCTTCATACTCCCAAGCATCGGCTGAGTATTTAAGATTTTGATAGCATCGTACTGACATCTTACTTTGCACATCCCACAGCCGACACAGTAATCCTGAATAATCTGTGCCTTTCCGTCAACAACTGAAATACATTCCTGCGGACAAATCCCAGTTGGACAGCAGTCACCACAGCCGATACACCTATCCGCGTCAACAACAGCTGTCCACCCGGTTGGACGAAAACGTTCTTTAATTTCTCTTGTTGCATTGCGGGAAAGGTTAAACCCAACACAACAGCACGGACAGCAAAAACATACTTCTACAAAGCTTCCCATTTCTTCATTAGAAAACCCCCAGATGAATTGTTCTACCTCAACCCACAGCGACTGGCAGATAAGACCGAGCTTGGCAGCCTCGTCTACTCTCTTTAATGCGTCTTCTTTGGAGATCTCATAGGCGATGCCATGGTCAATGACCCTTTTGCCCCCTTTGCTTAAGAATAAACAGCATACTTCCAGCGGATAATCCTTACAACTTTGAGAATCACGGCATAGACATGTTTTCATGGAGGCAATATAACTTGCCTGCTTAATCGCATCCTTCACTAAATCGGCTGGGACAACAACGGATTCCCCTTCCTTGGAAACATCAACATTTAGATTATATATAGTTGCCGAGGTGTGCTTGTTTTCATCACCAAGCATCATCAGGGTCTTGTATATTTTCCCCAAGACAGGATACTTCATGAGTTTGCTTCCTTTAAGAATCAACTTAAATACACCCAGGTAAAACTTCCAGCTATAGGCGTGGGCACTCGTGTGATCAATAATCCAATTCTTGATTCCAAGTCCATTTTTATGGGGCACGTACAGATTGGTTTTATAAGCGGGGATTTTTTTATCATTGGATGATTTCATAAATACCCTCCTCTAAAATGTTTGTTCTATGTGTTTATTATCGTAAAGTACTTCCATATAAATTTACCTTGCCGATGTAGGTCTTAATCTTTTAAGAATATAACCATATTGTTATATTAAAGAAAATTTATTCCTCAGCGCAAGTTTCTTGGTAGGGACACTGTGCACGCTTTGTTCAACATCGCTAAAAGCTTTTTTCATTCATTAAACCGCCTTTTTTCAATAGACAGCATGATGATGCTGCCTATTGAAGACGTTGCTTTTTATTCACGCAAATTTCTTTTTTATTTTACCTTCGGCAATTTTCTTAATGGTCAATAGCATTCCTTTGCACATAACAAAAGATGGAATTCCCATAAAAAACGCGACTAGAAGCCAGCGTAATTTGGTATACGGAGCAAATGCCGCATCACAGCGTGTGTGAAAACGGGTTTGCCCGTTACCGATATCCTCCAAGATAAAATTCCAGCTCCAAGCAAAAAACTTAAGCTTAAATGGCGGCACAAACGCAATGGCAAACTGATATTTTGACGGCCTGCGGGAATCGGAAAGGCTGGTAAAATAGCTTCCTTCCTTAACCTTAATCACTTCGGAGCCAATGCCATTCTGATGGTAGAAAACAAATTGGCCTGGTGCCATATGCTGCCATTCCTCAACAATCCGATAATCATTATAGATATGAAAGCCAAAGAGGCGTTCCAGCCAACCAAAACTGTAGAACCCCGCCCTGCGCTGTCCCAGCTGTGCAAGATATGGCCAAATTTTTTCTTTTGGTGCATCTACCGTTACAGCGAGCCCGCCGCGCATATGATGGGGCTCTTTACCCAAAAGATCATCTCCGGGATACCACTTTTTCTTTTCCTCTGCCGTAGGCGGTTTGCTCAGACCAAAATAAAGCAAGCCGCATAGAACAATTATTCCAAGCAGAATAATACCAATAATAATAAATAATACAGGGTGAGAATGCCAAAATAATTCTAAGAACGTCATATCTCCAACTACCTCTCATAATAAGCGCTTATTTTAATTGCGTTTTATTCTGTTTAACAGTTACTCTGAATAATTTTATTCGCAGCATAAATCCCGGATATAGATGTTGGTTCAAGTCCTAGACCGTTATGGTCGCCGGCAATATAAAGTCCTTTCTCTAACTCCTGTTCCATATAGGCTCTTCCATAGACATACATTGCTTTGTCCCAATCTTTGTAGCCAATCATTTCACATTTTAGACATAATTTTGATAAATTCACATCGTTTTCACGGGAGTATATTAAATATGTCCCATCTTTTTGTTTCGCAATCAAAATAAACTCTGAGGTAGCGGGAAACAGATTTAAACCCCGCTTCCGAAACTCCGGTTTTAGCGTTGCCGCTACATGATAGACATAAATCCTGCAAGCTTCCCTAATCTCCGATAGATTGAGCAGTTTTTGGGTCACTGCCGCAGGAGTCGCGACGACAATATTCTTCGCTTCAAAAGTTGTTCCTGTACTTCCTGTGAGAGTATAGCCATCGGTACCTTTGACGATATCCGTGATTGTATCAAAAACGAGATGATCGCCCAGTTTGGCAGCCATTGCTTCTGAGTCAAACTTTATTTGATGAATCGGCAATACCAAACCTAAACTTACATTTAAAAAATCCATAGTAGTAATTGTATTTATGTCAGCACCGGTACAGGCATAGGCGAATTTCGATACATAATCCGCTGTAACTTTCTCAAATTTCTTCTCTTTAATAAAATCACCTGCAGGTAAATGAAAGAGTCTTTTTAAATAAGGATCATCAGCAAGTGCTTCCTTTTGAGGATTCTCCAGGCACCGTTGCTTGTATGCTTCGTAATGTTTTCGAAATTCCAGTAATGCCGATAGAAATTTTAGGAATTGCGGAAGACTCGCCAGTGTATGCCAGCTCAAAGTCGAAAAGCGTTCTCTTTCATTATTGTGAAAGCAAGCATCTAAAGGGTTGATGCGACCGTTTTTTTCAACAATATTTTTAGCATGCCGGTAATTGGACATGACGAAATAAGCGCCATAATTCACATCCTCATGGGATGAATACATGACTCTTCCTCCCAATACCTCCGTAACAAGAAGAAAATCCTCCCCCCTTTCCATTAAGCGCAATGCACAGGACATTGCTGCCATCCCTCCGCCGACAATAATCGTTTTTCTTTTCATAGTGACCGCCTTTCGCCATTAAACTTTATAACCATATGGTTATTCGTTAAGGTAAAAAAATGCCGTTACGCACACGTTTCCTTATGCGGACAATTATCACAATCGTAGCCAAAGCGACAGGGCTTAAATCCCTGGATAAATGAATACTCCAACACTTCCTTATAATCTTTGATCGACTCAATATTCGCCGTATAAAATACATTGGAGCCAATCCTTTTTCTTTTAATCAAACTAACATCATTTAGGATCTTCAGATGTTTGGTGACTGCAGGCTGGGATATGCCAAGAAGTCGTGCTATATCCGTAACACAGACGGTGTTTTCTTCTGCAGAGCAAATAATCTTCATTATTTTAATTCTTTGGGGTTCAGACAATGCGCGGTTATACAAATATACTTTTTCTACCAAACCTTTTGCCAAGTTCACATCTCCTCACTTAACCTTATAATTATAAAGTAAATGTTAAGACTAGGTTTTGTCAATACTCTTTTGAAAAAAATAACAAAATATATATTGCCGGAATTACTTAATATTGTGAAGCAGCATCGGAAGATAAGATACCTGATGTTTAAACGGCTGCGTTATTTTATCAATAATCATTCCGAGCTCTTCCGGTTCTGATTGCATACTGTTTTGTAACCATTCCAGAATGATAGAAATAATGCCCCCAAGCTGGTATTTTATAAAGTACTCATTAAAGGTTTGGTTTGTTTCTTGATTATCAACATAAAAAAACTGCAAAAAAACTCGGTGGTAGCTCCAAAATACATTAAATAATAAATGATCCAAAGAGGCTTCTTTAATAGCCATTAACTCTGATTTATGACGCAGGAGCACTTGAAAAAACAACGTATAGACAGCCGATACATCCTCGGCATTTTGCATTATTTTTATTTCAGTAACAAATTCATCGAAAATTGTATCGATATATTTAATGATAATGTCGTCTTTATTCTGATAATTTCGGTAGAAAGTTTGGCGCGCAACTCCAGCCTTGTCTGTGATCTGGGAGATACTGATCTCATCATACGCCTGTTTATTTAATAATTGAATCAAAGCCGAGAATATCCATTCCCTCGTTCTCGCCACCTGTCTATTAACCGTGACCTTATCTTGCAACACAATCACCCTTTCTGTCACTTTTGCAATGATAACTTAACTTTTTGATTGACTCAGGTTTTCTCAAATTCTATACTGTTGATGTATCAAATGTAACATATAAACCACATGTTGCATACGTTACATTTGTTACATCAATGAAAGGAGAGTGTGAAATGGTTTCGAACGACAAAATTAAGGGCTACTGGTTATTATGGTTATTGGTTGCTCTTGCAGCAGGGGTGGCTATTGTTCAAGGATTAAGTTTCAGCGAGTTTTTCAATTTAAACGGTCCGGCAATGCTTGTTATCGTCAGTATTTTGTTTACTTTTTATCACGCTTACAAGCGTTATGGCCTCCGGGATTTTTCCGTATTTCTCGTTATGGTCTTTATCATCGGTAATATCTACGAAAATACAAGTATTTGTACCGGTTTTCCCTTCGGCAATTATCATTATACCGACTCTTTAGGACCGAAATTTCTGTATACTCCGTTAATCATCAATATTGCTTATTTTCAGATGATCTATATTTGCTGGACCTTATCCGGCGTAGTGATCGATTACTTCAAAAATCGCGTATCGGGAATATATATTCTCTTACAACCTTTGACGGCTATGTTTCTTATGGTTATGTGGGATCTGGTCATCGACCCCTACATGTCTACCATGTCGCATCACTGGGAGTGGCTCGAAGGCGGCGCTTATTTTGGTGTTCCCTTATCCAATTATCTTGGCTGGTTTCTCTGTGTTTTTACTATGTATCTTATCTTTGCTTTATATATTTCGAAAAAGTCAACAGTTACCACCCCGGGGTTTGTTTTCCAAAAAGGGTATTGGGCACAATTCGTCTGCCTATATTTGACATGGCCGCTAAGCTTCTTGATCAAAGGCCTCTGTATTCCAGCAGAAACTATTACCGCTTTTAATGGACAGCTTTGGAATGTAAAAGATATCAGTCAAACGGCAGGACTTGCTGGCCTCTGTACAATGCTTTTTGTTGGATTTGTTGTTATCCTAAAGGTATATGTACAAAATAGCCTAAATGCTAAAATGAGTATTTCGGATTCATCCGGACACAAATTCGGGAAACATTCCGGAAGTATGTAAAATAATTAACTAACCTTTAGAAGTTTTAGTACTTATGCCATCTAGAATATCTATGCAACAAGGTTCAACTAAGTTTTATGAAGGTCAATTTGGGCAACCGCTCGGCATGAAGGGGATTTTCTGAAGTTTGTGCAGCCATAGAAATACGTTCCACTTTCTTTACCCGGCTTAACGATCATATATCCGTCAGAGCATTCAGGGCATTTATATATATCAGCAAGCATGTTTTTATTATTGCTTATAAAGTCGCAGATCTCAGGATCATTGGTACACATATATAGTCCTAAACCATAGTTCTTATTATTCTCGTATTTTAGTTTTGATCCACAGATGGGACACTTTGTAGCAAATACATCATTTATAGTATATGAACGTCTTAAAATTGGTCTGTTACAAGACAAAACAATTCTTAATAAAGTTAGTAAAAAGCTAGCAAAATTATATCGCTAGGGTGAATCCTGTGGGTCCGATAATGGCACATAAGTCAAGTAAAGCGGCACACCAAACCTCAAATAATTGCAAAAACAGCCTTGAGCGCTGATTTTGGTGTTTTCATTTCATGCGCAAAATGATGTTTTTCAATAAAACTTAAACTCCCGTAAAATTATAATATACAGATTGGTTCTATATCAAAACAGTAGAAAGCCAAGCATGAACATCGGGTGAGGACAAACCACAGGCTGTCAGGATATCCCTTTGTTTTTTCGTTATCGGCGAAAGTAGCCTTTTCCCCTCAAGTGTATGAACATACTTCATTTTTCGAAGCTCCTTCATAACCGACGATAAAGTCAAATTAGTTTCGGACATATAATCCCGAAGTTTGTTTTGTAAGCAGGATCTTAGTATCAGCGCAAAGAAAGCTACGAACATCTTCCCCTCGGCAGTTTCGTCACTATGGCAATGAAGACGCTTCATGTCGAGTTCATTCTTTAAATCGTCAAAAGATTTCTCGACAACATCTCTTTGCCGATAGGTCGTAAGAACTTCGAGTGACGACATTTTGAAATCAGTTTCGACGAGGATAAAGAAACCAAGCCGTGATATGATGGTATTGATTTTTTCAGTATCACGTATGAAACCAACGCCCCCATCCTTTGATCGGTTGATTTTGAAATACCGGTCATAATGAAGATGTCTCGCCGGCGGTTCCGGCATTTCGCTCAAAGCGCGTTCACGCCGCTCGATTTCGCCAAACAATAACGCCTCTTCCGCGGCCGCTTTAGCCGGGTTGTAGTAGAGATGTGCTTTAACGCGCATCCCAAAGTCTTCCCGTATGACCGCCTTGGCGTAAGGAAGGTCTTTGCCAAGTTTACATTCGGAATTGTTGACAATCTGGTTTTGGTATTTATCAATCAGATCCTTGGCAAAGAGGCTTGAATTTGGCACGCTGATAATGAAACGAGCGCCCGCTTTGTTCATGAGTTGCAGATTGTCCGATGTGAAAAAGCCTCTGTCCAGGACATATTTTATCCCTTTGCGGCACCCGATCAGGGTATTGTCCCGAAGCATGTATTCCAAATGGGTCTTATCCGGCACGCTCCCGGGATATACGCAATAATAGAGCGGCAACATGCTCTCTTGACCATAATACATCGCCAAATTTAACTGCGGCAGGCTTTCTTTATCCCGATTATATCCCCATTCCAGAGCTTCTATACCCTTCGCGTAAGAAGATACAGACGTCACATCATAGCTGATATATTCGCCGGGACTCTTCGCATAAATCCAGATCCTGAAAAATTCCATCCGGCTTTTGTAGTCTATGGCCTGAAAGACGCAGCTAATGTCCGCAGAGCTAAGCTTAACGCCCCCGTGCGGATAGACTTCATCGCACCAATCTTCATAATAGGACATAACATTACCCTCGCAGAGCATGTACTCCGCCAGGGCTATGATCTGATGGGCGTGCCTTGGAAACTTTTTTTGCATGACGTCAATCAGCCCAAGTTCCTTCAACAACCCATCCACAACAAATGTGACGCCACAACTTTTGATGGATTCGATTTCAGAAGGTGTTGTTTGTGCGTCCATTGGAGCATAAATCTCAAAATAGTTTCTATTGGGGAGGAGCATACCGCTTTCTTCATCAAGTTTACCAATGGATATTCTATCGTTAGTCGGCTGACCCTTAACGTTTCTGTAATTACGGGTGATGTGGTATATGTATGTCGTTCCTTTATTCTTGCACTTAATAATCCCGCGCTCAGGTAAAGGCACTTTGTTGTTTGGGTTTAAAGCCATAGTCAGTCACCCCGCCTCTGTATATTATAATTATAATATACAGAGGCGGGAAAAGCAACCACTATTTTCCGCTAATTCCGCATTTTTTTTCTTTTTGAGATGTATGTTATAAAATTCGCGGGAGTTTAGGTTTTTTGTTATTTTTGTTCCCCAGATAAACAAAAAAACAGGAATTTCCTGTTTTGAAAAACCGCAAACCCGCATGGTTAGCGGGTTTTCAGACGAATTATGGTCAGACTGTCCGAAAACCCCTTAGATGTATTCCATTATTTTCCATTTTATGCTATAATACTCCTATAAACACCTTATTTCCGTTTATTGGAGGTCACTATGGGATACATCTCCGGCGAAGATCGAAGCCAGCAACATCTCTTCCCCTCAACCCTGGAGGAACTAATCGATGAAAATAACCCGGTGCGTGTTATTGATGCCTTTATCGACCACCTCAACCTCTCTGAACTCGGAATTACCCATGCCCACCCGGCTGCCACCGGCAGGCCTCCCTATGATCCCAAAGCCCTCCTTAAACTCTACGTCTACGGTTACTTTAACCGTATCCGCTCCAGCCGGAAACTGATGACCGAATGCGGACGCAATATCGAACTCTTCTATCTTCTAAACCGCCTCACACCCGATTTCCGTACCATCGCCGACTTTCGCAAAGACAATGCTAAAGCGCTCAAACACGTCTTTAAAGCGTTTGTTAAAATATGCTTGGATCTTAAACTCTATGAACGGGAACTTATTGCCATCGACGGCTCCAAATTCAGAGCCGTCAACGGTCGCAAGAAAATGTATAATGAAGAAATTTTAAAGAAAAAACTCTTGCGTATCGAAGAAAACATCACCAACTATCTTAACGCTCTGGATCAAGCTGATCAGGATGATCCGGGAACCGCAAAATACGCTTCCGGCGAAATTAAAGAAAAATTGGCCGAACTAAAAAAGCGTCAGGAACTGTATGAAACCTATTTACAGGAATTAAAGGAATCCGAAGAAACGCAGCTCTTAACCACGGATCCCGAAGCCCGAATGATGCGGACCAAAGACGGTTATGCCTGTTGCTACAACGTGCAAACGGCGGTCGATCAAACCAGTCATCTGATCGCCGAATATGAAGTGACTAATTCCTGCAACGATTACAACTACCTGACGAAAGTTGCCCAGAATACCAAGGAGACCTTTGGTGTAGAAACCATTCATGCCGCCGCAGATAAAGGGTATGACGACAAAGAGGAGATCAGGCAATGCGTGATGAACGGGATTATTCCCCATGTCGGGCTTAAAACCGATAAGGATGAGCGTCTGTTGGTTTTGGAGCATGAAGAAGCCACCATCTCTGAAGACGATCGAAATTCGACCAAACCCGAAGACATTCAGCGCTGTCTTAAAGCCGGCGTTCTGCCTCAATGTTACGAAAACACCATCATGGAGATTGAAGTCCAAGAACAAGACCAGCTCAGTTGTTTTATCCGCCATGAAAACGATACGGTGACCTGCCCTATGGGCTGTGTTTTAACTCGGGTACGAACTCACAGAGGCGGCAATGCCCGTTACCAGAACCGCCATGCTTGCCGGGTTTGCACCAACCGCTGCACCTCGGGAAAGAATTACAAGGTGGTTCAATTTGGACCGGATTCGAAATATATTCCTGTTCTGATGTACGGCTCATCCCATCATCCTTTACAGGTGTATCCGGTGTCGGAGACCCCTTACAATGCGTTCAAGCTTCTCAAACGCAATACGAAAAAGAAAGTGATTCTACATATTCGCGATGACATTCCAATGCAAAAATTACGGTTATGTCTGTCGGAGCATCCTTTTGGTACGGTCAAGTGGTACCATGGAGCACATTACCTGTTATGTAAGGGCATAGAAAAAACCACAGGCGAGCTGGGGCTTAGTTTCCTTGCCTACAATTTACGACGAGCCATCAATATGGTAGGAACCAAACGGTTAGTGGCGGCGTTGAGGGGGTGATCCCCTCTTTTTTTGTTATTTTTGTTCCCCAGATAAACAAAAAAACAGGAATTTCCTGTTTTAAAAAACCGCAAACCCGCATGGTTAGCGGGTTTTCAGACGAATTATGGTGGGTTTGAGAGGACTCGAAGCAACTCTCCCCACCATAAAGCCCTGATATTAACCAACATTATTTAATTTGTCTGTCAATCTGTCAATCTAGTAGTTTCGAAGTGTCACCGATTCTTAACGCATGACCATAAATTCCTGCTGTTGTAGCAGGATTTTGACCAAGGAATCCAGCAACGTAAATTAAGGGATTTCCTTTGTCGAGCAAAATTGATCCTGCTCCATGTCTTAAGTCATGAATACGAATATGCTGTAAATTTGCTTTTTTTAAAACTCTTTCTTTGGCTTTAAATATTACTTGATGTCTCAGTGGTTCGCCATCATCACTCTGAAATACTAAGTCGTATTCATTGGGATTAACCTTGCTTTTATGCTGAAATAATAAGTTAATGGTTTCAAGATCAAGCTTAATAGTTCTCTCGCTATTTATCGTTTTAGTTTCTTTCTGATTTCTTGTCCTAGAATTTATTGCTTCAACAACTTTTAAATAGCCTTCATCAAGGTTAATATTGTTCCATCTTAGTCCTAAAACTTCTCCAACCCTAAGTCCACTTAAAGCTAATATTCTCAACGGAACATAATGTTTCAATGTGCTTGCTGTTCTTAAGAATAAAAATAATTGAGTTTGGTTTAAGACTTTCCTTTTTGTTCTTTGAACTTTTGGAGACTTAATTTCTCTCATAAGGTTGGGCTTAACTAAATCTCTTGATGCTCCCCAGTTAAGAACTCTTCTCAGAATTGCGTAATAGTTTTTTATTGTTCTAGGTTTTAAGTCATTAAAATCCATTTGACCTAGCCTATCTTCTATGAGCGATGTTGTTAAGGTATAAAGCTGTAAATCTTCAACATAAGGTCTAACCCTTTTTATTTGTCTTGAATACGTATCATACGTTGAAATATCTACCTCTTTTTTTACACAATTTAGCCACTTGTCAATTAACTGACCAACGTTTAATGCTAATGCTTTTGATGAACCAATTTTTTCATTTAGCTCGTATTTTAATTGTTTTTCTTGCTTTTCGGCATCTTTTTTGCTTTTAGCATAAAACGTTTCATAATAATATTTCTTTTTTCCTTGCTCATCCCTTCCTAAATATATTGCTATAGTCCAAGAATTTTCCGCTCTTTGTTTAACTGACATTTTTAGGTTTACGCCCCCTTTTAGGGGGTTGGACATCATTATTATACACTATTGCTTTATGTAATTCCTGCTCAAGAAATTCTTCTAATGCTGTCTTAGAAATCCTTATTCGTCTTTCTGAAAATCTAATCGATTTTAACTTTTGAGAATAAACAAGCTCGTAAACAAAAGACTTATTAACCTTCAATAACTTTGCGACATCAGAAACGCTAAAACATTCAAACTCGTTATACTCTTTATGTAAAACTATACTATTCAATTGCAATCATTTTCCTCCAATAGAATTAATAATTTTTTCATATGGTGATAACCAGACTTATTAGTCAGATTATCACCAATAGACATATTTTTTTAGATATATAAAAGCTAATTATGACTAAATAACTTATTCCCTTTGTATCCTCTTTTAAATCTATTTCTTAAAGTTATTATTGATATATTAAGCTCCATACTCCATTCCTTAAATGTCTGAGTCTTTCTTTTATAGGTATATATTGAATCCTTAAAAGGTTTTTTCTTTTTTATTAATGCTATTCCCTTAATACCTTTGTGATATCTTTCCCTAATTGTTGAGTAGCATACCTCACACTCCGGATCTCTTGACCATGCTGCTAGTGATTGTTCTTTATTGCCTATTTTCATTAATATGTTATTACACGTATTAGCACTACTAACACCCTTAGGCATCCATTCACAGTTATCAGGCATATAATTTCTGCTTTGATCTAAGCGATTTATTTCTAAACCGCTAGTATAACTGTGTTTAATTGCCCAATCATAGAAAGCTTCGAAGTTATCTCTCCACTCATTGCAGACAAATATACCTTTTGCACCATAATACTTATACCCTTTGTATTTAGGATTGTGACAACGATTAATTAAAGTTCCCCATATGTTTCTTAATTGTGAATAATATGGCTTATTTGTTCTAGGTTTTTTGTTAGAGTGTTGACTAATTTCTTTTGCATGTTCCCTTCTTTTACAACCACATGAAGAGGTACTGCCATCTTGAAGATATTTTCCAAGTTTAACACATACTTTTCTCTTTTCCTGTGGTTCATCTTTATCACAATCACAGTAACAATTCCAATATGTCTTACCTTTATCTGAATAGGCAAATCCGATTACGGTTAATTTGCCGTAATTATTGCCTGTTAGGTCTTTAATATTTTTATTCATTTATTAAATTAACTCCTTTACACTGCTCTTGATTTTTCTTCTATAATAGTCTTTAGTCCAGCCAAATAATCAAATCTCTTTATCATGACAGGATTAATCTCTCTTTCAGTTAATTCTTTGATATATTTTGAAGCCGTTCCCCTGCTAAGTTTTTTACTTGCTTCTGTAATATCCGTTTCAGCAATATTTCTACAGAATTCTAAAAGCTTTTGCTGGGTACTAAGTTTGATATCTTCAAGCTTAAAATTAATATTATTTTGGTTATAATAGTCACCGTTATATAGAAACTTTTCAATCAGTAAATTGTTGAAAAAGTAATCTCTTACAGCAATATCCCAAAAATTTATTAGTTCTTTGCTCGTTCCGAATCTCTTACAATAAGCTGATAATTCTTTGCTTTTAATTTGCAATTCGAGTCTAAAGACATTTTTATATGTAGGATTATCGATACCCTTCTTCTTTAATTGATTTTGCTTATCATAGACATTGATATTAAATCTAGAACCCTTATAATAAACAGATTCAATATTAGAATTATCTTCATTGTAGTAAACCTTTTTCTTCAGAGAATAATATTTCTGTCTTAGCTTACTAAAAATATATAAGTATTCTTGCATCTCCGCTTCTGATAGTTTCAAATCTACTTTTAGGTCAATTCTTGTCAAAATAAAATTATCCAGAGATATGTTCAAGGGTTTTATGTGATTATTTAATTGGCTTACAAATCTTATGTAATCCCCATTGGTAACTTCATTGAGATTTAGAAATTCTTTTATGTGAAATACCTTTATCTGAATAAACTTTTTTTCAGTGAAGATTAGCAGTTTTACATATGTGTCTATTGACTCTATAACTAAGTTTCTCATATATTTATAATTACTTAAAATCGAATTATATAGTGTATAGTCCTCCCTTGTCTTTGGGCAGAATGTTAATGTAACGTTATCAATCATTATTTACTTGTAATACTCCTTTCAATGTGGTTTAATAATAATTGCTTTTAGGAATAATATTTTTTGAACAAAACTAATACTTATTTAAAGCAACCGCAAATAACCTATTACTTACATAGTTTTTGGTATATATAATAAATAGACCAAGTAATTGTTTTTAGGATTAGATAGTAGTAGCAATTCGATAAATGAGACAATAAGGTATCAACCCTTGCATATGATATTTATGGAAGGTTTTTTATTTTTTGAGTATAATTAATAATCCCCTTGTTTGTTAGTATTTTACAAGAGATTACTTTTCTATATTCAGTTATTCAAACTCCTTTCTGCTCTATTGGGTTTATAGTTAGACCCATTTAAGCTAATTATGTAACCCTAGTATTTCAATCAACCACCCCCTTTCAAGGTTCTGTTTAGTAATAACTTATATAGTTTTATATCTATTTATTGCTAATAGAAAAACTTCATCAATATCAGATTGTTTATTTTCTTTATGAATACATTCCATTTCCTTAATTATCTCATTAACTTTTCCACGATATTCGCTTAATAATATTTCTGCAATGCCATGGAAGAAAAGAGTATCACAATTCCAATATCCATCACAACCGCTCATTTTATCTATTTTCTCATATACTTCAAACAATTCATCTTCCTTGTTAAACTTTTTAATGCTTTTTAAGCCTAGAGCTTTAAGAAGCATTTTTTTGTTTTCTTCAATTATTTGCTGACATCTTTCTTCGTTCTCAATTTCTTCTAATTCTTTAGCTCTCCTATTGACTATTTCAAAGTCATTTAATTTATCATTCCACTTAACTGGCAAGTATTCACAAACATGCTCTAACTCATTCAAAGTCGTATTATAATCATATCCCTCATACCATTTAAAAAAACCGTCTTTACATTTAATCACAATATCTCGAAATACATCTGGCCACCCATTTATTTCATCAAGCGTTGCTAATCCTAGATTTTCAAATCCTTCCTTATTGAAATCTTCTGTATCGATACACCAATCAATATCATCTTTTTGAAATATATAAATATTTTTATAAATCAACTGAATATCCCCTTCTTAATATGAAAATAATTAATCGTTTGCGTTAGCTTCATTGATATAATTAAATTTTTTTATCTCATCCGATATAATATTTAGATAATCTTGTCTTTGCATTCTAGTTAAGTGACCAGGCATATATCTGCCAAGAATTGATATATCTTTATCACTTTCAATAGCTACAAATGTTTTTTTCAATATCGCAAATTCTATTGAATCAGGTTTTTTAAGATATTTTGTTAATACTTCTAAAAACCATAAATTAAGCTCACTGCTTGAAATCATTTTTTTTACTTCATCTAGAATACTTTCCTCTTTTATTTCTTGTTCAAGATTAAAAATTGCATCATTATCATTTTTTTCTTTGTTTAATAAATGTTCTTTCTGAATTTGAAGTAAATCTAGGGAGCTTAAATTTTCTTTTGTTAGGTAAAATTCATTAATTCCAAGTATTTCTGATATTTGTTTGTTATATTTTTTAGGGCTTTCTGTGTTGATATTGTAATATAAAGTTTGCTTACTAATTGAAAGCTTTTCAGCAATCTCAAGTTGAGAATATTCCAATAAATCAAAGATCTGTTTTATATTGTTTGCCATACTTCCACCCTTTTCAGCTTATCTAATTCAATAATACTCCATATTTATTTTACTGTCAACATTGTTTTATATAATATTTAATATTATTTTTACCAGTAAAACATTTATTTCATCGGTTCTGTTTTTAACATTTTTCTGTGGCCACATCTGCTCTGTTCAATACACAATATAAACCAAATCACTTTGTTGTAAACTACCCCCCATATAATATTTGTATAAAAAAGAAGGGATCATTCTCCCTTCTTTGCTTTGTATTCAGCCACTCTTCTATAAAAAGTGTTCCTCTTCATTCCTAATAATTCCATAGCTCTTACAGCCGTAATATTCTCAGATTTCCACTCCCTATATATCTTTTCAAACTTTTCACTCTCAATCTTTTTTCTACCTTTATATCTTCCTTCCTTTTTCGCTATTGCAATTCCTTCTGCTTGTCGTTGTAATATATATTCCCTCTCAAGCTCAGCAACCGCTCCGAAAACGGTCAGCATAAACTTTCCAGTTGGTGTACTTGTATCGATATTTTCCTTTTTACTGATAAATTCTACTTCCTTCTGTTTCAGTGTTTCAGTTAAATCGAGAAGGTCTTTTGTGTTTCTAGCAAACCTACTTATACTTTCGACTATTACGGTATCGCCCTTTCTAACATAACCTAGCATCTTTTGAAGCTCTGGTCTGTTAGTATTTTTGCCACTAACCTTATCTATGTATATTTCATTTACATTTAATTCTTGCATCAATACTTCTTGTCTTGCTGTGTTTTGTTCCATAGACGATACTCTTACATAACCAATTTTCATAATTAAAGCACCTCTTTGTATTTGATACTCTAATTATATCAGTTTGTTTCAATAGGGTCAATTATGTTTATGAAACATTTCATATATTATTTTTTAATTCTATTGAAATATGTTTCTAATGATTCATATGGATATACTCTATTGAAACATAGCAAAATAAACCATAGTCTATTTAGTACTATGGTTTATTATCAGTCTTAGGCTTAACTCTAAACTTTGAATAGTTTATTTTCTTGAGATAAGGATAATACTTTATATTTTTTTACATCAATATTATTTGGTAACTTATCCAATAATACTGGTAGCACAAGCTGGCTATTTGTTTCATTTGCTATTGTAGATAAAGTAATTAACTGATTATCATGCATATTTTCTATTTGATCATGAAGAATGAAATGCAGACATGGTATTTCATTTTCTTCGCAAAATTGAATGTATGCAAAGTCAAATGCAGCAATCTGTCCTTTCTTTTTTCCTGTTCCTAAATTACCACTTATACTACTTATCTTTAGTTGATAAGCTCTCTCATTCCTGTCATAACTTAGAATAAATTGTTCATTATATAGTCGCTCTGAAAGTTTAGAAAAATATTTATTAAAACTCTTTATTCTATTATCTAACGACTTATCTAGTGATGCTATTCCATTATTAATATCCTTTAATTCTAACTCAATACTGTCTAAGGTCTCTATTGACCTTTCCCATTGATCGAGCTGTTCTTCATATCTTCCCTTTTGTTCATATTTATCATTCAATTTTTTTATGATTTCTTCTAACTCATCGATATATCCTATTTTTTCCAATTTTATAGTGATCTCTTTTTCTTCTTTTGAAAGCTGTTCTATTTGGTTATGTAAATAAATCAATCGATCCTCTAATTGAGGCAATTCTTTAGTTGCATATTTCGGACACATCCGGACACCGATTCCGGCAGTATCCGGACAGCGTAACGGACACATCCGGACAGTAAAACGGAATTATCCGGACAGTATTTCGGCAGCATCCGGACACCTTGTCGAGTTAGTAAACTAACTGGTACCCTTTCTTTAGAAGAAAGAAAGGGGCAACACGATGAGGAGGCTCGAAGTGCTGAAAGTCAAAGAAATCTTAAGATTAAAACATGAAGTCGGTCTATCCTTGAGAGAAATCGGGAAATCCTGCGATTGCGGCAAATCCACCGTATCTGAAGTACTTGAAAGAGCAGAAAATGCCGGAGTCACATGGCCCGTAACCCTTACGGACAAGCAATTGCTGTCACTACTTTATCCGCCGATAACCAGTAAACATACAATGCCCGAACCGGATATGGAATACGTTTTCTATGAGATGAAGCGAAGAAGTGTCACCCTGATGCTTCTCTGGGAAGAATATAAACATAAGCATCCCGACGGCATCATGTACACGCAGTTTTGCGACCGTTACCGGAAATTCAAGAAGGCCAATCAGCTCACCATGCATATCGAACACAAAGCGGGCGAAGAAATGCAGGTCGACTGGGCCGGCCAAACCATGGCTTATGTGGATCCGGAAACCGGGGAAATCAAGACCGTTTACCTTTTCGTAGCGGTGCTCCCGGCTAGTGCTTACCCCTTTGTTTATGCCTACGGCGACATGAAGCTGCCGAGTTGGATCGACGCCCATGTCAGAGCGTATGAATACTATGGCGGGGTCCCGAAAGTAACGATCCCGGATAATACAAAGACCGCCGTCACGACACCTGACCGGTTCGATCCGGTGCTCAACAAGAGTTACAACGAAATGGCCCGGTTTTACAGAACAACGATCATACCTGCCAGGGCAGCCAAGCCAAAGGACAAAGCAGCGGATGAGAATATGGTTGGCAATGTCTCCAGAAAGATCATCGCGGCTTTAAGAAATAGGCAATTTTTCAGTCTGTATGAGCTCAACCAGGCGATAAAAGAAGAACTGGTCAAGTTCATCGTGCGGCCTTTTCAAAAGATGGATGGCAACCGTCTTAGTGCCTTTGAGAAGATCGACAAACCTTGTTTGCAGTCATTGCCTGCAGGAAAATATGAATTTGCCGAGTGGAAAGAGACCAAAATCCAGTTTAATTACCATGTGGATTATGAGGGATTCTTCTACAGCGTCCCCTACACCTATGTTGGGCAGAAATGCTCCATCCGGGCCACCTCCAAAACCATTGAGATTTATGTGAGCGGCGAACGAATCGCCGTCTTCTCAAGGAACAACAACCACTACAAACGCTATATGACACTGCCGGATCATATGCCGGAGGGACATAAAGCCGTCTCGGGCTGGAGTTCAGAGCGTTTTCTGTCCTGGGCCAAAACAATCGGTCCGAACACTCTGGAACTCATTAAACACGTCCTTGAAAGCCGGGAATATCCAGTGCAAACCTACCGAGCTTGTATGGGTATCATGAGACTGAGTAAAAGCTATCCATCTGAGTCTATGGAAAAAGCCAGTGAAGAAGCACTTGCTAAAAGGACTTACACTTTCAAGTACTTCAACATCATCCTGAAACAGGTAACCGCAAAAGCTCTAAAGGCAGAAGAATGCAAGATCATTGCGCATGCTAACGTCCGTGGAAGCCGTTCCTATGCGGGAGGTGGCATCCATGCTTAACAATCCTACCGTAGAGAAACTGAAAAGTTTAAAGCTTAAAGTCATGGCCGAAATGTTCAGTGATCCGAATGTTCATTTGAGAGAACTTTCCTTCGAAGATCGTCTGGGACTCATGGTAGAAAGAGAGTGGCTGTCTAAGAAAAATGCCCGGATCGGGAGGCTTTTACGCCAGGCAACGCTTGGCATGGATGCCTGCATTGAAGATATTGACTACACCGTCGATCGAACCATTGACAAAAAGACTATCCAGACACTGGCGACGTGCGCTTTTATTGAGCAGAAACTCAACGTTGTTATTTCAGGCAAAACGGGAAGCGGTAAATCGTATATCGCCTGCGCCATAGGGAATAGTGCCTGTAGGCAGGGTTATCCCGCTAAATATTTCCGAATGCCTGAATTACTTTTAGAAATTCAGGAAGCAAAACAGGAAAACCGGTATAGCCGGTATATGTCGAGTCTTCAGAACATCAAGCTCTTGATCCTCGACGACATTGGTCTGAAAGCTTACTCGCTTGAAGAAAGTCGAGACATCCTGGAAATCGCTGAAAGCCGTTACAACAAAGGTTCTATGGTGCTATCCGGACAGGTTTCCCATACGCTATGGTATGATCTGTTCCCGGACCCAACAATTGCTGACGCCATTATGGACCGTGTGATCCATAATGCGTACATCCTGCCTCTGGATTCCAAAATATCCATGAGAGAAGTGACTGCCAAAAAGATGATCAAGGATCTGTCGTCTTAGGAAACCGGTTATGGATAGTGCCGCTTTGTGGACAACCTTACGCTGCGCTCCAGGTTGACCACAAAGCTTGGACAGGCAGTATGAGGTATTCCTTAAAAGAGCCTGACCACACTCTACACAACCACGACGGCGAAGGTTCTTGTTGACCATATCCATAATTTGGGGTATGCTTCAAGGCATTAGGGGCTACTACAAATTACATGAACAACTAACCGACAAAGTGTCCGGATGTTCCCGGTTTACTGTCCGGATAATTCCGGAACGGTGTCCGGATGCCTCCGGAATGCCTGTCCGGATACGCCGAAATACGCATTTAGTAATAAAACTAATTTTGTTCTTTAGCATAGCATTATGGAATTGAACTAATTCTTCGTAAGTTTTGTGTAATTGTGGAATGTATTTTTTTACAGATTTATATAATTCTTCAAGAATTGAAATATCGTAATGTAAAATCTCACTCTCTAAATCCTGTTTACTTTCATTAATTAAATTTTTCCTAATTTCTAGCCTGCCAATTTCTGTAGTGAATTGATTTAGTTTTGCTTTGATAATGTGTATTTTGTTTATTTCATCTTCATAATTATCCTTCAGATTAAAATGCTTCTTTTCACTTTCTAATTCATTAATATCACGGCTTATTACTACTAATGCTTGCTTAATTTCTGATTCAGTATTCTCTTTACGTAGACGTGAGATTATTTTTTCTTCTAATTTCTTTGCTTCGGTAAGCCTTTGTTTCTTATCAGCGTTGTTTGTCTCTATTCCAAACCAAAAGAAATATAAGGCCTCATATTGTTCCATAGTAGTGCTTGGATGCAATACCTTTAATGTATTAAATAGTTTGTTTTTTTCGTCTCTAATGTTTTTCGAAATTATCTGTCTCAATGTAGGCTTTTCAACACTAGTAAGAAAAATAAGTTCCTTTAGTTTAGCCTCAAAATCTTTGTTTTTGTAATCTATTCCATTTATTGTTTGTCTTTTATCTCTATATTTTAAAAAGTTTCTCTCTATTATAATTTCCTTAGATTTTATGTTTTCTAATTTTTCCTTCAGTACCAAGGTAATAATTACATTGTTATTCGTCAAAAATTCTTCTATTTGACTATTAGACTTCTCAGGAAATTCAGGGTCTTTATAAATATTTTTACCATCACTACCTAAACAATAATCAATTAGTCTTAATACTGTTGTTTTACCAACATTGTTCCCTGTATCTTGCAGATTTTCTGATTCGGTTTCATCTATGATGAGATTTAGTCCGTTATGAAAGTCTATTTTGCGAATTATTTTACTACCATGTTTAATTAATAATTGTTTTATGAACATATCACTATATTTCCCTTTTCATCAGACTCAATAATTTGAATAAGAAATAACCAGTCTAAAGCTAAAACAAATAAGTGAAAGGAAATTTTGTTTTCTTGTATAAACTCAAAATAGCTGAATTAAATCATTATTACTTCCTTGTCTATTTATAACTTCTAGCAGTTTTGCCCCAATATAATATAAGCTTTTTGTTGGATTAATATCTTGTGATACTAGCATCTTTTAGGCGGCTCCTCTAAAATTTTACAACGCATAAAAGCATCTACTAATATAATTGCTAATCCTACTCGATTAGCTTCTAAGTATTGTTGATTATTGCTGCTCATTAATAATACTTGAAGCAGTTCATCTTCAACAGTCGCTAGAATTTCATCTGCAAACCTTTTAATTATTTTAATATCTTCTTCATCTGCTTCTCTATCTCTATCTAAATAAGTGCTCTTTGCTTTAATATAGCAGAGTTCGATATTTTTAAAAAGAATTAACTTTTTACTACTGCCTTGATCATCAAGTTCTTTGTATATTGAATTTAATTTCCCTTGGTAAACCATATATTCATCAATTATGTATTTGTATCTAACAACATTGTTATATTCAATTTTGCCATCAATATCGAATTCAGAAATATCATTTTCAATTTCACTGCTATGATCAAATAATCTATCACCTAATTGGTTAATGATCTCAGCAAGAATAGTGGGGTGCTTTTGAATTGTTTTAAAAATAGCATCCCCTTGAATAAAAATATTATCTCCATCTCCATCGTGATTTTGAGTAATCATTTTCTACTTCCTTGGACAATATTATCACCTTTACCAGAATGTGATTGCTGTATTGAATTTTCCATAATGCCCTTATTTTTAATTGAATTTAGTTCATATTTATCCCTGAGTTTTTTATTTTCCTTTAACTGCAAATAATTAACTATGAGAGCTAATAAAGCTATGATCCAACCTGTAATAGTCCAAAACATCATTTTTCTCCATATAAAGTTATTTGTTCTTATAATAACATACTTACATAATTTAGCAACGACTAAATAATTTGATTCCTTATTCTTCTGTCATAATGTCTCTGTATAAAGATAATATCCAAAAATTAAAAGTAATCGTAACTATATCGTTAAACACCCTTTTTGCTAGATTTTAAGCCATATATATACTGATATATTAGAATTATGTTCGCACTCGATAACAAGTAAGGATCTCTTGATGTGTATTATTATTAGTTTGCTCTCAAAAGCTCTATAATCACTTCTAAGAGCCTTTTATAACAATAAAACGATATTCTTTATTCCCAACAGTTTATACTCTTTAGGGACAATTTTTTGTCTGTCATTTTGTCAATCTACTTAGGAATACTAGTAGATTTTTACAAATATTTACTAGGTTTTTGATAGGTTGTCCAACCCCCATAATAATAGAAAAAAACCTTGTAAATCCGCTAATATCAAGGACTACAAGGTTTTCTTGTTTTTGATTTATGGTCAGACTGTCCGAAAACCCCTTAGATGTATTCCATTATTTTCCATTTTATGCTATAATACTCCTATAAACACCTTATTTCCGTTTATTGGAGGTCACTATGGGATACATCTCCGGCGAAGATCGAAGCCAGCAACATCTCTTCCCCTCAACCCTGGAGGAACTAATCGATGAAAATAACCCGGTGCGTGTTATTGATGCCTTTATCGACCACCTCAACCTCTCTGAACTCGGAATTACCCATGCCCACCCGGCTGCCACCGGCAGGCCTCCCTATGATCCCAAAGCCCTCCTTAAACTCTACGTCTACGGTTACTTTAACCGTATCCGCTCCAGCCGGAAACTGATGACCGAATGCGGACGCAATATCGAACTCTTCTATCTTCTAAACCGCCTCACACCCGATTTCCGTACCATCGCCGACTTTCGCAAAGACAATGCTAAAGCGCTCAAACACGTCTTTAAAGCGTTTGTTAAAATATGCTTGGATCTTAAACTCTATGAACGGGAACTTATTGCCATCGACGGCTCCAAATTCAGAGCCGTCAACGGTCGCAAGAAAATGTATAATGAAGAAATTTTAAAGAAAAAACTCTTGCGTATCGAAGAAAACATCACCAACTATCTTAACGCTCTGGATCAAGCTGATCAGGATGATCCGGGAACCGCAAAATACGCTTCCGGCGAAATTAAAGAAAAATTGGCCGAACTAAAAAAGCGTCAGGAACTGTATGAAACCTATTTACAGGAATTAAAGGAATCCGAAGAAACGCAGCTCTTAACCACGGATCCCGAAGCCCGAATGATGCGGACCAAAGACGGTTATGCCTGTTGCTACAACGTGCAAACGGCGGTCGATCAAACCAGTCATCTGATCGCCGAATATGAAGTGACTAATTCCTGCAACGATTACAACTACCTGACGAAAGTTGCCCAGAATACCAAGGAGACCTTTGGTGTAGAAACCATTCATGCCGCCGCAGATAAAGGGTATGACGACAAAGAGGAGATCAGGCAATGCGTGATGAACGGGATTATTCCCCATGTCGGGCTTAAAACCGATAAGGATGAGCGTCTGTTGGTTTTGGAGCATGAAGAAGCCACCATCTCTGAAGACGATCGAAATTCGACCAAACCCGAAGACATTCAGCGCTGTCTTAAAGCCGGCGTTCTGCCTCAATGTTACGAAAACACCATCATGGAGATTGAAGTCCAAGAACAAGACCAGCTCAGTTGTTTTATCCGCCATGAAAACGATACGGTGACCTGCCCTATGGGCTGTGTTTTAACTCGGGTACGAACTCACAGAGGCGGCAATGCCCGTTACCAGAACCGCCATGCTTGCCGGGTTTGCACCAACCGCTGCACCTCGGGAAAGAATTACAAGGTGGTTCAATTTGGACCGGATTCGAAATATATTCCTGTTCTGATGTACGGCTCATCCCATCATCCTTTACAGGTGTATCCGGTGTCGGAGACCCCTTACAATGCGTTCAAGCTTCTCAAACGCAATACGAAAAAGAAAGTGATTCTACATATTCGCGATGACATTCCAATGCAAAAATTACGGTTATGTCTGTCGGAGCATCCTTTTGGTACGGTCAAGTGGTACCATGGAGCACATTACCTGTTATGTAAGGGCATAGAAAAAACCACAGGCGAGCTGGGGCTTAGTTTCCTTGCCTACAATTTACGACGAGCCATCAATATGGTAGGAACCAAACGGTTAGTGGCGGCGTTGAGGGGGTGATCCCCTCTTTTTTTGTTATTTTTGTTCCCCAGATAAACAAAAAAACAGGAATTTCCTGTTTTAAAAAACCGCAAACCCGCATGGTTAGCGGGTTTTCAGACGAATTATGGTGGGTTTGAGAGGACTCGAACCTCCGACCCCTGCGATGTCAACGCAGTACTCTAACCAGCTGAGCTACAAACCCATAAATGGTGCCGAAGACCGGAATCGAACCGGTACGGGGGGTAAGCCCCGCGGGATTTTAAGTCCCGTGCGTCTGCCAGTTCCGCCACTTCGGCTTTTGGAGGCGGCACCCAGATTTGAACTGGGGGATAAAGGTTTTGCAGACCTCTGCCTTACCACTTGGCTATGCCGCCAAAACGATTTAAATGGAGCGGGTGACGAGATTCGAACTCGCGACTTTCACCTTGGCAAGGTGACACTCTACCACTGAGTTACACCCGCATGATCATGGTGCCTCAGGACGGAATCGAACCGCCGACACGAGGATTTTCAGTCCTCTGCTCTACCGACTGAGCTACCGAGGCAGGATAATGCGATATGGCGACCCCGATCGGACTTGAACCGACGATCTCCTGCGTGACAGGCAGGCATGTTAACCACTACACCACGGGGCCGTGTTCGATGTACGTGATTCGATGTTCGATGTTCGATCTTAGTCGGAATCGCTTCAGCGATTCCCTCTGTTTCGAACTTCGAGCTTCGTGCCTCGCACTACGAGTTTGGTGGGCGATGACAGGATCGAACTGCCGACATCCTGCTTGTAAGGCAGGCGCTCTCCCAGCTGAGCTAATCGCCCGGGTCTTACGGTGACGAATTATAGTATACACAAATATCGATGGTGTGTCAAAGGGTTTTTTCTGTAAACTTAAGACAATTAATGGGGATTGTTTTTTGGTTGAGTTCTTCATATATCTAATTCACTAATGGGAACTCGGTAGACACCGAGCTCCTATGAATTGTTCTATTGATGTTCGGATTGCAGGTTTATTAGCACTTCTAGCTCGCGGATATTTTTTCCTCTGAGCCAACGATCTCCTCATAGCTGATGGACCGTGTATGCAGAGTGTGGGACCATTCTCTGCGGTTATGGTGAACAAATCCGGCAATAATAATCGGTATCCAACTATACATAAAGATAGGATAGAGAATCAAGCCGATATAAGCCTTACTTGGTTTCTTGTCAAGATAAAGCGACAATATAGCAAATATGATAACACTGCCTGATATGATCTGCCAAACGCCGGCAGGAATGTAATCGATAAACAGATTAATATAATATGGCTGCAGAAAAGTAAATATCTGCAGAATAATAAACGCAAAGGACATAATCAAGAAAAACGGCTGGAAAAGATGCATAGCAGCATCAAAATACATTAATTTTTTCTCCCGAAATCCTTTGACAACAAGAAGAGGCAAATAACGCAAGGCAACATCCACCTGCCCCTGAGCCCACCGTTTTCTTTGATGACATGACTGAATGAAACCAAGTGGCTTTTCGTCGTAGACAATGGCATCATGCGCCCAGCTTGTCTTAACGCCATGCGCAACTGCTTTCATCGTAAACTCAAGATCCTCGACTAATGAATGTGCTCCCCAGCCGAATTGTTTAAGAACATCATAGGATATGCACATACCCGTCCCAGCTAAGGTATTGGAGACACCGAGATTAAAACGTCCGAGCTGAACCAGCCTGTTCATCATCCAGAATGCAATAGAAAAGGAAGTTGTAACCCAGGTATCAAAGGGGTTCTTCGAATCCACATAACCCTGAATAATTTTGTTCCCTTGACAAAGCTTCTTGTTCATTTCACTCAGGAAGTTATCCTTAACCAGATTATCGGCATCGAATAAGACAAATGCATCATATTTTTGATCCAATTCGAATATCTTGGCGAATAAAAACTCCAGCGCATATCCCTTACCCCGTTTTGCTTCATCAAAACGTTTAAAGACGTTGGCTCCCGCATTTTTTGCTAGAAAAGCGGTATTATCTGTACAATTGTCGGCGACAACAAAAATATCAAATAACTCTCTCGGATAGTTCATATTTCTAAGGTTTTCAATTAGCGGAGCTATCACGCGTTCCTCATTGTGCGCAGCAACAACCACCGCAAATCGATTCACCGGGTCGTAAACATCTGTTTCAGACTTACGGCGCATCCCCATGATCGACAGGACAACATAATATAAAGTCACAAGTATGATTATGACTTGTATTGCCAGTAAAACGATATTGAACAACACTTGAAGTATATCGGCATAAGTACCCAAACATCTTACCCCCTCTCAATTTACCTATTTTAACAGATATTACATCGACCTGCAATAAGACTTGGACAATATCTCAAAATATATCTGTTTTTGCTTTTTGCACCGAAAGTAAGACACAAAAGCAAAATAATAGTCACTTTTGCTCTAGAATGTGTTAAATTGCCTTCATTTACGAAAATAAACGTTTTTGTCTACCTTATAATCTTCTGCCAAATACCTTGAAGATTATATAAAAAACAACGCCAACAAGAAGGATGATTAATCCCAAACTTATCTTAATGGCTAAAAAGACAGATGACCAGTATGCTCCTGCAATCTGCGTCCCGTTAACCACTGGAATAATGCTCCGGAGCAAAGCGGCTATTCCCTGCGCGAATAGGATCATCAGAAAAATCCCTGCTCCTATTAAGAGTATTCCCATGATGCCGGCAGGACTATCCAGCCGCTTTTTTTTGATGTTTTGCCTTCGCCACCAATAGTATTCCACCAAAAGCTCACGTCGAATACGTTCCCACATCACGTGCCACCTCAGTATATCTTATGAAATTACTCAGTGGCAAAGAATATCAATCACAAAATTAATAGAAATTCAGATTAATTATTGATAACATAATGCAGCTAAAAGCCACTCAACTGATTTCTCCATCTGCCTGATATCAACAAACTCCTCATGGGTATGCGGCTTATCATTGCCTAAACCCAAGGCTAGACAAGGTATACCCCGTGAATTCAAAATATTGGCATCCAATCCCCCGCCTGTCGGCTTTAATTCGGTGTGAATACCAATCCGCTTGCCAGCTTCTATCAATTTTGTGATCGAAGGATGCTCAGGATCGACGGTAAATCCTTCATATGCCAATTCTTTTTCATAGGAAAAATGTGCTTCACAATTTTCAGCAATTATTTTAAATTGATCTAAAATTTTTCTCACTTCTGTTTCAAGCTTAACCGGATTGCGACTGCGTGCTTCGGCCGTAATTTTTACTCTCTCCGCGACAACATTACGTGCTGTCCCGCCGGAAATAATCCCAAAATTACTGGTGGTTTCTTCATCAATTCGGCCTGATTTCAACTCGGCTATTGCCTTTGCTGCCACCACAATGGCATTGATCCCAGCCTCCGGTTCAAGGCCGGCATGAGCGGCCTTACCTTCAATGACGAGATCGAGAGTATAATGTGATGGCGCAGCATTGACAATAGTCCCCGCCGGTCCGTCTCCATCCAGAATATAGCCATATGCTGCTTGTAAAGCGTAGTTAAGATTCTTTACCCCATAAAGTCCAATTTCTTCCTGAACGGTGAGCAATACTTCAATAGGACCATGACGATAGCTCTTATTTTCCTGAATCTTACTCAATACTGCCAGGATGACAGCGATGCCCGCTTTATCGTCGGCGCCTAATATCGTTTGTCCATCACTGTAGATAATGCCGTTTCTGATTTCAGGGATCATCCCTTCGGTCGAAGCGACAGTATCCATATGTGCAGAGAGAAGAATTACTGGCACATCCTGCTGATTACCAGGAATTACAGCGATGAGGTTCCCGGTATCGCTTCCTGTCTTCGCAGCGGAGTCGTCTTCATGGACTTGGGCTCCTAAATCCTGCAGCCGCCTTTTAAGATACTCCGCCAACTTTCCCTCTTGCTTAGACGGGCTATTAAAGGCAACAAGCTTCAAGAATTCTTCTTGAACATCAACGCTCATAGTAACCTCCTTCGGCTCTAACTTAATTCATGTATCAATAGCCCGCTCCGAAGCTTTGGCTCAAACCATGTTGATTTTGGCGGCATAAGCTGGCCTGCATCCGAAACAGCGAACAACTCTTCAATCGATGTCGGATACATCGCGAAAGCAAGAACCATATCGCTGTTCGCTCTTTTCTCCAGTTCTTTTAAGCCCCGGATCCCGCCGACAAAATCGATTCGTTTGTCAGTTCTGGGGTCCGTTATGCCAAGAATGGGAGTTAAAAGATAGTTTTGTAAAAGCGAAACATCTAACCCTTCAACAGGGTCTTCAGAGACAATCTCATCGTGAGCCTTTAAGCGATACCAGTCTCCATGTAAATACATGCCGATCTCAGCTTTTTTTAATGGCTTATAAGGTTCTTCGCCTTTTTTATCGATATGAAAACTCGCAGCCACCTTTTGGAGAAAACGCTCAGTATCAAGGCCATTTAAATCCTGCACAACCCGATTGTAATCCATAATCAGTAATTGATCATGTGGAAATAGAACAGAAAGAAAGAAATTAAATTCTTCTTCCCCGGTAAAACCAGGATTGGCTTCGCGTCGTTTTAAACCTACTTTAACCGCAGACGCCGCGCGGTGATGCCCATCGGCAATATAAATATCCTGTGTATCCTGAAATCCTTGGTATATCGTATTTATGTCTGCCGGGCTGCCCGCTTTCCAGACTGTATGTCGGATACCGTCCGGGGCAGTAAAGTCATATAATGGGCTATCCTTTTTGATTTTTGCTACTGCCATATTAATCGCATGATGCGATCGATAAGCAAGAAAAATCGGTCCGGTTTGAGCATTACACATATCGACATGATTGATTCGGTCGATTTCCTTTTCCTCACGTGTCTTCTCATGTTTTTTAATGACATTATTCAGATAGTCGTCAATAGCGGCACAGCCCACGACCCCGGTCTGAGAACGGCCATCCATGACTAGCTCATACACGAAAAACGCCGGGCTGTCGTCTTTTAGCAACACACCTTGAAGGACCATATCCTGAAGACAGTCTCTCGCCTTAGCATATACTTGAGTCTCATAGGGGCTGACATCGGACGAAAACTGCGTCTCAGCACGATCTATTTTCAAAAAAGATAATGGTTCTTTTTGAACTTCTGCCAGTGCTTCCTCCCGGTTATATACATCATAGGGAAGCGCAGCCACGTTGGCTGCTAGGTCTTCCCTTGGCCGAATCGCTTTAAAAGGTCTTATTGTAGCCAAATTGATATCCCCCCCACAACAGCTTCTTACTTTACTTAATGATCCTGACTCTTAAAACCCCGTCAATTTCTTCGATCTTCTTTACGGTTTCCTGCGTTGCAGATGTTTCCATATCGATCAAGGTATAGGCATACTGACCTTTGCTTTTATTGATCATGTCAGTAATATTGATATTCTCTTTTGCCACTGCCGAGGTGAATTGACTGATCATATTGGGAATATTACGGTGATGGATCGCAATACGGCCTGCATTATCAGGGTATCCGTTGTCACAATCAGGGAAGTTAACTGAATTGTGAATCGTACCGTTCTCCAGATAATCAATTAGCTGATTAACGGCCATGATCGCGCAATTATCTTCAGATTCAGCAGTTGAAGCACCGAGGTGAGGAATAGCGATGACTCCCTCCAAAGAAGCCATTTTTGGCGTTGGAAAGTCCGTAACATACTTATACACCTTGCCAGAATTCAACGCAGCAATCATATCATCCTCATTGATAAGCGCATCTCTGGAGAAATTAAGAATACGAACACCGTGCTTCATCACCTTGAAAGCTTCCTCATTCAGCATCCCTTTGGTTGCATCCATGGCTGGAACGTGGATACTGATAAAATCACATTCCTTAAATATTTCCGTAAGTGACTTGCTCGGCTTGATATATTTAGATAAGCTCCAAGCTGAGCGTACAGAAATATACGGATCGTAGCCGTAGACTTCCATACCGAGTTTGATTGCGGCATTCGCGACAAGAACCCCAATCGCTCCCAGACCGATGACACCCAACTTTTTGCCGCTGATTTCGATACCGCCAAATTTGGATTTATGTTTTTCTACCAAATTGGCCACGTCCGGATCGTTTTTAACGCTATTGACCCAGTTAACGCCGCCGATAATATCACGGGAGGCCAGGAGTAATCCCGCCAGTACAATTTCTTTAACACCGTTTGCGTTTGCTCCAGGAGTGTTAAAAACGACGATACCTTTTTCAGCACACTTATCCAGCGGTATGTTGTTAACTCCAGCGCCTGCCCGGGCAATAGCTTTCAGGGATGAAGGCAATTCTCTATCATGAACGCTGGCACTTCTGACCAACACGCCATCCGCTTCGTTAAAATTATCTGTTAAAGCGTATTCTTCCGTAAAATTATCCAAGCCAACCTGAGCAATTGGATTAAGGCAGTTTATCTTGAACATCACACATTACCCCTTTTAATTATATATTTTCTGCTTCAAATTTTTGCATAAACGCCACAAGTTTTTTAACCCCATCGATAGGCATGGCATTGTAGATACTTGCCCGCATCCCGCCAACCGAACGATGCCCTTCCAGATTGATGAAACCGGCTTCTTTGGCTGCCTTTGTAAACTTCTTATCCAATTCTTCCGATCCGGTCACAAACGGAACATTCATGAGCGAACGATCTTTTTTAACTACGGTTCCTTTGAACATCTTGCTGGAATCGAGATAATCATAGAGGATAGCCGCTTTTTCTTCATTGATTCTTTTCATGGCCTCTAAGCCGCCCAGTTTTTTGAGCCATTTAAACACTTTGCCGCATATATAAATGCCATAAGCCGGTGGTGTATTATACAGTGATTTGTTGTCAGCATGGATCTTATACTGCAGCATAGTCGGTGTGCCTGGCAAGACATCGTCGGTAATCAAATCTTCACGAATAATGACAACAACGACACCGGCTGGACCGATATTCTTCTGAGCGCCCGCAAAGATCAAGCCATATTGGGTCACATCGATGGGTTCAGACAAGAAGTCAGATGACATGTCCGCAACCAGGGGTTTACCGAATGTATTGGGGAGCTCATTGAACTTTGTCCCGTAAATCGTATTATTATGGCAGATATACACATAATCTGCATCGTCGGACATTTTCAGGTCTTTGAGATCCGGAATATAGGTGTACGTTTTGTCTTCGGACGAAGCGATCACATTGATTTTGCCACAAATTTTGCCCTCAGAGATCGCCTTACTGGCCCACTGGCCGGTCTTTAAATGGTCTGCTACCCGATTTTTCATCAGGTTCATGGGAATCATCGCGAATTGCTGTGACGCACCGCCTTGAAGAAACAGGACTTTGTAATTATCCGGGATATTGACCAGATCCCGCAAATCTTGTTCTGCTTCACCGATAATTGTTTCAAAGGCTTTTGAACGATGGCTCATTTCCATTACAGACATCCCTGTGCCATCATAATCCAGCATCTCCCCTGCAGCTTCTTTCAATACGTCCTCGGGTAATACTGCCGGTCCTGCAGAAAAATTAAATACGCGTGACATTTTCATTCCTCCATATCTTCATATTATATTATGTCAATTTTGAATTGCCTTATGAAATATACTATCCCCGCGGCATTAGACCATCAAAAAAAACAAAATCCACCCCCAGCATTGGGGCGGATTTTCCGCGGTGCCACCCAAGTTCCTGCCGATTATTCACCATGAATAGACAATTGCTTCGATTGTTCTGCCTATGTATTTCATAGCAGATGACAAAAACCTGCTGCAGATAAATAAAACCCCTCATCCCAAATCAAGGGACGAGAGGTATTCCCGCGTTGCCACCCATGTTGCCTTCCGGCCAACTTTTGTCCGCGTTATCGGGCGGAACCCGTCACAATTCATCATTGGCCACTCCAGGATGGAATCTCATTTTTTGTTGACTGACTTGCACCAACCGTCAGTTCTCTGATCAACATCAAAATTAGACTTTCCTATCATCATGTAAAAGCATATGATTATTAGTTAATAATAATGTATGCAGGATGATTTGTCAACTAGAACCTCATACACTATAGCTTCTTGAGTCATAAAAAAACAGAGCACTGCTGCTCTGTTTTTAATTCTTATTAGCCTTTTCCTCCGGTAAACCGGCTTGTTTGATATTGCTCCGCATATAGCTGCTGTTGTCTCACTTGTGGCTGATACCGCACTGTTTCTTGTTGATAAGACATATTGCGATAAGGAACTACAGGTACGCAAATTACAGGATAACAACATTCATATTGATACGGATTAATGCATTTCTTGAAAATATGCATTTCAATGACCTCCTTTAGTAAGATTACCAAGTTTTTCAACTTTTTTTACATTATATTCCATTTATAATTATTTGAAATTCGTCCTATTCTCCTTTGAACAATAAAATAAATAGATAATAGAATATATCGAGGTGATATTAATGTATTCGATTATTCTTTCCTTAGATAAACGGCAGCTTTATGTATTTGGGGACAATCAAATGATCAGGACATATCCGGTTGGCATTGGCAAAGATGCTACACCTACCCCTATCGGATCTTACAGAATCATTGATAAAGTGCCGAATCCCGGTGGTGTATTTGGTGTGATGTGGCTTGGACTGAGCATTCCGAAATATGGAATTCACGGTACAAATAATCCACAATCTATTGGTAAACAGGTCTCCAAGGGCTGTATCCGCATGCATAATAAAGATGTTTTAGATTTGGCTAGGATGATTCCTATCGGCACTTCTGTTACGATTCGAAAGTAATTTAGAAGGGGATTGAGGGACGTAGACTTTTGTCTCCTTCTTACCTGGCAACGTGCTATTTTCCCTTGCAGTATCGTCGCCCCTGGAGGTTCCTCAAACTTTCTACAGGAACACCTGAACTCAGTAAAAGTGAAGAGACTACATCGATAAGATGTAGTCTCTTTGTTACCTGGCAACGACCTATCTTCCCTTTCAGTATTTTCAGCCCTGGAGGTAACTCAAACTTCCTACTTTAACACGCAGTATATAAACATAAAGAGACTACATCATTACGATGTAGTCTCTAATTACCTGGCAACGACCTATCTTCCCTTTCAGTATTTTCAGCCCTGGAGGTTCCTCAAACTTCCTACTTTAACACGCAGTATATAAACATAAAGAGACTACATCTTACAATGTAGTCTCTTTGGTTACCTGGCAACGTGCTATTTTCCCTTGCAGTATCGTCGCCCCAGGAGGTCTTAACTTCCGTGTTCGGGATGGGAACGGGTGGTACCCCTCCGGTATAGTCACCAGATATGTAGTTTGAGTTAGCAAGTTTTCACTCGTTCTCTCAAAACTGCACAACAATCATAAGCTTCATGCATTCAACTCATCAATAAAGTGAGTATCTCTGGCCATTTCAGCGGTCTGCTGCTCAGTGCCGTCCTGGCACCCGCAGCATTAGGCCATCCATGGCCGTCAAATCCAAGGTCAAGACCTCGACCTATTAGTACCGGTCCGCTCCACATGTCACCATGCTTCCACTTCCGGCCTATCAACCTGATCATCTTTCAGGGGTCTTACCAGATTAACTCTGTGGGAAATCTCATCTTGAGGCTGGTTTCGCACTTAGATGCTTTCAGCGCTTATCCGTTCCGGATATAGCTACCCAGCGATGCCTCTGGCGAGACAACTGGTACACCAGTGATCCGTCCATCCCGGTCCTCTCGTACTAGGGACAGATCCTCTCAAATTTCCTGCGCCTGCGACGGATAGGGACCGAACTGTCTCACGACGTTCTGAACCCAGCTCACGTACCGCTTTAATGGGCGAACAGCCCAACCCTTGGGACCTACTACAGCCCCAGGATGCGATGAGCCGACATCGAGGTGCCAAACCTCCCCGTCGATGTGAACTCTTGGGGGAGATAAGCCTGTTATCCCCAGGGTAGCTTTTATCCGTTGAGCGATGGCCCTTCCACTCGGAACCACCGGATCACTAAGCCCTACTTTCGTACCAGGTCGACTTGTTTGTCTCTCTGTTAAGCTCCCTTTTGCCTTTACACTCTTCGCGCGATTTCCATCCGCGCTGAGGGAACCTTTGGGCGCCTCCGTTACTCTTTAGGAGGCGACCGCCCCAGTCAAACCGCCCACCTGACACTGTCCCCAACCCCGATTCAGGGGCCTAGGTTAGAACTTCAGTACAAAAAGAGTGGTATCCCACCGGCGGCTCCACCAATACTGGCGTACTGGCTTCTAAGCCTCCCACCTATCCTGTACATTTTATACCAAAATCCAATGTCAAGCTGCAGTAAAGCTCCATGGGGTCTTTCTGTCCTGTCGCAGGTAACCCGCATCTTCACGGGTATTACAATTTCGCCGAGTCCCTCGTTGAGACAGTGTCCAGATCGTTACGCCTTTCGTGCGGGTCGGAACTTACCCGACAAGGAATTTCGCTACCTTAGGACCGTTATAGTTACGGCCGCCGTTTACTGGGGCTTCAATTCAATGCTTCGGTTTAACCCTAACATCTCCTCTTAACCTTCCAGCACCGGGCAGGCGTCAGCCCCTATACTTCTCCTTACGGATTTGCAGGGACCTGTGTTTTTGTTAAACAGTCGCCTGGACTATTTCTCTGCGGCTCTAGTTACCTAGAGCACCCCTTCTCCCGAAGTTACGGGGTCATTTTGCCGAGTTCCTTAACGAGGGTTTTCTCGCGCGCCTTAGGATTCTCTCCTCATCTACCTGTGTCGGTTTGCGGTACGGGCACCACATTTCTAACTAGAGGCTTTTCTTGACAGTATGAAATTTCCCGCTTCGCTACTTATTTTCGCTCCCCATCACATCTCACGGTTACGCGCTGCGGATTTGCCTACAGCACCCACTTAATGCTTGGACGTACTTAACCAACAGTACGCTCGGGTCTTCCTCCTGTGTCACCCCATTGCTCAAACGATTTATGGTGGTATTGGAATCTCAACCAATTGTCCATCGCCTACGCCTTTCGGCCTCAGCTTAGGTCCCGACTTACCCTGGGCGGACGAGCCTTCCCCAGGAAACCTTAGATTTTCGGCGGGAAGGATTCTCACCTTCCTTTTCGCATACTCATACCGGCATTCTCTCTTGTCACCACTCCAGTAAGCCTTACAGCTATCCTTCTACGCTGTGACAATGCTCCCCTACCCAAGGATCTTTCGATCCATGCCATG
>NZ_CP092282.1:347500-535000 GCF_024972775.1 Dehalobacter sp. DCM | reverse complement strand
ACTCATCGTTTACGGCGTGGACTACCAGGGTATCTAATCCTGTTCGCTCCCCACGCTTTCGCGCCTCAGCGTCAGTTACAGTCCAGAAAGTCGCCTTCGCCACTGGTGTTCCTCCACATCTCTACGCATTTCACCGCTACACGTGGAATTCCACTTTCCTCTCCTGTCCTCAAGCCATACAGTTTCCAATGCTTTACGGAGTTAAGCTCCGCACTTTCACATCAGACTTATATAGCCGCCTACGCGCCCTTTACGCCCAATGATTCCGGACAACGCTTGCCCCCTACGTATTACCGCGGCTGCTGGCACGTAGTTAGCCGGGGCTTCCTCGTTAGGTACCGTCAATTAAAGGCATTATTCACACCTCTAAAGTTCTTCCCTAACAACAGTATTTTACAACCCGAAGGCCTTCTTCATACACGCGGCGTTGCTCCGTCAGACTTTCGTCCATTGCGGAAGATTCCCCACTGCTGCCTCCCGTAGGAGTCTGGGCCGTGTCTCAGTCCCAGTGTGGCCGTTTACCCTCTCAGGCCGGCTACTGATCGTCGCCTTGGTAGGCCATTACCCCACCAACTAGCTAATCAGACGCGGGTCCATCCCTAAGCGCTAGCATATTCAGAGGCCAGCTTTACTTCCTCGAAGATGCCTTCAAGGAAAATCATCCGGTATTAGCAGCCGTTTCCAGCTGTTGTCCCGGTCTTAAGGGCAGGTTACCCACGCGTTACTCACCCGTTCGCCACTATCCTCTACCTAACACCCAATGCTCATTGCATGTGTTAGCAAGCTTTATTTGCGTGGTGCGCTCTCTTCGTTCGCTCCCACCTACTAAAAAGTTTTCTTCTGCATTATGTGTCAGTCACTTTTTAATAGCGTGGTGCGCTCTCTTCGTTCGCGCACTCGCTTTAGATGCTTGCTGTTTACACGTAAGCACTCGGTGTTAGGTATCGGACCGTTCGACTTGCATGTGTTAGGCACGCCGCCAGCGTTCGTCCTGAGCCAGGATCAAACTCTCCATAAAAACTATTACGGAGCTTGATTCAGCTCGTTTGTTTACTCAATTATCATTTGACGAGTCTAGCATTTTGTTCTTTTCTTGTTGTTCAGTTTTCAATGACCAAGGACCACAACCGTGATCTCGTGTCCCTTAGGACGGATTTAAATTTTAGCAGATTCTCTTTAGAAAGTCAACTGTCAATTTCTTCTTCCTTCATGATCCATTCGGATCAATCCAGATTTCCTCGGGACGGAAGTTTATCTTAGCAAATTTACCTCTGTATGTCAACTGCCAATTTCTTCTTCCTTCGCGCAGGTGTGAGATTCTTAATCATGTCCAAGAGGCTCATGCCGCAGTATCTCTCACTTTTGACCCAGTGTGTCCCGAGCGCTTAGTTATAATATCAAAGATAACTAAACCTTTCAAGCATCTGTAGTCAAGATTAAACATCACTAGGTCAAAAATGCTGTGCTATTACTACAAAATGCTTCGAATATCTAAAGGATAATCATTTTTTTAAAAAATATGCATTTTTTTGTTTGTTAATACAACAGAAAACCCCGAGAACACATGTTTCCGGGGTTTAAACGATCAACGATAGATTACGGAAAGGATAAAATTATTCCTCGCGGGGTTTCATCGTCGGAAATAATATGACATCTCTGATGGACGGCGAATCAGTCAGAAGCATTACCAACCGATCAATACCTACACCGAGCCCACCTGTAGGCGGGAGTCCGTATTCCAGAGCTTGAAGGAAATCTTCATCCATCATGTGAGCCTCGTCATCGCCCTGCTCTCTTTCCTTAACCTGCTTCTCAAATCGTCCTCTTTGATCAATAGGATCGTTTAGCTCTGAAAAAGCATTGCCCATTTCACGACCATAAATAAATACTTCAAATCGATCAGTGAATTCAGGGTTAATCGCGTTTCTCTTCGCGAGCGGCGAAATATCAACGGGATGCCCAATAATAAACGTTGGCTGTATAAGTTTATCCTCCACGAATTCCTCAAAAAACTCATTGATAATTTTGCCTCTGGATGCATTCCCTACGTCCAGACCTTTTTCAGCGGCCACCCTTCTAGCCTCATCGTCCGTTTTAATTTGGTTAAAATCAATACCAGAATATTCCTTAATCGCATCTAACATCTGCAGACGCCGCCAGGGTTTAGCAAAATTGATTTTTTCACCCTGATAGGTTATTTCCATGGTGTTATGAACCTTTTCAACAATATAGACAATCATATCTTCCATGAGATTCATAATATCTTCATAATTGGCATAAGCCTGATAAAGCTCCATCATTGTAAATTCAGGATTATGTTTGATCGAAATTCCCTCGTTACGAAAATTACGTCCTATTTCGAATACCTTTTCGAAACCGCCGACAATAAGTCGTTTTAATGGAAGTTCGAGGGCAATCCTCAAATATAGATCCATATCTAGGGCATTGTGGTGAGTAATAAATGGCCGGGCAGTGGCACCACCCGCAATTGTCATCAGAGTTGGTGTTTCTACCTCAAGAAAATCTTTGCCCTCCAAGTATTCACGCATTGTCCGGATGATCTTATTCCGGATGATAAAAGTTTCTTTTACTTCATCATTCATAATCAAATCGAGATAACGCTGACGATAACGGGTATCGACATTGGTCAACCCATGGAATTTTTCAGGCAATGGTCTTAATGATTTTGACAGGAGCGTTATTTTTTCTGCCTTAACTGAAATTTCACCCCGCTTCGTGCGAAAAACAATTCCCTGAACGCCAATGATATCCCCAATGTCAAACGTCTTTACCAATTCAAATGCATCTTCACCTAAGGCATCGATACGGATATATAACTGAATTTTTCCTTTCAAATCGTGAACATGCATAAAGAGTACCTTGCCCTGGTCTCTCTTGGACATGATTCTTCCCGCTATACTGACCGGCTGCTCTTCCAGTTCGGCAAAATTATCAATAATATCCGTTGACATGTGCGTTCGAAGAAAGCGATCGGCATAGGGCTCAATTCCGTTGTCCCTTAGCGTCTGAAGCTTATCCACACGTATTCGCATCAATTCATTCATTTCGAGATTATCCATAATACGTTCCCCCAAACTCTATGTTTCCCGCTAGCACTATATTATACCAAGAAATTGTACTTACCATATATAACTGTTGACTATAATCGGCGTTAACACTATGACAGCCCGCAGCGCCATCTCTGGCACTCCGGGCTTATTTCGCAGATGATTTTTTTATACTAACTAAGTCTTACCCAAAAAACGTTACTGAATATCCATTATCTCATAACGCAGAATTCCTGCAGGTACATTAACCTCGACAACACTGCCCTTATTTTGCCCCAGCACTGCTTTACCTACCGGAGACTCGTTGGATATGCGGTTCACACCAGGATCTGCTTCTGCGGAGCCTACTATCGTATACTGTTCTTCGTCCCCAAATTCAATGTCCTTTAGTACAACAGTACTGCCGACGGAAACATGGTCTTTTTCTTCGGTGTCATCGATAACTCTAGCATTTCGCAGCATCTTTTCCAGCGTGATGATTCTTCCCTCAATAAAAGCCTGCTCATTCTTAGCATCTTCATACTCGGAGTTTTCAGAAATATCACCAAACTCAATAGCTTGTTTTATCCTTTCGGCAACCTCTCTCCTTCGGTGAGTCTTAAGGTTTTCAAGTTCATCTTCGAGTTTCTTCAAGCCATCAAGTGTTAGAATAACTTCTTTTTCGGGCATAAAAAATACCCCTCCTCTTCTCTTCTGAGGTAACTAATTTCAAATCCGTTATGTGACACATTATATACACTTGCAAAATAAAATATACGCTACCAAACTCTTCCTCAATTTAATAGATGTAATTATAAGGAACGAAGATTTTATTGTCAAGCAATTTCATAATATTTTAGAGTTTGTCCTTTGTCGACTCTAAAAATGGATCTTTTTATGAAAAGTTTTAAAAATATTTAAACACGTAAAAACAGGGTAATTTACGATTGATTTGGTAATGTGTCAAAGGTACCTCCCTCCAAGGAATAAATATGCAGAAATAGCGCCTTCATATCCGCGTATGTTTTTACCGTCATGATCTGATTACGATAATCTGCAGCCTTTCTTACCCCTTTGATATACCATGCCGCATGTTTGCGGATTTCCTGCAGCCCCGTTCTTTCTCCCTTTAGATCAATAAGCTGTTCAAAGTGAATAAATAACATTCTCAGTCTTTCTATATTATCAGGCTCTGGCAACAATATTCCATTATCCAAAAAAGTTTGGGTTCTGCCTATCAGCCAGGGGTTTCCTAAAGCGCCTCGGCCGATCATAACTCCGTCACACTCAGTCGTTTTAATCATTTCCATGGCGTCTTCAGGCGAATTAATATCGCCATTGCCAATGACCGGTATTTTAATCCCCGCTTTGGTTCGAGCGATCCACTGCCAGTCCGCATTGCCTGAATAGTACTGTTCTCTCGTCCTGGCATGTACCGTTAACATGGCGATCCCTGCCTGTTCTAAGCGCAAAGCCAGTTCGGGTGCATTGATACAGCTGTCATCCCAACCTAAACGGATTTTTACCGTAACAGGTATTGGTACTGATTTAACGACCGTTGAAGCAATTTTCTCCGCTAAGGTAATATCCCGAAGCAGAGCTGCTCCTTCACCGTTCTTTACAATTTTGGGAGTCGGACAGCCCATATTAATATCAATAGCATCTGCCCCATGTTCAAAAACAATCTTTGCGGCGTCAGCCATTGTATGTGGTTCGGAGCCAAATAGCTGCACAATGCGGGGTTCCGGTTCACCTTCAAGATCAATCATCTTGAAGGTTTTAGAGTTATTATAGATAAGCGCTTTATCACTGATCATTTCCGTAATGACATATTTGCCGCCTGTAAGGCGAATCATATGGCGAAAAGCTTTATCGGTTATCCCTGCCATGGGTGCCATAAAAACCGGTTTCTGTGATAAGTTATGACGTCCTAATCTCATTCTAACCTCATAGCATGAATCAAATAGTGAAATAAACGTATTGTCAAAGTGAGAATTGACTACCGCGTGTTCTTCTCATAGATATATAACAGCCCATCCAACGTCAAAAAGGGATCAATTAGCTCGATCATTTCAGAGTCATCAACGACTAACTGTGCCAAACCGCCGGTAGCGACTACTTTTGGATCCCCGCCTAATTCTTTTTTCATTAGCTTAATAATTCTATCGATCAATCCGCAATAGCCGTGGTATATTCCGGCCTGCATGCTGCTAACCGTATTCTTGCCGATAATGACACCGGTTTTAACGATTTCTACTCGCGGCAGCTTAGATGCTTTTTGATAAAGCGCATCCGTTGAAATTCCAATTCCCGGTGCAATAGCACCGCCTAAGTAAGCACCGTTCTCACTAACCGCACAAAAGGTTGTGGCTGTGCCAAAATCAACGATGATTAATGGTCCACCATACTTGGTAAGTGCCGAAACAGCATTGACAATGCGATCTGCCCCAAGTTCTCTGGGATTATCGATAACAATCGAAATACCGGTTTTGATACCAGGGCCAATAATCATCGGCATCATGGCAAAGTATTTACGGATCATTCCTTCCAGGATGGGTGTAACCGGTGGAACTACTGAAGAAATAATGGCGCCTGTGATGCTTCTAAATTCAAGACCGCAAAAACTGAATAGGTTCTTTAACGTTGCCGCATATTCATCGGCGGTAGTATCTTTGTTGGTCGATATCCGCCAATGATGAATAAGCTGACGATCTTGATATACTCCCAGAACGATATTCGTATTTCCGATATCCAATACCAGAAGCATGGTGTTTTTCTCCTTTACTTCGCAACCAATTATTAAATCTTAAGATCCTGGGTCAGGTACTTTTTAATCGAAGGCTTTGTATCATCAATAACCATCGAAAAATCCACCGCTTCTACGGAGTGAGTCAGGCGTCCGATCGAGATGAAATCGACACCCGTTTCAGCAATGTCCCGAACATTTTTTTCTAATATACCCCCTGAAGCCTCAACAATTGTCCGGTGATCGATTAATTTAACGGCTGTTCGCATATCTTCCAGTGACATATTGTCAAGCATGATGACATCGACATTGCTTTGTAAAGCCTCTTCGATCTGTTCCATCGTTTCGCATTCTACTTCTATTTTGACCATATGCCCAATTTTTTCTCTTAGTTTTGGTATAGCTTCGGTTAAATTAGTTAATGCTGACAGATGATTGTCTTTGAGCATGACGCCGTCGTACAGACCAAAGCGGTGATTCACCCCACCACCGACCCTGACAGCATATTTTTGCAGACTTCGCATCCCCGGCATTGTTTTTCGTGTATCTGTAATCTTCGTATCCGTTCCTTTGACAGCATCGACATACCGTCGTGTGATGCTGGCTATACCGGAAAGATGCTGTATAAAATTCAAAACAGTCCTTTCGGCCTGAAGTATTGCCGCCAGTGGTCCTCTAATTTTCATGATCAGATCACCGGGTTTAATCCGGTCCCCATCACAAGCAATCGTTTCGATATCCATCGCGGGATTGACTTTGCGAAACACCAATTCTGCAATGGGCAGGCCACAGACGATGCCGTTGCTTTTTGTATAGATCCTGGCCTCGCCGTAATAGTCTTCCGGTATAATCAACGTGCTGAGATCACCCGTTCCAATGTCCTCTTTTAAAGCCCTTTCGATTAACTCATCATATTGAAACATAGCAAACATGTTTATCTCCCCTTTTAATGACAGAATGTTTTTGCCAACATTCATCAGCCTTTGGGTAATCCCGTCGAAAATGAGCCCCTCTGCTTTCTTCCCGTTCCAACGCCGCCATAATGATAATCGATCCTAATGTCAGCATATTGCCAAGTTCCAGTTCTTCAATATAACAGCGTGGCTCAAATTTTTCTTTTAACATATTTAACATCGCCCGTGCTTCGATCAAACCGGCGTTATCCCGGATAATGCCCACTTTGTTCCAGAACAATTCCTTCAAATCTTTTCTCAGACTTTCAATGTCAGCCGGTGAAGCTTGTTCCTTATCCGTGATAAAATGATCTGTTTGAATATCATCAATATGACTTATTTCGGTAATTTTAGCAGTGATATGTTCGGATATCGTTGCTGCAAACACCAATCCATCAAGCAATGAATTGCTTGCCAGTCGGTTAGCGCCATGAACACCGTTGCAGGCACATTCTCCGCACGCATAAAGGTTGGGAATATTCGTTTGGCCATACTCATCGGTACGTATTCCGCCCATCAAATAATGTGCCGCCGGACCCACCGGAACCGGTTCAGAAGTAATATCGACACCGTATTCCAGGCAAGTTTTATGTATACCAGGGAAGCGTTGCTCTACACGTGTTTTGCCGATTGTGCTAAAATCCAGAAAGACCGTTCCTGTCTGCATTTGCTCCCAAATTGCCCGTGACACAACATCTCTTGGCGCCAGTTCCTTCCTGGGGATATTCTCCATAAAACGCTCGTTGCAGGCATTGATCAGTATAGCCCCTTCTCCCCGAACAGCTTCCGATATTAAAAAGCTGGGAGCCCCCGGTATTTGTAACGCAGTGGGATGAAATTGCATAAACTCCATATCCATAAGCTCAGCACCGGCACGATACGCCGCTGCAATACCATCGCCGGTTGCGACACTCGGATTAGTCGTATACTTATACATTTGACCTAAGCCGCCGGTAGCCATGATAATCGCTTTAGCAAGCCATAGCTCTAATTTTTTGTCAACATGGTTATAAACAAGGGTCCCGCAGGCTTCCTGTTTCTGATTCTTCACAATATCGACGAGATAATAATTCTCTTTGACGCTTATATTTTGTGATTGGACAACTTCAACGAGTGTCCTCTCAATTTCCCAGCCTGTAGCATCGCCCTGGGCGTGTAATACGCGATGTTTACCGTGAGCGCCTTCCATAGCAAAATCAAGTTGGTTTTGACAATTTGTATCAAACTTGGTTCCGAGCTGAATAAGTTCAGTGACGCATTCCGGACCCTTTTCGGCCAATATCATTGCCGCCTTCTTATTGACTAAACCAGCACCCGCATTAATCGTATCATCATAGTGAAACTGTGGGGAGTCTCCATTATTCAGTGCAACGGCGATGCCGCCTTGAGCATGTTCCGTATTACTGGCCATGATCTCCATTTTAGTTAACACGGTGACATCAAACTTTGGGTTTAGCTTTATTGCTGCATATAATCCTGCAATCCCGCTGCCCAGTATCAATACCTCCGTATGATAGACATCGAGTTTATCTTTATACCAAGGTATTAAATAGTGATTCTCATCTTTCATTTCTCTTGCTCATCCTCAAAATGATGTTTTTATTTTACTGCCAGCATTTTTTCTAAAGCAGAAATAGATTTTTTTCGGATTTCGTCGGAAACAGAGACGATCGGTTCCAAATTTCTCAGGGAATATCTAACCTTCTCTAAATTGACCTTTTTCATATTGGGACAAATCATATACTCAGAAGCCATATGGAACTTCTTCCTGGGGCAGCGCTTGGATAGTTCATGCAGAATACCGCATTCTGTCCCGATAATAAATTCCTGATCGGGAGAATTGACCGCATACTGAATAATACCAGCAGTTGAACCAACATAATCGGCTTCCTGCCAGACTTCTTCCCGACATTCCGGATGTACCAGAACCTTGGCTTTAGGGAATTCCTTCCGTTTATTTAATATATCCGTCTGAGCCAGGCGATGATGCGTCGGACAAAAGCCTGGCCAAAATTGAATAGCCCGCTTTGTCTTTGCTGCAATATAGCGCCCCAGATTTCCATCCGGGATAAATAAGATGTCATCATTGCCCAAGGAATCAACAACCTTTTCCGCGTTGGATGATGTGCAGCAAATATCACTCTCCGCCTTCACTTCGGCTGATGAATTAACATAACAGACAACCTTAATTCCCGGGTGCTTCGCCTTCTCTTCTCGTAACCTATTCGGTTCAACCATGTCTGCCATCGGGCATCCCGCTTGGGGATCAGGCAAAACAACGACCTTATCGGGTGACAGAATCGCCGCGCTTTCCGCCATAAAATGCACCCCGCAAAATACAATAACATCGGCGTCCGTTGCTGCTGCCTGCTGAGCTAGCTGGAGTGAATCTCCCACAAAGTCGGCAATATCTTGTATTTCTCCCGGCTGGTAATAATGCGCCAGGATGACGGCATTTTTCTCTTTGCGTAAAGCATTGATTTCGTTGATCAGCTGATTATTGGTGTATTCATTATTCATATATCAGCTTCTCCTCTCATAAAACCATTTTTCTAATTCTAGTCTCCAACGTACTATGTGTCAAGCCTGAGAGCCGTGAACTTCAACGTCTTCAACTGACTTCGGATGATTATTGTGATCAACAAACACAATCTTCGGAGTATATTCCTTAATTTCCTGGTCAGAAAACAACGCATAAGAAATAATAATCACTTGATCACCGACTTGAACAAGCCTGGCAGCCGCACCATTTAAACATATCATCCCTGAGTTTGGTTCCCCGGGTATAACATAGGTCTCCAAGCGGGCACCATTATTTAAATTAACCACTTGAACTTTCTCGTTTTCCAGAAAATCCGCCTGCTCCATCAGTATCTTATCTATGGTTATACTGCCAACATAGTTTAGATTGGCTTCCGTAACCCTCGCTTTATGAATCTTAGATTTCATCATTTCTCTGAACATCGCTTACACCTCCACAATAATGTTATCGATCAAACGCGTCGTCCCGAAGTGAACAGCAAGCGCGATAACAATAGATACGGTTATTTGTTCAACTTCAGATAAATCATCTGCGCGATAAATTTCAACATAATCAATTTTCCCATTGGACTCTTCACTTATTCTTTGTTTAATGGCTGCTTTGATCCGATCTGGGGATATCTCGCCGCCCGTTATCCGTGCCGATGCCTCCTGCAGTGCGCGGTAGAGAATCGGGGCTTGCTGCCGTTCTTCGCTGCTTAGATAGGCATTTCTGGAACTCAGGGCCAGACCGTCGCTTTCCCTTACCGTTGGAAACGACCGTATTGTTATCGGCATGTTCAAATCCTTGACCATTTGTCTGATGACTGCCACCTGCTGATAATCCTTTTGGCCGAAATAGGCTTCGTGGGGCTGAACAATATTAAAAAGCTTGGTGACGACAGTAGCGACGCCTTCAAAATGTCCCGGTCGGCTTGCACCGCATAGAACTTCTGTTATGCGAGATACCTGAACCGCTGTCAATGATCCTCCCGCAGGATACATTTCTTTTACGGAAGGAGCAAAGAGCAGATCAACGCCTGCTTCTTCCGCAAGAGAAGCGTCCCTGGTCAAATCACGCGGATATTTCTCATAATCTTCATTCGGTCCAAACTGCAGGGGATTAACAAAGATACTCATCACAACCAAAATCTCTTTATCCCCATTATCTTGTCTCCTGGCTGCTTTCACCATGGACAAATGTCCATCATGGAGAAAACCCATAGTGGGAATCAACACAACTTTTTTTCCCTGTTGTTTAGCCCATAGAATGCTTTCTCTTGTATCGGCTATCGTATTAATGATTACCATGTGATATCGTTCCTTTCCAACGGATGCCATTAATCTCTTAATAATTCTTCTATCTGCTTATAATTCTCTTCTATCGTTTTTATTTCAGTTGCCTTTGTATCCTTGTCACCTTCACGGATTAATGTCGCATTCTTTTCCATAGCCAATTCTAAAGCTAATCTTCCAAGTCCTTTGTAAACAGAACGTTCCGCCTCCGGCAATTTATCGAGATGTTTCGTTATTACCTGGACATCCCCCCGGGCAATAGGGCCTGTCAGTGCTTGGAAAAGTCCGACTCGCTCAATATTTGAGAGTGACCCGGTCACGAGAGGCAATAAGGCTGCTATCGCGTCCTGCTGTTCGACCCCTGCTCTACGGAACAATTTAACTGCCAAATAAACCAAAGAGACAAGATAATTTGAGGCAATGACAGCACCGCTATGATAAAACGTCTTCTTTGCCGGATCAATCTTGATAGGAGTGCCACCCAGTAAGGAAACAAGCGCCACTCCTAAGGACTCAACTTCTTGGCTGCTGCCTTCTACCCCGAAAAAGGTACCTTTCATGAGATTAACAGCATGATCAGCATCGGCAAACGCTTGCAGCGGATGCAGTGACAAGTATCCGACTTTCAGCGTGTGATCTTTGCACATCAACTCTGCGGGCAGCGAACCCGAGCAGTGTATCCAAACTTGATTTGTTTTTCGGTTTTGGATTGGGGATAGTTCACATGCAATCGCCTCGATGTATTTATCCTGTGTGGTGATAAATAGAATATCTGCAAGGGCCGCCAGCTGCTCAACAGGTAAATTCTCTTTGTCCAAATAGCTGCGAAATCGCTCATAGGACGCCCTGCTTCGGGTTGTAACCCCAATGCATTCTAAACCGGCCTTTTCCAGCAGTACCGCCAGTGACGTCCCGACACTGCCTGCCCCGATGATCCCAAATTTCAAATCAGTTAGTTTATCCATTAAAAAAACACCTCCCGTCAGTGAAGGTGCTTTAAGTAATACAACGTATGCCCTGCCTTCACCGTCCCGGTAAAAAATCCAAGCGGCTGGTGCATGATCCCATGCTTTATAAAAATTTCAGATCAGGCAGATAAGGTACAGTTCTTATAGATACTGTCCGTGCTGCCACCTTAGTATAATGTATAAATTGCAAATAATAAAGACTTATATCAAAATAATTGATGCCTACTATTGTTTTTCAAGTATTAATATATTCATTCAATCGTTTGACGGTGCCTTCACCTTTTACCGCCGTTATCGTATTCCCGGACGGCAGGATATAATCAGGAACAATTTCTCTTAATGGCGCCAGAACAAACTCGCGCTGTTCCATGTAGGGATGAGGAATAGTCAGCCTTTCCGTAGAAAGCCGAATGTCCTGGCAGTCAAGAATATCAATATCCATGGTTCTGGGACCCCAATGGATCGACCGTTTCCGGCCAAGGGTATTTTCGATGTATTGACAGCGGTCAAGCAATTCCAAAGGATCCAAATCTGTCTCGATTTCTGCCGCCATATTTAAAAAAGCTGCTTGATCCTCATTTCCCCAGGGCGCCGTCTCATATAGTTGCGATTTCTTAGTTATGGTGATCCCGCAGGAATCGGCAAGCATTTCAAGTGCCTGCAAAAGATAGTCCTTCCGGTCTCCCTCATTGCTTCCTAAACTTAAATAGGCTTTCATGATGATCTCTCCCGAATGACTTCAACCGATATGTCTTTAAATATCCCGGGTACCGGTGCATTGGGTTTGTGGACCTCTACTCTGACTTTATTGCAGGTAAACCGGGCAATAATGTCAGCAGCTATTTTTTCAGCCAGTGTTTCGATTAATTGATACCGCTCACTTAAAACGATATCCTTTACCGCCATATATACTTCAGCATAGTTGACGGTATTGGCTAAATTGTCATCCGTGCCGAAGTGCTCGTTTAAGTAGATATCGACATCCACAATGAACCTTTGGCCAAGAATCTCCTCTTCAGGCAATACACCATGGTATGCGTAAAACGCCATTCCGGAGATATGGATCGCATTACTTTCCGTCAAGATTCTCACCTCTTCTTTTACGGACAATAAGGTCGGTCATTAACGCTGCTTTTTTATTCTCAAGAACATCATGAACACGCAGAATATCCACACCGGCAGCAATTCCCAAAGTGCCCAGGGCAATTGTCGGTTCCAGGCGCTCTCCGACAGGAAGATTCAAGGTGCGTCCAATCACTGATTTTCGCGAAACGCCGAGTAGAATGGGGCATCCAAGACTTTTAAACTCATCCAGCCTGCTCAGAACTTCCATATTTTGCTCAGGGGTCTTACCGAAGCCGATACCCGGATCAACGATGATCTGATTCCGCGAAAGCCCACGCTTGAATGCCATCTCAATGCTATTTTCCAGAAAGGCCAGTATGTCTCTCATCATATTGGCATACGCAGTCCCATCCTGATTATGCATGATGACCACCGGTGCTTGATAGTCACCGATCACTCTGACCATATCCGGATCCTTTTGCAGACCCCAGATATCGTTGATAATATGCGCTCCCAGTTTTAACGCCTTCTCCGCCACAACGGCTTTTTGCGTATCCACCGAAATTGGAACCCGACTAATAGGAACAAGCGCTCTTAGCACAGGCTCCAGTCTGGACCACTCTTCTTCGGCACTCACACCCCCATAGCCGGGCTTGGTCGACTCGCCGCCGATATCCAGGATGTCCGCACCGTCAGTGACCATGGTTTCAGCTTGTTTCAAAGCATTTTCTATGTTATCAAATCGACCGCCGTCGGAAAAAGAATCCGGCGTGACATTCAATATGCCCATAATCAGTGTTTTTTCCCCAAATTCAAGAGTTTTACCCCGACAATCGATAATGCCGGCAGGTTGATCATTATACGTCCTCATCTGTTCACTCCCTACTCCGTTTTTACTTCTTTGGCGTACTCAAACGCGTAATCCCCTTTATAAGACGGAATCATTACAATTTCTTGCGTTACAGCGACGTCCATGCCAATGACTTTCAAATCTTTGGCGACAAAATCAATATATTTAACCAGGTTTTCCTGATAACCGATCGCCAGAATCTCATACGTCGTCCTGCCAATCTCACTGACAGGGACCTCATTAATCAAGATCGTCGAATCTCCGCTTAGAACAATCGATGTGGTCGATACAATACGCTGACCGTTGATACTGATTGCTTCCGCTCCGGCCAGGCGCAGCTGATTAACAATTCTCAGCAAATCAGCTGATCGAATAAATCCAATGGCTTCAGGCGTGTTATCGTTAATAACTATGCGAATGCCCGGGCCCTTGACAGTGATTGTCCCGTCGGCAATTTTTAGCATTTGTAATTGCGCTACAATATATGGATTATCATTGCCGGTCTTCTTATATTTCTCCAACTCGGCTGATAATTGTGCATATTCCTCTTTCAATTGCTTATTCTCATTCTGGAGGTTACTGATGACCTGCTGTGTCAGGACCGCACGTTCCTGCTGATCCAGCTCAACTTTATCTACCTCCCGCTGGGTCTGAAACTGCAGAGAGATAAGGATGCCGATAGCAATAGAAGCAATTGTGACCACAGTAACCACTTTTTTGTTTAGCATCGATCAGCCCTCCTCGTTGGCCGGTTGAACGTACCGATAACTCACAGGTTTGGCAGACGGTACAGTAACAGGATCTATGGGGATCTCTAAATTCTTCTGACTTTCATCCAGTAGGTCCCACCCGTAGAATTTCAACGCAGATTTCAGGTTACTCTGGTTTCCGATCGCGGTGATAGTATACGGAGGCATCTGAACGGTATCGTTGATACTGATATAGGAGCCGCTGCAGTAAATCTCCGTAAAGGTAGTAAGGCGTTGATCATTGATTGCTATGGCCTCGGCTCCGCCATTCCACAACGCATTGACAATAGCCCGCAGATGTTCCTCATGGATAAGTCCCTCCTCTTGGGCGCTTATCTTTTTATCGGAATCCTTAAGGGTGATAACGATTCCCTTTCCCGTTAGACTGACCCTACCGGAACTGATCCGCGCTTGCGCTAACTGCTCGGATGCCAGCATCTGGGCATCAATACCTTGTTGGTATTTGGTCAGCTCGGCCTGGAGTTTAGCGTTTTCATTTGCTAACTGCTTATTCTCAGTTTCAATTTGCAGGATGCTCGGCAATTTATCATCTTCTGCAGATACTGTTTTATCGGCAAGATACGATTTTAAAATCATAACGAAAAATACACCGATAATCAGCATCCCCATACCGATAAGAAGTCTCGCCAATTTCTTTTTATCTTGCATACAAACCACTCCGGTTTATCAAAAGGACACCCGTTAGGGTGTCCTTGTTTTTTTACTCACTCAGCCACTCAGACCCGGCTTTTGTATAATTCACTATTTCTTCGAGTTTAAAGTATATGGCGATTTCCCTCTCTGCGCTTTCCACGGAATCGGACCCGTGGATAACATTTCGGCTGATATCCATCGCATAAGCACCGCGAATGGAGCCGGGGTTTGCATTGGCAGGATTGGTTGCCCCCATCATCTCTCTGGCCAAGGATACCACATTCTTCCCTTGCCATACCATGGCAACCACCGGTGAAGACATAATATACTGAACGGTAGGTTCAAAAAACGATTTGCCCTTATGCTCTTTATAATGCTCTTCAGCAAGGTCTCTGTCAACCTGCATCATTTTCAAACCCACAAGTATAAATCCTTTTTTCTCAAATCGGCCGATGATTTCTCCGATCAATCCTCTTTGAACGGCATCCGGCTTAAGCATAAGAAATGTTCTTTCCACGTAAATCCTCCTTAAAGCACTTTCAGTGTTATTATTGCTCGAATGAGCTTTTTGCAGTAGTGATATTATTATAATCGGCTGCTTCCTTTGACTCCTCTTTTTCTTCGGTATTCACAGCCTCTTCGTGACTCGGCGCCGCATCGGCATTCTCCGTCATCGGCTCATCATATATATCGCCGGCTCGGGTATGATCATGTTTCACAATAATATCCCTGAATGTATCCGCTTCCAGCGTTTCCGTAGCCATCAGGGCTTGCGCGATGGCATGCAGTATATCCATTTTTTCCGTAATGATATCCTGTGCTTTTTGGTAGGATTCGTCAATGATTCTGCGTACTTCATGGTCAATTGCCTGAGCAACGGATTCACTGTAATTCCGATCCCGGGCAATATCTCTTCCTAAAAAGACCTGCCCTTCTTTATGCCCAAATGTCACAGAGCCAAGTTCCTCCGACATTCCGAGTTCGGTGACCATCTTTCTGGCTATACCGGTTGCCCTCTCCAAATCGTTCGAGGCTCCTGTGCTGATCTCATGAAGCACTAAGGCCTCGGCGACCCTTCCGCCAAGCAGCATGGTAATTTGGTCCAGCAACTGGGACTTCGTCGCATAGTTGCGGTCCTCCTTAGGGAGAAGCAGCGTATAGCCTCCTGCCTGTCCCCGGGGAATGATCGATACTTTATGCAAGGGATCCGTGTGCGGCAAGAACTCACCCAGCAGGGCATGACCCGCCTCATGATATGAAACCAGCTTCTTCTCGAATTCACTGATAACACGGCTCTTCTTTTCAGGACCGGCAATAACGCGTTCGATTGAATCCTCCAACGCTTTCATAGTGACCTTTTTATCGTTGCGGCGCGCCGACAACAGCGCGGCTTCATTTATCAGGTTAGCCAAATCTGCGCCAGTAAACCCTGGTGTCCTGCGGGCTAATACTTCCAGGTTAACATTTGAAGCTAAAGGCTTCCCTTTGGCATGAACCTTTAGTATCTCTTCTCTGCCTTTAATATCCGGAACTGAGACAACGACCTGACGGTCGAATCGACCGGGACGAAGCAGTGCCGGATCAAGAATATCCGGGCGGTTGGTTGCCGCAATAATAATAACGCCTTCATTCCCGTTGAAACCATCCATTTCCACGAGCAGCTGATTGAGCGTTTGTTCGCGCTCATCATGGCCGCCGCCTAAACCTGCTCCACGCTGACGCCCGACAGCATCGATTTCATCGATAAACACAATACAGGGTGCATTCTTCTTAGCCTGCTCAAAAAGGTCCCTCACTCTGGATGCTCCGACACCGACAAACATTTCAACAAAGTCAGATCCGCTGATACTGAAGAAAGGAACACCGGCTTCACCGGATACGGCTTTAGCCAACAGTGTCTTCCCGGTTCCGGGAGGGCCGAAGAGCAGTACGCCTTTCGGAATTTTGGCCCCAATTTCATTGAACTTTTTCGGAGCTTTAAGAAATTCAACAATTTCCTCCAGTTCTTCTTTAACCTCATCTGCACCGGCAACATCCTTAAAGGTATACTTACGTTCATCGGTGATCAGCTTGGCCCGGCTTTTACCGAATTGCATCACCTTGCTGCCGCCGCCCTGGGTCTGCTGCATCATATAGAAAAACAAACCAAAGATAAAGATAAACATGAGGAACGTTGGTAAAATCGATACCCACCATGGCACAGTGGCCGGCGGATCGTAATTTATTTTGATGTTCTGCTTATCCAGAGTATCAAGTAGTGTCTGATCTTCCAGAGGCCCTGTTACCTCATACGTTTTATTATCATCTTTCTTTACAACGGTATACGTAGTGACCTGGTTCCCCACTCTGACGGAAACTTCACTGACGCCGCCTGAAGCCACAGCCTGCTTAAATTCATTATAACTCAGACTGGTTTTATTCTGCGTATCTTGTTTCGCCCACTGTATCAAAAATACTGCCAGAAGAATAATTAAAAGGTAAATTGCGACATTTTTAAATATTTTCAATCCGGAGATCCTCCTCTCATTCAAAAAACATAATACGAAAAGATGCTGCACGCATCGACAATCGCTTTAAAAAACTATGAGATATTATATCATGTGACTTTTCTTTTTACAACGAATCCAAATTGGAATGTGAAGAGTCATCTTGCGCAATAAGGATATAGCGTACGGGGGAATCCTTATTCGGTATAAATCTGCTGCTTCGGCAGATACCCGGGATCCATATGACGTGATTTTGAACGGCAAACAGGAGTATCGTATCCCTCTTGGCTGCCGGTATGTTGCGTTCTTGAAAAACCTTCTTAATCGTTTTATGCCCTAAATTCTGAAAATAAATACGGTCGCCGGTACGTCTTCTCCTGCAGATAATGGATTCATTTAATTCTTTTAATTGAATAGCATCAATTGTCGTATCCGCCAAAATAATCTTATCGTTAGGGAAAAAATCAAAAATACCCACCTGGATGCCATGACCCAAAATCGAATGCCAGTGATTTTCTGCCAGTTGGATTTCTGAAAAAGGTAACAATTTTCCCGATCCTTCATCACCATGAGAATACTGTAAATCTAATTCTTTCCGGAAAAAAAGAAAACCATCCGCGACATTTTCAATTCCCAAACCTGGAAGATCCTGCTGCCATCCGGTTTTTTTTCCTTCTTTTATAATATTTTTAATAAATTTATACTCCAGGCCCAGGAATTCTCCCGTAATTTCTGCCGCTGCCCTGCGCAGCAGACGTGATAGTACAGCCTCAGGCTCATCCCACGCCCCCAAGGAAAGCAGAATACGATCCTCCTCCGCTTGCAGACAGTATTTTGTCCATAAGCGATCAACATGCGACCGAATGTATTCTTCATCCCACCGCAGCAGTTCCGCAGTCCGACCAAGGGCCTCTATGATCCTTGGATTATACTCCTGCTCCAATACGGGAATCAGTTCCAACCTTATTTTATTTCGACAGTAATCGGATTTCAAATTGCTCTGATCAATAGCATAAGACAGATTATTGTCATGACAATAATCAACTATTTCCGACTTGGTCACGGTGAGAAACGGACGAACTACGCTGTTTTTCCTAGGATAAATGCCGGCTAAACCCGTTGCCCCGCTGCCTCTTAGCAACCGATAGAGCACGGTCTCAGCTTGATCGCCTAAGTGATGTGCCGTTGCTAACAAGTTACAGTCCAACTCATGCATATCTTCCCGGAAGCGGGTATAGCGCCATTCCCGGGATGCTTCCTGAAAACTCTTCTTTTTTTCATAGGCATATGCTTTAGCATCAAACTCATGGAGTATGAATTCCGTTCCTAATTGATCGGCCAGTTTCCTTACCTGTTCTGCTTCACGTTCACTTTCTTTGCGAACTTTATGGTTGACATGGACGATAATGAGGGAAATGCACTTATCTTTGTTTTCAGACGCATAACGCCAAATAACATGTGCCAAAGCGACAGAGTCCGGTCCCCCCGATACAGCAACAAGCACTCTGGAAAATGGCGGTATGAGCTCTGGTAAGACATTCGAGTTCAACCTGTGATACATTTTTCCCTCCGCTGATTTCAGAGATGAAATACTTCACCTATTATTGTGTATTGAATTGTCTATTTTGTCAAAGAAACACGTTTATCTTATTCGCAGGTTATGTATGTACCTTATAAGAAAAAACTTAACACTAGCTTAGAAAGTGCACTCAGAGTGCACTTTTATGAATTATCTTTTTCCCAGATCTTTTCGCTTTATAACGAGAACAACGCCATCATCTTCGACATAATTCCCATACATTTTGAGAACTTTATGAACAATTTTATCCGCCAATTCCTGAGAAGAACAGTTCTTGTTTTCGGCCAGAAAATCCTTAAGCCAAAAAGGTTTATCCTTGGCAACGTCTAAAATGCCATCGGTAACAATAACCAGCGTTTCATCCTTAAATTCGATATCAATCACGGGGATGTCGATATCATTAAGAATACCTGCAGGCAGACTTGACGTTTCGACAGACTCAACGCTGTCTTGCTTCATAACGAATGACGGTGCCGCTCCAATTTTTATTAGTCGCGCGGTTTCAGCCTCAAGATCCAGAACAGCCATATCGATGGTAACAAAACTCTCCTCCGGAGAACGCAGGACAAGAATGGCATTGAGCGCTTTGATCGCCCCTTCCGGATCAAACCCGGTGCTCAGTAGCTGTTCCAGAATAGTCAATGCGGCAGAACTCATTCTGGCCGCCTCTTCACCTGCCCCCATGCCATCACAAACAATCAATGCACTTTTAGTGGATGAAAGCGAGATTGAGTTGAAGTTATCACCGCTGATGCCATTTCCGCTTTTGATAAATGTTCCAACACCAAGGTCAAGTATCAACTTATGCTTACGGGACCAGACGAGGGGCTTTCCTTCCTCTGCATTATGCTTTGAGTGAAGCTCCTGCGCCAAATGTCCAATAACCTGAGATACCCCCCGGTATTGTCCGGCCAAGGCTTCTCTGTTCAGGGCCAATCTCTTTTGCCATACCTCTTTATCCTTCTCCTGCTCTAAAATAAACCGAACGGCCAGAAGAACTTCATCTATTCGGCTGCAATACCTTTTCCACTCGGCTGGTCTTGCCCTCTCCGAATCCTGCCCAGCCTTTGGATCCAGCCGATCAACAAAAAGGGTTTCCTCAGAATAAGCAAAGACGTCGTAGATAAAATTATACGTGCGATGAAACTCTCTCTCCCAACACTGCTCCGTATTGGGGCAGTTCTTACAAATCCTTTCAACCAATAAATTCATCAGCTCCGGGATTTCCGGCTGCAGTTTTGATTCCAGTCCCGCGGCTTGAAACCCAAAAGCCAATTGGTCAAAGATTTCACCCAGCGTCTTTACTTTACTCACTGTTGTTTCAATTTCAGGCATGACCTTTTTCTTCAAAAAGGACTTGTCATTTTTTCTTGCGGGTAAAAAGAAAAACAGGATAAGTCCCACTGCTGAAGAATAGAGGTGATAAGAAAGGAATCCTTCGTTATCAAAAAACGAAAGCATGAGCACCGATGCCCCAAAAGCGAGGCTGATTCCAATTTTACCAAAACGTGTAAACCCCCCGCAGATAAATCCAATTAGGGTATAGATACCCGCATCAATAAGATTATCAGCGCCAATATCCCATTTCAGTAAAAATCCTAAAATCGCTCCCGCACCGGCTGCAGACCCGGCGCCATGATTATAGGCAATATAGAGCAGGAAAAAACTTAAAAAGACAATTTGCAGATCGATTTTTCCTATAACAAGTCCTTGTAATCCGCTTAAGCAGATGGCAAGCACTAAAATCCAGACTAAGCCCTGCTCGCTGCTGAAATTCCCTTTCCAAAGACATTCAGAATATTGAAAGGCAAAATAAAAAATAATAGAAAATCCAGCTGCAAGCGCGGAGCGTGCAGCGAGGATGATAATTCCGTCTGCACTTAACGTATGCGAAATCGCCAGCATTGAAAGTGAGGGCAACACCGTGATCACTGCTGTCAGTAACGCAAGCAGAAGAAGTTTCGCCTTACCGACAACAAGTCTTCTGGCAACGATAACCCCCAGAATGATACCGGGAATGACCTCCAAGCATAATGTCCCATTTTTTAATGTGACAAGACCAATCATCACACCGACAAGTCCCGGCAGAATCCATTTGTTCTTCTCTAGCGCTAATACAATAAGAAAGGCAGCTGCAAAGGGATAAATGCCCTGAATATTTGCCCGGGCTGCAAGTAGTCCGATAAAGGCAATGATGAGATAAATTCCTATCGAATCATACAAACGACGTATAACTTTTTCCGCCTTAAGTGTTGCCCATTCCGCCATGAAAGCCACCTCTTCCATATGTCCTGTAATCTAAGTTACAATGCCAATGGAATCATTATAGCTTGTCCAGGCGGCGAAGCGTGTCTAACGAGGTAACAGCTGCCGGACATGATATTTCTTACTTCTTCAAAATAATAACGGCTAAGCTGATATCAACAAATATGTGTGATATTACACCGGCCTACCGACAAAAATAACGTTAACTTTTCTTCTTTTTAGCTTATTTCAAGTCCGCAATCCGTGCTCCGCTTGACGTATGCATTGTGCAGGCGTCCTTACTCTGGGGTAATTTGTGTATCTAATTCGAGAATTGTCTACTAGACAGAGCATTATAATGTTAAGAAAAATACGTAACACTTACCGGCGCCAAGATATAAGTGAACCTTGGTGGCGCCAAGTCATTAGACGAAGGCGGCAGCCATAGCTGAACTTATGTAAGTCAGAACGTGAATCAAACTTTCTGGAACAGAAAGTCACTTAGAGTTTTTCTGATATACTAAAAAAAGGCAAAAGTGTGTTTATTTTGCCTTCTTTTTTATTCCGATTCTTTTGGTGCAATAAGAATTTCACCTTTACGCACAAGGCCTAGCTTTTCCCTCGCCAATTGCTCTACATAACTGGGTGTGTTCAATTTCTCTATTTCATTACGAAGCGCGTCATTTTTAGCCGCAAGTTGTTGCTTTTGAGTAATAAGTTCAGCTCGTTGATTTTCCATTGATTGGTCTATATTGTATAACTGATAGGACCAAGTCCCACCCAGCATCAAGGCAATACCCAGACCAATAACAAAAAGAGGATTTACTCTTCGTCTTCTTCTTTTTTTCATATTCTTTTTACTGTTTTTCATAATCCTTATCATCCTCCAAAGGAAAATTTAGACCGAACTCGTGATCCTGGATGATACCGATTATCTGATAGCCTTTTGATTTAGCACGCGCAAGCATTGTAGAGACGGAACTGCTGCTTATGCCTAGTAATTCCGCGATATCCTCACTGGATCGTCCGCTTTCCTTGAGCATAACAGCTTGTCTTTCCCGAAAACTTAATTTTTCTAAACCCCTAATTTCCCAATGCACGGTTGTATCCTCAAAAAGCATCTGCGAAGAAACACATGACTACCGCTTAAACAACAAAGGGACTTGCCCGATGGGCTGGCCAGCAACACGTCATGTCTCCGGTACAAAACGATTATAAAATGATTTACAAAATAATTACAAAATAAATACAAAATAAGTACAGAATTACAAGTATCTTTATTATATAATTAAACTTTCTGAAAATCAAGACATCCCACTGTTTTGGCTAATCGATTAATGTTTGATTAATGGTACGTCACATTCTAGCGTCACCGTTTTGTTATCCGTCGGAATACACTGCTGCGTATGAAGGCAGCACTATCCTTGCTCATTCCTTCTCCTATTCGATAGAGGAGAAGCGCTGCCCAGCGAAGTATACGGTAAGGCAAACGCATAATACACGATAAAAAAGTGTAAACAAACCTTATAAATTGTGATATCGCCTTAAAAATGGACTGTTTTACCATAGCCAATATACGGAATATAAATTGCAGAATCTTATTTACAATACGGCTAAAGATGACTAAATAAAGGAGTAATCCAACGAGACTCCCGATAAAAAGATAAAATCGAAGTTCCAGGTAATTTGCTTTTTGGGCAAAAAAATAAATTAGACCAAGTGCAAAAATAGCAAAAAGCACATCAAATAGGAATGTGAATACTTTATTTAATTTTAATTTCCAGCGTACGATCCGGTAAAAATCAAAACATAAACCCACAGCCATGCCACTGACAACGATAATCATCAATACCGCAAATTCGTTAATTTCCAACTACGCTCCCCTCTTAACACAGGATGCCTTTTACCGCATGATACTTTGTTCGTGCAGGATGCAAGCGCAGCTATTTAAAAATCCTCTGCCAGACTCCCTTTGAGGACTCTCCGGTACTACTGACGGCATAGGTCACCACATCGATTTGCCCTTCTATTTCCAGTTCGGACTGTTCGAGGTTTAAATTATGGACACTCAAGTCACGTCCTTTGATCGTCACCCCGCCGCGGTTGGTCTCGAGTACAATCTCCTTCGGTTCGAAAGACTTGACCCGATTGACACCCGTTATCACTAAATGTTTTCTTTCTTCTATGGTAATCTTATGGATGACATCACTTTTATTTACCATGTGCTTCCCCTCCAAATCTTTTCTAAATATATTTATTCAGAGAACGGAGGGTTTAGACACATTATTCATTCTTTTCATCTTTAAGCACGTGGTAAAGCGATTCCGCGTCTTCAGCGCGGACACTGGGAGGTGTCGCTAAGACCTTGACCTCCAGAACATGATTCCGCATATTGATCGTAATCGTGTCCCCAGGCTTTATCTCAGCTGAAGGTTTTGCCACTTTCCCGTTAATACTGACTTTTTCTCCTTCACAAACATCCTTTGCTACCGTCCGACGTTTAATTAATCGTGAAACTTTAAGATATTTATCCAAACGCATGCGGTGTACCCCTTTCCAAATTGCGACCATGATAGTGAAAAGACCAGGCTCCGAAGAACCTGGCCTTTATTAATAACCACTAACCTTAAAGAATGACTATTACTGTACAGACTCTTTTAAAGCCTTACCTGCTTTAAATCCAGGTACTTTGCATGCCGGGATAACGATTTCCTCTTTAGTCTGAGGATTTCTGCCAACGCGCTCTTCTCTTTGCTTGACTTCAAAAGTACCGAATCCAACTAATTGGACTTTCTCACCACTGGCCATTGCTTGGCTGATCGTGTCAAAAACTGCGGCTACCGCTTTCTCGGCATCCTTCTTGGTAAATTCCGTTTTTTCTGCTACTGCAGCAACGAGTTCCGCTTTATTCAAAAGTCTCCCTCCAATATAAAAAAGTAATAAAACTATATTCGCTATGAAAATGGTTTCTCCTTCTTCATTATGCTAAAATAAACCTCAAACCCCAGATTTTTCTTCACTTTTTACCTGATCCCAATAAAAATTCATCATATTTAGGTCATATTTTCCCTTCTCCGTTCCATCCGAAGTCATTTTAGCTAATATGGTGGTGAATCTTTTTTGAAATTTCGATGTCCCGAGTCTAAGCGCCTCCTCTGCGTCGATCTCCAAAAAACGGGAGAGATTGACGATTGAAAACAATACATCCCCCAATTCTTCTTTCAGTCTTGGGTTATTCTTATCCCCGTTATCGATTTCCGCTTTTAGTTCAGTTAGTTCTTCTTGGATTTTTTCCAGTGGACCATCGACGATATCCCAGTCAAAGCCGACTTTGGCCGCCTTCTTCTGTGTCTTATCTGCCAGCATGAGTGCCGGGAGCCCCTGAGGCATATCGAAAAACCGCTTCGTATCGTTGTCAGATGATGTCATCTGCTCAGACCCCGCCTTTTCAGCTTTCTTAATTGCATCCCAGTGGACTAAGACTTCCCGACTGGATTCTACCTGTACTGTTCCAAAAACATGCGGATGCCGTCGTATCAATTTTTCTGTAATGCTTTGCATAACATGCTGGATAGTAAAGAGCCCGGATTCACTGGCAATTTGAGAATGAAAAACTATCTGTAATAGTAAGTCTCCCAATTCTTCACAAAAATTATTCATATTCTGGGAATCAATTGCATCGATGACTTCATAGGTCTCTTCAACCAGATACTTCTTTAACGTGTGGTGACTTTGCTCTTTATCCCAAGGACATCCCCACTCCGAGCGTAATTCTGCCATAATAGCCGTGAGTTTTTCCATGCTGCCCGGCGCAACCAGCAACTGTGTATCAATATCATAGATCGTGTGGAGTCTTTCCTTCAATCCGGAAATAATTTTGCCCTCGGCAATAGGAAATCCCGGCAAAGCGAGCACGATCTCCTTGAGGTCATTTGTCGTCTTGATTTTTTCCGCTGCTATAGACAGCTGATCATCGATATTGGCTTCTCCGTCCCTTTGGCTTTCCTCTCCAAATAAGACTTCACAAGGAAACTCTTCCCGTATAATGTTTTTGGCTGCAGGATGATCGTCTGACCACAACCATATATGATTAACCTGTTTTAACATCTTATAGACTGCCAGAGACAGGCTGTCCAAATCTTCCAAACCAAGACCCAAAATATGTATGATCGGTTTCATGGGTACTCCTCCTGCGATGTTTACTGATTCTTCAATGATAAAGAACTGTCAACTTAACGTCAACAGTTCTTTTATACCCATTCATTTCTATTAACGGTCACTGTTCCATCTGTTTGGCTAGAAAACCAGCGGCAGTCTCAACAAGCTTCGTTTCAAGATCGCCCATTTTTACATTGGGTTCTTTGGACATAAGTATCACGACACCAATTGGGTCCCCTTCCGAGATAATCGGAGCTATGACCTGGCTATACACTTTGGTTTTGTCGTCACCCTCTGCCTCTTTCAAAACAGAAGATTCGCCTGAATTAAAAATCGTCTTCCTGTCTTCCATTGCTTGCTCAGCAATTGCCCCGAGAGATTTGTTCAAGAACTCTTTCTTTGAAGCGCCTGATACGGCGATGATGACATCTCTGTCTCCAATGCAGGCAATATGTCCTGTTGCTTCAAATAAGGAATCTGCGTATTCTTTGGCAAAATCCCCTAATTCACCGATCGGTGAATATTTCTTAAGTATCACTTCCCCTTCTCTGTCCACAAAAATCTCCAGCGGATCGCCTTCTCTTATCCGTAAAGTCCGGCGGATTTCTTTAGGAATAACTACCCGTCCAAGATCATCTATTCTTCTGACAATTCCGGTTGCTTTCACTAAGTTCTCCCTCCTTTTTCCAAAGCAACTAATTCAATCTTAGTATATATCTTGACTTGTTTTATTATTCATATTTTTCCATAACACAAAAAAGAATGTTTTATAATTAAATGAGGTGCACAGCGTATGGTTTAGAGTTCGCTGTGCACCTCGATATTTCTGTTCAACGTATTTGATTTACATTTATTCAGCAGGCTTTAAGTCCTCCGCGTATACAACATCGGCATTTTGTTTCAGATCAGAATAATAACTTTGAATTTTCAGATTCTGAGCATTCGCTAAGGCGTCCTCGGCTACCTTTGTCTTTACCTTTTCAAAGTCTGGCACAACAGGTTCTTTATGATCGACAACCAAGATAACATGATAACCAAACCGCGTTTTTACCGGCGTCTGCGACCATGTATCTACGTTTAGGCTAAATGCTTCATTTTCAAATTCAGCAACCATATCGCCTCGGTTAAAGTAGCCAAGATCGCCGCCATCTGCGGCACTTCCATCACTGGACTTTTCTTTAGCTAATGCCGCAAAGTCGGCGCCGGCATTGAGGTCTTTGATAATTTGAACGGCCTCTGCTTCTGTGGCAACGAGTATATGGCTGGCGCGGACCTGCTCATCCTGACCGCCGTACGAGGAATAATGGGTATCGAAATACTGTTTGATTTCCTCGTCTGAAACGGCAACATCTTTTCCAATGTTATACGTAAACGTATAGTAATACGAAACCTCATCCTCGGTCATACCTTGTTCTTTGAGGAATGTCTCATAGTCATTCCCCGCGTCTTTCAGTTGTGCCTTGAGGTCGTCTATTTGTGCTGTTACTTCGGGCGCTGAGCGATCCCATTTGTTCTTCTCTACTTCCTGTCGGATCAGTTCATTTAAGATCATATTTTCTAAAACAGAACTTTTTATGGTTTCTAAACTTTTTTTACCTTCGTCTGTGGTAAAATCCATACCTTGTTTTTCATAGTAGGCTTTACTGGCATTTAATTTTTCCTCGTAGACGGTCTTAGAAACACTTTTTCCATTCACTTTAATGGCGTAATTGTTCTGGCTGGCGCAACCGCTTAGCCATAAAAATGTACTAATGACTATGATTAATGCGATTGTATATTTTTTCATATAACATTCTCCCTTTCACTCCGCATAACGTCATGACGTCATTATACCAATTAAGTGGTTTATAAGCAATTAACCTGTTGTTGGAGCCGCTTCCGTTGTTGTTTGTTGGGCAACATATTCCTCCAGTACTGTCAACAGCTTGATGATGGCTTTAAAGATATCTTCCGTATTAAGTATTCTCAGGCGGATATTTAATTCCAGCTTGCCGTTTTCTACAGCGGCAAAAGATAACGGATAGGGGAATTGAGATGCCATACTCATCAGTTGGGCCCCGGTTATCCCCGGATCGGTAGCAAATCGCACGGATATACTCTGTTTATGCTGAATGATCTGCTCCAAACGCATGTGTTTCGCTTTTATTCTAATCTGAATAACTTTAATCAGGTTTTCTACTTCCTCTGGCGGTGTCCCAAACCGATCGATCAATTCATCAAGGATATCATGCAGAGCTTCTTCGTTGGATAAGCCAAGCATGCGTTGATACAATGTCGCCTTAATTTGTTTATCTACAATATATTCGTCCGGAAGCAGTGCTTTAACTTGAAGTTCAATAGCGGGTTCAATCGTTTCTTCGACGGCCTCACCCCGAAGCTGCTGGACGGCCTCTTTTAACATTTTGACATAAAGACTGAAGCCAATGGCTGCTAAATGTCCGTGTTGTTCTCCGCCGATAAAATTGCCGGCACCACGAATCTCCAAATCACGCATCGCAATTTTAAAACCGGAACCAAATTCGGTGAATTCTCTGATTGTTGACAGTCTTTTCTCAGCTTCTTCCGTTAAAACCTTTTGCGGCGGATAAAGAAAATAGGCGTATGCTTTGCGATTGGATCTCCCCACTCTGCCTCTGAGCTGATAGAGCTGACTTAAGCCAAACTTGTCCGCTTCATCGACGATGAGCGTATTCACATTGGGCATATCCAAGCCGGTTTCGATAATGGTGGTACATACAAGGATATCCTTATCTTTATCTAAAAAGGACATCATTTCTCTCTCCAATTGCGTTTCGCTCATCTGACCGTGGACAACCCCGCAGCGCGCCTCGGGAATTAATGAATTGAGTAATCGAACGACTTTATCAAGGCTTTCTACTCGGTTATGAACATAAAAAACCTGACCGCCCCTGTTCAGTTCCCGTCGGATCGCATCACGAACCATTTCGCCATTAAATTCAGCCACAAAGGTCTGCACAGGAAATCTGTCTTCCGGGGGGGTTGCGATAATACTCATATCCCGTAATCCGACAAGTGACATGTGAAGTGTTCTTGGAATGGGTGTTGCGGATAAGGTCAGTACATCGACGTTCGTCTTCAACGTTTTAATTTTTTCTTTATGGGCAACCCCAAAGCGTTGCTCTTCATCAACAATGAGCAGTCCTAAATCCTTAAAACTAACGCCGTCAGATAATAGCCGGTGAGTTCCAACGACAATATCCAGGGTGCCATCCTGGAGACTCTGAATAATATGCTTTTGTTCCTTCGGTGTACGAAAACGGCTTAACATATCCACCTTTACCGGATAGTCCATGAACCGCTCTCTGAACGTGTTGTAGTGCTGTTGAGCCAGAATCGTCGTCGGTACCATGACAGCGACTTGTTTCCCGCACAAAACAGCCTTGAAAGCAGCCCTCAGTGCCACTTCTGTTTTCCCGTAGCCCACATCGCCGCATAAAAGGCGATCCATAGGCCGTGTTTTCATCATGTCCTGTTTAACTTCCGTGATACTCTGAAGCTGATCCGGTGTTTCTTCATAGGGGAAACGTTGTTCAAATTCCCTTTGCCATTGATTATCTTCAGGGAAAGCGAATCCGACTGCCTTTTCTCGCTTGGCATAAAGGGCCAATAAATCAATGGCCATCTCCTTAACCGCAGAGTGGGCCTTGGCCTTGGCTTTATTCCATTCATTGCCATTCAGCTTATTAAGTTTTGGCGCGCTGGAGTCATCTGTTCCCAAATACTTCTGCAACAACTGTAGCTGGTCAAGCGGGACATAGAGTTTATCCTCCCCTGCATATTTAATGGCAAAGTAGTCCTTTTGGATATTATCCACCGTAATCGTTTCAATTCCCGTGAACTTGCCAATTCCATGGTAAAAATGAACAACAAAATCACCCGGCTTAAGATCACTGAAGGCCATAATATCCGTTTCTTTTTGCGCTTTCTTCGGTTTGGGCTGCTGTTTTCGCTCTCTTCGGTAGATCTCCGTTTCGGTAAATGTTATCAATTTGCTAACCGGCAGTTCAAACCCCTGACTTATGGAAAGCGGATAAACAGAAACCCCGCCTGGGGTGATATTGCCGCATAGCGAAAACAGACCGGCCGTAATACCCCGGTCTTTCATTCCTTGGACCAAACGTTGCGCTTGCTCCGCATTTCCGGCAAAAAGGGCTATCGTATACCCACTGGATTGCCAACGCTCAATTTCTTCTACAAGCATGGACGTCTTAGCATAACCTGCTAAGGGACGCGCTGTGAGGTTGGTTACCCGCTTCGGTTTAAACCCGGTTATTTCCCGCAATAGGTTGGATAGGCCGATTAAAGGGCGTTGTCTGCTTGCCAAAAGGTCCTCAAATCCAATGAATAACTTATCCGGATTGACAAACTCTTCTCCTTTTTCCAGGTTGTCGGCAAATTCAGCCATACGCTGACTGTAATGGAAATCCAACTGTTCTTTTAGTCTTAAGGGCTCATCAAGGAAAACCAGGCAATCCGGATTCAGCCATTCAAAAAACGGAACATATTCGTCCGGCAGGAGCGCTAAATACGGATAAATGCTTTCATTCAGTATCCCTGTATCCAAACGCTCGATGATATGTTCCACTTTCTTGTGAAGTTTATGAGCGGCATCATAGCGTTCCAAGCGTTGTAAGCGGCCTACAGCTTTACGGGCTTTTGCTCTTACCTCCCATTTGAGATTGTGTTGTTCCTCTTTACTTACCACATATTCGTGGACAGGAACGATCCATACATCGGGAATACTCTCTTGGGATTTCTGGGTTTCGAGGTCAAACACCCTGATTGAATCGACCTCTTCATCAAAAAATTCTACCCGGATCGGGTCTCGGTCATAGGGAGCAATATCCAATATGCCTCCCCGCAACGCAAACTGGCCTTTGCCTTCAATGGTTTCAACGCGTTCGTAACCAGCCTCTACAAAAAGAAGCATGATGTCAGACAGTGTATACTGTTCCCCTACCTTTAACTGCACACAATGTTTCGACCAAACATTCGGCTGGAGCAGCTTTTTGATAATTGCCTGGACTGGGGCAACAACAATTTTCCCCCGGCCAGACTGCTCGTTGTTATGCATAAGACTGCTTAACACGCGGATACGTTCCGCCGTGCTTTCATGACTTCTGCTCAGAACTTCAAAGGGGAGCCAATCCGTTGAAGGGAACAATAATATGTCATAATCAGGCAGCCAGGTTTCCAGGTCATTCACCCAATTTTGGGCTTGTTCATCCGTATACGTAATAATGAGAGACTGTTGTTTTGAACCAACCAGCTGACCGGCAAACGCAGCTTTCTGGCTGCCGGTTATATTGTAAACCATTTGAGGTGTTTCTTTTCGACTTAATGCAGCGTTAATTTCGCCTATATCAAAGCCCTTGTACAAAAAATCATTAATCGTAGGCATGCAGATGCCCTCCCGCATAAAGTAGCACGTTTATATGCATATCTCATTCTATCCCTCTTAGAACCTATGGCGTGCACGACGCACGCAACCCAATTCCGGAATTCTCAATGGTATCATTTATTAAGCATTTTATCCTCTCAGAACCTGTGTATACCCTAATTCTTAGATATCCCTGCGATAAATAATTTAATAATTACTGGTAGTACGTTGCTCTGTGTATATCCAATTCACGCATACACCGCGAACAGAGTGTATAGGCAACATTACCTGTAATTTCAATCGAATGATCCATGCGCAGATTTTTGGAATCATCTGTATCCAATTCGCCCACAATGGCATCACAACAACGGCATATTTTTAACATATACAATGGAATACACCTCCCTGTATTATGCTTGCCGTATTCACTCCCTATTATACAGGTTCATGGCTTCATCTTGCCGTCCTTGGCACCACAAAGCGGAAACCTTGACCGCCCGAATAATCGCCTCTTCGAAAATTTCTGCCTCTTGTTTAGCAAATGAGGTCAGGACATGATCAACAACGTCCGTTTCCAACTTCGGCCTGCCGACGCCAATTTTTAAACGCCAAAAGTCCTGGATCCCCAATTCGGCAATCAAGGATTTGATGCCATTATGCCCGCCTGCGCTTCCTTTAGAGCGAAGTCGGAGTCTTCCAAGCGGAAGATCCATATCGTCATGAATGACCAAGATGTCTTGAGGTGCAATCTTATAATAATTAACCAATTCTGCTGCAGCCAAGCCGCTGAGATTCATATATGTCTGCGGCTTTAGATAGAAGATCCGTTCGCCATCCTTCTTTGCTTCTGCAGCTTGGCCGCGAAAGCCGCTGCGGAAAACCAACCCTTCCTCTTTCGCTATGTTATCGAGCACCATAAAACCGGCATTATGTTTTGTTCGGCTATATTTTACTCCTGGATTGCCAAGACCAACAATCGCCTTCATTCGTATCTCCTTTTCAGCATAAACCAAAATTATCATGCATAAAGTAAACTGGTATCTTTGTGAAACAATTAAAGGAGGAATCGATATGCTGCCAAGCAAAAGAATATTATCGTTACCGATCATTTCTTTAAAAGAAGGTCAACAAATCGGGCTTGTCCGCAATATTGTGATAGATCCTGCTGCCAAATCAGTCGCAGCATTAATCGTTGACCCTAAGGGCTTCTTCAAGGAACAGCGTATAATCCCATTTAACAGAGTTGTCAGTGTCGGAGAAAATGCCATCACGGTCGGCGCCGAAAAACAAGCAGAAAAAGCAACCAATCTACCCGAGATGATGGAACTTCTGAAAGAAAAGGCTGCTCTGATTGGCATTAAAGTCATCACAGCCAACGGCAAGACCCTTGGGCTTATCGAAGAATTTTATGTTGATGAGGAAAGTGGCGCCATTGCGTGTCTGGAGATCTCCGGCGGCAAAATTGACGGATTACTCAAAGGGAAAGCACGGTTAAACGCGGATGATGTACTCACGATCGGCGCTGATGTCGTTGTTGCCGCTAAAGATAGCGAAGAGCGTCTGGAACTCTTTTCCAAAGGCATCAATGAAAATGTCAAACAATTATTCCAGGTAGCCGCGCAAAAGGCATCCCGGAAAGGCCGGGATGCGAATAGTGTGTTGCGAAAAAGCAAAAAGAATAACCTGCCCTCCCCTAGCGAGGAAACCGCTGAACTGGGGGAAATGGTCAACACCGAGGCTATGATCGAAGACACGTTGGAACAAGCGCAACCTGCAGCAGCAGATGCTCCCGAGCCGGTGTCTGAGGCTGAGGCTGATAACCGGGACAACAAGATGATTTAATTAACTAAACAGCTTACTGACGGACAAATCTTCATGAATCCGGACGATAGCTTCTCCTAATAAGGGTGCCACTGAAAGCACCTTTATTTTTTTGCTCTGTTTATCCTTGGCTAAAGGAATCGTATTGGTGATGACGACTTCCTTGATCACGGAGTTATCCAGCTTTTCAATGGCCGTTGAGGACAGTACCGGATGTGTACACGCCGCATAAACCTCTTTTGCCCCTTTTTCCAGTAGTACCGCTGCGGCTTGGGTAATGCTTCCGCCTGTATCAATAATATCATCGATTAATACCGCTGTTTTTCCCTGAAGGTCGCCAATAACATGCATCACTTTCGATACATTGGGCTCAGGGCGGCGTTTATCAACAATAGCCAAGGTGGCATTTACCCTTTCGGCAAAGTTTCTCGCTCTCCCAACGCCGCCGATATCCGGAGATACGACACAGATATTTTCCAGCTTCTTTTCCAGGAAATACTCGGCGATAATCGGAACGCCCGGCAGATGATCCACCGGAATATCAAAAAAGCCCTGAATAGCTGGTGCGTGAAAGTCCATTGCCACCAAACGGTCTGCTCCCGCCGTGGTAATAAGATTGGCCATCAGTTTTGCCGTAATGGGTTCTCTGGCTTTGGTTTTTCGTTCCTGTCTGGCATATCCATAATAAGGTACGACTGCGGTAATCCGGCTGGCGGAGGCTCTTCTCAACGCATCGATGAGGATCAGCAACTCCATAATGTTATCATTGGTTGGTGCACACGTCGGTTGAACGACAAAAACATCAGCACCCCTGACACTCTCATCAATGCCAATATTTATTTCACCGTCTTGAAATGTTTTGACATTGGCAACGCCTAAAGAAATTCCTAAGTAATCGGCAATTTCCTGGGCTAAATCCTTGTTCGCATTGCCGCAGAAAATTTTCAGTTCTTTTGTGGCCATGATAATCCCCCTACTTTTTCCTAATCTTCGTGTAATTTTCGATATTTTTTTGCTGAGATCTTTCTATTGCCAGTGATTCAGCAGGCACATCCTTGGTTATTGTCGATCCCGCACCGATGACGGCGTGATGACCGATAGTCACCGGAGCAACAAAATTCGTATTGCTGCCGACAAAGACATTGTCTCCGATTGTCGTCCGGTGTTTCGCCATCCCGTCATAGTTGCAGGTTATCGTACCTGCCCCGATATTCACATCATTCCCAATCACAGAATCCCCGATATAACTTAAATGAGGGACCTTGGAACCATCCGCGATATGGCTGTTTTTTATCTCCACAAAATCGCCGACTTTAACTCCCGTCCCCAACACTGTCCCTGGCCGAATATAAGCATAAGGCCCGATGCTGCAATTTTCACCGATGACGGCGTCTTGTATCACCGCATGCTGGATCTTGCATCCTTGCCGGCAGTGACTGTTGATCACTGTAACCCCAGGCCCAATCTGGGCATGATCGTCAATCCGCGTATTTCCTTTAATGAGTGTAAACGGGCTGATAATAACATCTCTGCCTAAAACAGCCTGTGCATCGATGAACACCGACGATGGATTAATAATTGTTACCCCCTCCAGCATCCAGTGCTTTCGTATGCGATCATATAAAATGTCCTCCGCTTCGGCTAGCTGGACCCGGTTGTTTATCCCGAAGGCCTCTGTCGGATCGTCTGTACATAGTGTTTCTATTTTGCCGCCTGAGGAAAGGATTATATCAAATACATCCGTTAGATAATATTCTCCTTGGGCATTCGTCGGCGTGATTTTCTGCAACGCGTTTTTCAATGCCCCAGCACGAAAACAATACGTGCCCGTATTGATTTCGTTTATCTCTCTTTGCTTAACATCAGCATCTTTTTCTTCAATAATCCCGCTAAAACCCTGATCGTTTTTTAGTATCCGGCCATACCCGGTTGGAATATCCAAACATGCTGTCAGAACCGTTGCGGATGCGCCAGAAACGCTGTGATGCGTCATCAGCGCTTTAATGGTATGCTCAGACAAGAGCGGTTGATCACCGCTTAAAATAAGCACATCCGTATCCTCTTTCAGGTATGGGATTACTTGCATAACAGCATGTCCCGTGCCGAGCTGTTCGCTCTGCACAACGACGTGTGTCCGCTGGCCAAGATGCTCCGTCAGTATTTCACGACCGTGCCCGGCTATCGTCAACACGTCATCAATACCTAAACGCGATACCTTATCCAAGACATGATCGATCAAGGGTTGTCCGGCCATGAAGTGCATGACTTTCGGCAATTCGGATTTCATTCGAGTGCCTTTTCCCGCAGCCAGTACAACCGCTGTATAATAAGCCATTTTCTTAAGTACCCTCCAGTAGAAATAGTAAATATGACGTTTACTTCCCTATTATACGAATTTTTGAGTAGAATAACAAAATATTTTATTAATTTTTTGTATGAGCTTTGCATAAAAACATTTTGAATCACCTTGTTTTTGTGTATTATAGGAATGAATCCGACAAAGCTGCTTTATATAAGCGAATTTGCTTGAGCATAGATGAATAAAAAAGAGACCTCTCTAAAGATGGTCTCTTCGTGCCTGATTGATGATTACCCTTCTAGGCCTTTTCCGTACTCTTCTAATACCTTTGTCTGGATTTTTTCTCTCGCCGCAGATGAAATCGGGTGGGCAATATCGCGAAAATCGCCTTCCGGGGTCTTCCTACTGGGCATAGCCACAAAAAGACCATTCGTTCCTTCAACAACCTTTACGTCATGGACAACAAACTCATTGTCAAATGTGACTGATACCACTGCTTTCATCTTGCCTTCGGCATTCACCTTTCGAACTCTGACGTCCGTAATCTCCATTGTTGAGTATCACCACCCTTCTCTCTTCTCGCTCCAGAAAAATCTTCTTTTTTTATTCTCTGTTTGGCAAAAAACTCCTTCTTTTTAACAAAAAAAAATTGAAATTTTCAATTATTTTACATTATTCTTGTTTTTTTATCACAACCATTTTCCTATTTTCCCATTTTCCTAAAGCCGGTTGGCCCTGACGGATGTATTACCGGTTGCAGTATCGATTTCCAACTGGAGCAGCGCATGATAGTCGTTAACTAACCGTGAGGTATGCCATACAGCATCCTCCATGAGAATACCCAATCCGACGACCTGGGCATCAAACTCTTGCATAAGACTCATGATTCCTTTTGCCGTGCCCCCGGCTTTAATAAAATCATCAATTACGAGAACCCTTTTTCCGGTGCGTAATGCCTTTCGCGTCAAGGACATCGTTTGGATCCTCTCAGAAGATCCGGATATGTAATTGATACTGACCGAAGACCCTTCGGTTACCTTGTTTCCATGCCCCACGACAACAGCAGGTACACCCAGTGCATCCGCTGTCATCAAGGCAAGGGGTATGCCTTTTGTTTCGATTGTTACTACGGCTTCAGGATTTCTCTTGCGAAAAATACTGGCAAAAAGCAGGCCCAATTTTTTGGAAATATGCGGGTCATAGAGAATATCCGCCATGTAAAGAAATCCACCCGGAAGGATTCGATCACTGGCGCTTAAGGTTTGAGCCAATGAATCCAAAAATTTCTGGGCTTCTTCCCTTCCGATTTCCGGCGTATACTTAATGCCTCCGGCTGCGCCGGGGATGGTTTCCAGATATCCTTTTCGTGCTATACATAAACTTTCCTTTATTGCCGCCAAATCTTCACTGATGGTGGATTTAGCGGTTTGAAAGCGCTCAGCAAAAAAGCCTAATGTCAGGAGTTCATTAGGATGAGATAGAAGAATTTCTGTCAAGGCAATGATTCTTTCCGTTCTTTTCATGCTTTCATCTCTCATCAATCATCCATAAAATATGATTTCTGTCCCGTTGATCCGTGTCAGTCATTCTACCGGTTGCCTGCTCTTGTTCTGAGTGCTTCATACATGACGTTGGCAGCGTTTTCTATATGAGCGCCTGCCAAGCGTTGGGCCTCTTCCACGTCGTGCCGCGCAATGGCGTCAACAATCGCTCGGTGCTCTTGAATGGCGTATTTCGCTCTTCCGGGGACTGCCAGCGACGTTGTCCGAAAGCGATTTGTTTGTTCTCTCAAGTTTGCCAGGATCTGATTAAGCCTTTCGTTGCGGCTTGCCTTATATAGAAGCGCATGGAAGTCGATATCCGACTGAACCAACACTTCCAGCGAATCAGGCTCTTTCTCATAATGCAAGACACGTTCCAGTTCTTCAATTTCCTCATCGGTGATCTTCTCTGCGGCGAGCCCTGCCGCTAATCCTTCTAAAGCCTCCCTGATCTCAAAGACATCTTTGACATCCTTGTGGGAAACACCAGCGACATAGGCCCCGCGGCGAGGAACCATCACGACAAAACCTTCCAGTTCAAGTTTGCGAATGGCCTCCCTGACCGGTGTCCGACTGACACCCATTTCCTCAGCGAGTTGGATCTCCATCAAACGCTCACCGGGTTCTAAAACCCCGCCGACGATAGCCTCTCTTAACGCCTCCAGAACGATTTCCCTTAATGGCTTATAGCTGTCTAATTTAACGGGTACTAAGCGTCTTTCCATAACAAATCACTCCTTATCTCCAACCTAAATATTACGGGCTCGGATCGTCTTTACCAGCCAATGGTGATTGAATCCTTCATCCAATAGAATCCTGCGCATTTTTTCCCCTTGTTCGACGTCTTTGATAATGCCAAAAACAGCTGAACCGCTTCCGGACATCAAAGCCCCCATGCAGCCTCCTTCCAGCAACAATGCTTTTAAGGTGGAAATCTCAGGAACAAGTTTAAACACAGCACTTTCCAGATTATTTGCTAATAATTGCCCGATGCGCGGGACATCCGCCGACCGCAGTACATCGAACCACACATCTTTTTCCAGGTTAGCGAATCGTCCCTGATCATCGAACAAACGATAAGCTTCCGCAGTACTAACCCCTTGCCGCGGTTTGACAAGCAATATATCCATCTCGGGCGCGGGCGGCAATTCTTCCAAAATGGTTCCGGTTCCTTCACCCCATTGCGTTCCCCCTCGGAGGCAATAAGCAGTGTCTGAACCGCATTTTTTTGCACATTCCAATAGCTGTTCGTACGTTAAAGGATTGCCTGCTAATTGATTAATGGCAATCAGAACCGTTGCCGCATCACTACTTCCTCCCGCCAAGCCGGCTTGCATTGGAATTTGCTTTTCAATCGTAATCTCGACTCCGGGAATATGTCCAAATCCCATAGCCTCGTACACTTCTAAGAATGTCCTCGCCGCCTGATAAGCAAGGTTTATATTTCCGCTTAATTCGCCGCAGAAGCAGGATATTCCTTTTCCTTTGAACGCAACATTCACGCGGTCATATAATGCTACCGTCTGAAAAATTGTTTCGAGGCCATGATATCCGTCAGGCCGTTTGTCCGTGATGGCCAACGCAAGATTTATCTTGGCCGGTGCCAGCATGTTCATCGATAATTCTTTCATTTTTACCTTTTTTATAGTAATTATTTCCTAAATATTATAGCCTATCTCCACTACTTTCTGCTATAGAAATATTTTTGTTCTGTCTATCGGCAATGATTTTTCTGAGACTGTCGGCCTTCTCGTAAAAGATAACAACAATATCACCAGGCATTGCTAAATCCAATGCCTGGTGAAACGCTTCTGTTTCATCAAGGACAATGGCTAATGCCTCCGGCTGTTTTTTTTCTTTTAGCACCTCATCATAAAGAATTCCGGCAATTTCTCCTTTTTTTCGTCCTCTAAGTTCCGAATCCTCTTTGATGATCAGGAAGTCGAACCCCCCAGCAGCTTCTCTTGCCAGCTTCCTGACGATAGAATCAGGACGATCACCCGGAATGCCAATACACCCGATCATTCTGCGGTGTTTAACTTGCTTGAGCGTATTGACGATTTCTCTAACACCGGCCGGGTTATGTCCATAATCTAAAATAACCTTAAAATCCCCGACGTCATAATATTCTAATCGGCCTGGATTATCCTCGGCAACCTGTCCAAATCCTGCTACAGATTTCCGGATCTGATCCGGTGTATAACCCAACGCATAAAAGGCAGCTACTGCAGCGAGCACATTGTAAACATGATGCGCCGCTTTTCCTGCCCAGGTCATTGGAATATGGTGGAGACTGCATACAGGAATGCATTCCGTACCCCTGCATACCTTTATTTTTCCCCCATCCGCAATGATGGCGGTTCCCCCAATCGCCAAATGCTTGCATATCCTTCTGTTATTAAGCCCGCTGCTGAAATAGATTATCCGCCCCCGGGTATTTTTTACCAACGACGCTGATTGCGGATCGTCAGCATTTAAGACGACATAGCTGTGCCGCGCTACCATTTCAGCCACCAAACTTTTTACCTTGGTCATGTCCTCCAACGTTTCAATCCCGTGCTGCCCCAGGTGGTCCTCATATACATTAGTTACGACAGCGACATCGGCGTAATCATACCCTAGCCCGTCACGAAGAATACCCCCCCGTGCCGTTTCCAGAACAGCAACTTGTACATCCGGATGACGCAATATTGCTTTTGCGCTTTGGGGTCCGCTATGATCGCCCGAGCTTATCTGCTTGTTATTAATAAAGATTCCTTCTGTGGATGTCATCCCCACGGTAAGCTTTTGCTTTTGGAGCATGTTATTTATAAGCCGAACTACCGTTGTCTTCCCGTTGGTTCCCGTGACCGAGATGATGGGTACCCTGCCGTTGCCCTTTGGAAACATCATTCTGATGATATCCGATCCGACGTCACGTGCTCTTCCTTCACTGGGAAGGAGATGCATCCGTAACCCGGGTACGGCATTAATTTCGATGACGCGACCGTCCTGCTCCCGGTAGGATTTGCTGATGTCTTCAACTATCATATCCACTCCGGCAATATCAAGTCCTAATAATTTAGAGGAGTTGACCGCGAGTTCAATATTATCCGGGTGTACCCGATCTGTCACATCAACGGCAGTTGCTCCCGTACTCATATTAACATCCGCACGCAGAATGACTTTTTCCCCTGCAAGGGGAACGGATACCAAGGATAAGCCTTGTCTTGCCAGTTCACGTTCCAACGCGGGATCGATAACTATCTTTGATAAATAATTATCATGACCGTCTCCCCGGAGAGAATGTTCATTTTCCAGTTGAATCAATTCCTTGACCGTGGATCTTCCGTCTCCAATGACACCGGGAGGCAACCTCCGGGCTGCTGCGGCAAGTTTACCGCCGATAACCAATAAGCGATAATTATTGCCCGCAATATATTCTTCGATAATCACCTTTGAATCATATTTTTGAGCATGATAGTAGGCTTTAATAAGCTCCTGCTTCGTACCCAGATTAATGGAAACACCTTTGCCCTGGTTGCCGCGACACGGCTTGACGACGACGTTTTTATTGATTTGCTTAAAGCATTGCAACAGCTCTTTCTCCGCGGAAACAACCATACCCCGAGGCACCGGAAACAGGCATTCATCCAGTACCATCCGGGTCAGCTGCTTATCACTTGCCATATCGACCCCGATACAGCTGGTTGTATCACTCATGGCTGCCTGAATTTTCCGTTGGTACCGGCCGTGCCCCAGTTGATACAGTGCGCCGTTACCTAGGCGATGAAAGGGTATGCCTCGGGTTTCACAGGCGTTGAGAATAGCCTGAGTCGATGGTCCGGGCATGCATTGGGATCGAATGCGCTTTAATTTATTGACAGATGACAGAACCTCGGGCTCACCACCGAAATACAATTTATTCAGGATAGCTCCGGCGAGGAAAATGGCTTTTATACCGGCCTCTTTGCATTCATATTCATAGATGACCTCATATTCATTTTTTTCCTCATTATATAGCCGGGTTTTGCCGTAGTGCCTGTTTTCTCCGGCAAGCGCCAGTAACTCGATACAGATATGTTCAAGGACATGGCCAGGAAAAGTGCCCTCTTCCAATCGTTCAATAAAACCCCCATGCTTATGGCGCGAACAGCTATGATTGGCCAACGATGGCAGCACCCGAAGTAACCGTTCATTAAAGCCGTTTACTTCCTTCGTTGTCTTTCCCAGCCATTGCGAAATGTCAACGATTCCGCAGATCACCGGGTGATGACTGAAAAAATTGGCGCCTTCTATCGCCTTAACATGGCATATTTTCATTGCCGTTACCCCTAACTATTTAAGTACACCCTATTTTTTCCAACTGCATGCCGTAATATTCATTTCGCCTTTTGCTCACCCCGGCATGTACTGGTACGGCGGGCAATATCGAATTCCCACCCTTCACACAAAACATGCACTTTCACCGGAGCAATGGCCAGCGGTTTCCCGTTATTGATATCGTCCACGTTGCAAATGGAAGCCACGGATGCATCCGCTATCAGTACGGTACCCCGACCTATTATCTGCAGCGTTGCGTTGCCTCGAATATGGACAGATGTATCTTCATCGATCCCCATACCCAGGAAATACGGATTCAACGATACGGCTGTGAGTAACCTACCAATTCTGCCTCTCTGGGCAAAGTGCTGATCAACAATGACGCCTTTTAAGAAACCTAACCCGGGGGCCATTTGAATCAAATCTTCCCCCGGGGTATCCCCCTGGCCGCCGATAATCATCGTATCCGACATCACGGAAGCCCCTGCACTGGTGCCGGCTATAATAATACCGTGCTCATAGCCATGCTGGAGAGCCGTTCCCAGGGGCGTCCCCCCAATCATTGCCGTTATGCGTAATTGATCGCCGCCGGTAAAGAAAATGCCGCTGGAACTGGCGATTTTATCTAAATTGTGATCCAATGCGGCATATTCTCTATCCTCAATATTGATAATAACCAAATCCTTACAGCCAAATCCTCTGAATAGCTCCTCATACGTTCTGCCAACCTGCTCTGCTTGTTCAGAAGCGGCTGTGATGACACATATCTTTGCGTCTTTTCCCCCGGCTTCATTGAAAAAATATCTAAGAATTTTACATTCATTCTTCTTATCCTCAGCACCGCCGATAATAAGCAGATTTCCGTTAATATGCTCAGTCATATCATCCCTCCAAGCATAATTTGCGGAAATCCGAATTAATTATTCACTATACCGTACATTATCCAGATTTATCTTTATTTCGTGTTAATATTCTACTCTTGGATAGCCTTTTCTTAATTGCCCCCGTGTTTCGATGCCGCCCACACCGTCTAAGCCAGTGACAGTATGATTTATTATTTCTTTTATTGAAACCATACTGTCTATGGGGGTAAAGGCAATACTTTCGACAATAAAGACGGGATCCAACGCATGAATGAGCATCCTTTTCGGTGAAGAAGCAAAATTCGCGCCTGCGTCAATGATCGCTTCGAAATTAGACTGACAGCCACCGGCAAATATAACCAGCTGATCTTTGTTGGGCTGGATGCGTCGGGCCTCAATTACCGATTGGACGAAATAAGCAGAGCTCCGATAATTATCCAGATTTTTATAGTCTTTTTTTCCTTTAAGCAGAGAATCATGCCCCGTTAGAACTAAGATATCCACTGGGTTATCTCTAAGCGCTTTCGCGATAATCTTGGGCTGCTCCGCTTCCGATTTGCAAATTCCTTTGGCCTGCAAACCTAACTGCTTATAGGTTTTAAGACACTGTTCAAGATAGTCCGCATCACCATCCAGATGAAGGATTTTCCCCGGTAACTGAAAATACTCTTCTTCCACCTTAAATTTTCGTTCAAAGGCCACTTTGCGGTATTTCTTATAGACTTCCTGCGAATCCGCGAGATTATAATAGATTAGTTGTTTATCATCTTTAAGAATCAGATCATCAAAAGCAGCATCGGCGATCAACCGATAATTAATCCCCCCGAGAACCGCCGTTTTCTTTAACTTATTTTTATTGATTCCAATTATCCTTAAAAATAAATCCTGATTATAAGAACGGCGGGCTACAATATCTCCAATCTTAAACAAGCGAAACCCTCCTGCTCTTTTGTCATATATAGCCATTATATGCATAGGATCAGTATTTGCCTTTCCCTGTAAGCGTACAATTTCATACACATCAAGTGTCCATCTACCAAGTGAATTAAATAAAATAACACCTATTGCTTTTTAGCAAAAGGTGCTCGTTATGTATGCACATGCATGGATATTAATTAATTATTTATTCTTGTTGATTTTGATTATTTTGCCTTGCTTAACCAAATAAGGGTAATCTTTTGATAATCCAAGATACCGATATCCTCTGCTCTTAGCCCCGGATCGATGCCGGCTCTTTCGAGGATTTCCTTCGTTTGTTCCTTCGTGATGCCAAGCCCACCGGATAAGGTATTGATGATTGTTTTCCTGCGTTGGGCAAAAGCCGCTCGCACGATACGGAAGAACACGTCTTTATCTGTGTTAAAGCCGGGGTATGGCCGCATCTCTAACTTCAAAACAGTGGAGGTTACTTTTGGCTGGGGCCAGAAAGCGGTGGGCGGAACATCAAAGAGCGGGGTCACATCGGCTGCAAGTTGGACAGCAATGGATAAAATACCATACGCCCGGCTTCCGGGTCCGGCACCTATTCTATCCGCCACTTCCTTTTGAACCATCACTGTCATGCCCTTTAACCGGTCTCCCTGGTCAAGGAAATGCATCAGGAGCGGATTAGTGATGTAATACGGGAGGTTGCCCACAAGCCACCCTTTATTGTCCCCCCATAAGTCGCGCACATTCAGCTTAAGGGCATCCATATGCAGGATATGCAACGTGTCTGCATGGAATTCTCTATTTAACAGTTCGACTTTTTCCTGATCAAGCTCAATGGCCCATAATTCGTTTTCTTTTAATACCAGCTTCCGTGTCAATGCACCGGGCCCCGGCCCAATTTCGACCAAAGGAATATTCTCCTTGGGTACACCCTCTTCGATGATCCGGCTAATCACGGCATCATCAATGAGGAAGTTTTGCCCCAAGGCTTTCTTTGCCCGCACCCCGTGCCGGACAACTCTGCGAATATACGACGCCGTATCCTCATACCTTTCCGTAAGTGTTCACTCCTTCATCCCTTTTCCAACTGTTCGGCAGCTTTATAGAGGTCTGCCTTGGTTATCCTAAACCGGTTGGCTCTGAAAATAAACTGCTTGGCATTGGTATCCCCGATTCCTAATATCTTTCCCAGCAACGCCCGTTTTTGCGATGATCCTGCTTGTCCTGCTAAATCTAATTCCAGCAGATCCGCCATTGCAATGAGTCCATCCGGCACGGTACCCGGTGGATTGGCATCCGGTACGAAGGGCGATTTCTGCTGGTCTTCAAGTACCTTGGCAAAGGCCTTCCGTATTTCCTCCGGAGAGACATTTTCTAAGCCTATATCGTTATTTTTCTCATTGCGGGCAATTGCCTTGGATAAGTAGACGTGTTTGACTTTAGGCACCCTTCTGTTGATACGGTCTCTGATTTGTGTTCCTGGAAAGTCCGGATCGGTGCATACGACGACACCGCATCTCTCGGCCATTTCAGCTATATAGGCAAGTTTCTCTTCCGTGAGTCCAAACCCCTCCGTCCATAATACATCAACCTTGCCCAGTGCCCGCCTGACAGCATGCGCATCATTTTTCCCTTCAACCACGATGAGTGGCTTAAAGTCCAATTCGGTACGATCTTTTACTACAAATTCGTTATCTTGATTCTCCAAGGCTCACTTTTATCCTTTCCGCAATTATTTCAGGAATTATGGTTATACCTCATTCTGAACGCCTGCCGACGCGATGAATCGTTCTAATTTTTGGTCAAGGAATTCGAGATGGTTCATGAGGATATGGTTCTTTTTTTCCAAGGAATCATCAATTTGATATACCAGTGTCTTTATCGCCTGAAGCTCATTCTGGAATTTGATTTCCGACGCAAGCATATTCTGGCCCAATTCTCTTGTTGCCTCACGAAAACGGCTTAAAAACAAATCACTTTGATTTTCCATAAATAGGGTTAAAAGCCTTCCGGGAAGCAGTGTGTTGGTACGGCCGTCCCCTCTGATCTTATATGTGCCCCCGGCTGTACTGTAAGGTTTCTCTTTGCCGGGAGGAATCTCAATTCGGTAGAACGGTTTTCGGGCATAATTTTCAACGATAATCTGCACTTCAATCGGCGGTACACAGCTTTCTGCCTTGCTTAAAATATAAAGCCTCTCTTGATCACCAACCGGGCAGCCAACAATACGCCCTCTTTGCATACTATGGGCATCTTCAGTTTCTCCGACACCGGCCAGGATTGTTCCGCCGTTTTGGGAGTTGGCAAAGGCAACGAAGTCCGTTGCCCGAATCCCCTTCACCGTTAATTTGAAATCCACATCAAAACCTTCTTGGCGGACCAAGAGCTGTTTTGTTTTACTCGAGATGGTCATGTAGACATCTTTTTCCATAGAAACCTCTGACATTTATTTATTGCTTCTATTGTAGCATAACCAATAGTAAAACGATAATTACGCGCTGAGTTTGTATAGCTGCCAGGAGTACGTTTTTTATCTGGGGTTGGTCTGCATGCCACATTCCGCTTTCGCCTCTTGCGCCATCCTTGGCGCAAAGAGCCGCGCTACGCAATCCATGCTCCGCTTGTCGCCGGAACTGTGGCACGCAGACCTGATTTGAGGTGTGAGAAACATTAGGTCATCCGTGGCCGTGAAAGAGCAACGCTCCGCCTCCGTGCTCCGCTTGGCGTCGGCATTGTGCAGGCGACCTTACTCTGGAGTAATTTGAGGAACTAATGAGAGATTAGAGAATGGTCTGCTAGTTAAAAATTCGCCGGGAAGCTGCCTGTGCTTCACATTGGGCTAAATCCAGTATTCTGCTTTGAATTTCCTCACATTTTTGTCCGACTGCTTCAAAGTCCATATAGGGGACATAATACTGCTCAAGCACATCATGCTCTTGTTTGGCTTGGGAGATGCAAGCAATCCCTCTTTTCAGCAAATCATCGAGCAATTCCTTATCGCTTCGTACCTGAGCGGCAATTTCTGCTGCTACCCCTTTATTGACATACTGATCCAAATTAATGACTATTGCGTTATTTTCCTTAAAATGATCACTCGACGTTAACGCTATATCAAGCTCCGCAATGATGAGTGTCCCGATTTTTTCCGGCATCAGCGGCAAATGATAGATTTCGGTATTCAGGCCAAGCGCCATGGCTTTATGGGCTATTTTTTGCATCAATGTGGATCTGCCAATGCCAAAATCCCCACCCAGATAATAGACCCGACTGATTCCTTGTAAGATAGAGTCTGTATAATCGACAAATCCATCCGGTGTATAGGCACAGGAAAATAGATGGCGCACTCTGCCCATGACCCCATTATTTTCTGGAATTTGAATCGCTATATTTCCAAACAATTCTTTTTCCATCAAAAGAGTATCTTTATTAAGTACAGGAAAATCCATACTGAGTTTAAGGGATTGCGTCATATTATCCGCAATCACTTTCGCTGCGCTCAAATAACGGTACGCGCGTTTAAAGTGGCGGCTAACTTCGTTGGTGGAAGCAATAATTTGATCAACATGGATCTGCATAGCCTCCGAGTCCCAGTATTCTCCCATATTGATGATTTCATCGAGCCCCCCCGGATATTTCGGATCAACAATATGCGGCGCAGTCCCATCAACCATGACTATGCCAGCGTCTAAAACAGCAATTCCGTCCAAAGATTGATTATCTGATGAACAGTAGTGGAATTCGACATCATAGCCTAATTCTGCCATCCGCTTCCCGATTTTCTTCATCAATGTCGATTTGCCGACGCCCGGGCCCCCTTTTACGACAAATATTCTCTTGAAGCCTTTTTCCAGAAGGTAGGAATAATAGGAGAAAAACCCTTCCGAGGTATTTCCGCCTGGAAATACTTTTTTGATACGTCCCTTCATATGTGTCACTCCTCAATAAATATGTTCATCTTCTATTGTATTGAAATAGAACAAAAAGGTTCCTTTACACAAATAGTGACAAATAATCCCCAGAACACTTTTGCATTACATATATCATCCATAATTCGACGAAATTCATGCAGATATGCATGATAATTAACATTAAAATAAGGCTAGACCCAATTGCATTATCAGGATATCCATCATATAATCAACTTAGTGTTTGCTTAAAATATGTGGTAGATAATTTTGGGAGGTTAGGATATGGATTTGCGGCGGGTATTTGACTGTATGATTTCCGTTTCTGAATTAGGGCGGGGACAAGCTTCAAAAGTGATTCAGGCGGTTGAAGACGAGGGCAATCCATATATTATTGTTAAGAACAATAAACCCCAGGCTGTGATTATTTCCATTAATGAATATACTGAGCTGATGCGTCTGAGGGATGAGTATACTTCGCAAACTATGCCATCTGAAATCTACCCGCATACCTTCCATGATCGTTACTCTCCGATGAAAATGAACACGCTTTCTGACGATGAAATAAATATCTTTCTTGAAAATGAAGAAAATGATTAAATTAGTATAACGTTCGAAATATTCGATTATTTGGGGTGGCTGTACGTCACATTACCGCTTTCGGCAGGTAGCGCCATCCATGGCGCTACCTGCCGCGCTTCGCAATCCATACTCCGCTTGACGCTGGTATTGTGACGTACAGCTGTTTTTTGGGAATTAGCAAATACTTTAAAAACCTTATACTAAGAGGCGGTGTTGCCAGACGGTAAAAACAGTTTGGCGGCAGCGCTTTTTCTGTTGTTGAATAAAAGTTTCAGATCGTTATCAATTGTTGTGTGATCTTTCACTGTTATATGAAATAACCATAATTTCGCTTGTACAGTTTTTCTTTTTCATACTATAATGTATCCATACGTATTTTCGGCCAGGCCGAAAATATATGATTATAGTAATGATTTGGAGATGGATTATAACGATGAAAAAGCTCCTTACAGGGAATGAAGCAATTGCCCGGGGTGCCTGGGAAGCCGGTGTCGTTGTCTGCACGGCCTATCCGGGGACACCCAGTACAGAAATAACCGAAAACGCCGCAAAATATCCTGAAATGTACGCGGAATGGTCTCCGAATGAAAAGGTTGCTCTGGAAGTGGGTCTTGGTGCCGCTATTGCCGGCGGAAGAGCTCTGGTATCCATGAAGCACGTCGGGGTCAATGTCGCCGCTGACCCTTTATTTACATTAGCCTATACCGGAATCAACGGGGGTTTAGTCTTAGTATCCGCCGACGATCCGGGGATGCACAGTTCACAGGATGAACAGGATAATCGACATTACGGACGAGCTGCCAAAATCCCGGTTCTGGAGCCGGCCGACAGTCAGGAAGCTAAAGAATTCACTAAATTAGCTTTCGATCTCAGTGAAGCATTTGATACCCCGGTGATGCTCAGAACAACGACCCGGGTAGCCCACTCTCAGTCTTTGGTCGAGCTTGCCGACCGCAAGGAAGTCCCGATTAAAGAATACGAAAAGAACACGGCGAAATTTGTGATGATTCCGGCCAATGCCCGGCCCCGTCATCTCATCGTCGAAGATCGTATGCAAAAACTCAGCACTTATGCTGAAACCACCGAATTAAACCGTATCGAATGGAATGATCCTTCGATTGGGATCATCACCAGCGGTATTACGTACCAATATGTGAAAGAAGTTCTGCCCCAAGCCTCGATCTTAAAGCTGGGCATGAGCTTCCCTCTGCCCAAGAATCTGATTTCAGAGTTTGCCCAAAAAGTAACAACCCTATATGTGATTGAAGAATTAGATCCCTTTTTCGAAGACCAGATCAAAGCCTGGGGGATTGCCGTTCAGGGCAAGGATACCTTCCCGCTATTTGGCGAACTGCTGCCGGAGATGATCAGCGCTAAGCTGGCGCCAAGCGATCAGCAAACTTGCTGCCATGCGACGGCCTGTGAGTTGAAAACCGAAGACACCCCGCCGCGTCCGCCGGTGCTTTGTCCGGGCTGTCCGCACCGCGCCGTATTTTATACCCTGAATAAATTGAAAGTAACTGTAACCGGCGATATCGGCTGCTACACCCTGGGCTGTCTCGCGCCTTTAAATGCCATCGATACCACCATCTGCATGGGAGCCAGTATCGGCACGGCCATCGGCATGGAAAAAGCCCGGGGCAAGGATTATGCCCGCAAGATGGTCGCTGTAATCGGCGATTCGACGTTTATTCATTCGGGCATCACCCCGCTGATCGATGCCGTCTACAATAAAGCCACAACCACAACGCTTATCCTGGATAACCGGATCACTGCCATGACCGGGCACCAGCATAATCCCGTCACCGGCTTTACCATTAAGGGAGAACCCACCAAGGAAATCGACCTCGCGGTTCTGGCCCAAGCCGTCGGCGTTGACCGGGTCCGCACCGTCGATCCCTTTGCGCTCAGTGAACTGGAGCAGATTATCCGTGAAGAACTTGCCGCCGAAGAGCCTTCGGTTATTATAACCCGGCGCAGCTGTGCTCTGATTGAGAAGGGGACAAAGCCGCCTTACACGGTCTCCGAGGAAGCCTGCACCGGCTGTCTGCAATGCATGCGGCTCGGCTGCCCGTGTATCGTTAAGCAGGATAATAAAAAAGTCAGCATCAACCCCGCCCAATGCGTTGGCTGCGGCCTTTGCGCCACGGTCTGCAAGTTCGATGCGATCCGGAAAGAAGGTGGCGCTAATGCGTAATCTGACCAATATTCTGATTGTCGGTGTGGGCGGACAAGGCACGATCCTGGCCAGCCGTGTCCTGGCCGGCGTTGTTCAAAAGATCGGGCAGGATGTTAAAGTTTCCGAAATCCACGGCATGGCCCAACGGGGCGGCAGTGTGGTCACCCAGGTCCGGTATGGTGAAAAAGTATATGCTCCGATCATTGCCCCGGGGGAAGCCGATATCATCCTAGCCTTCGAAAAACTGGAAGCCCTGCGTTGGCTCTCCTATTTAAAGAAAGACGGCAATATCCTGATTAATGACCAGCGTCTCGATCCGATGCCCGTTGTCACCGGAGCGGCTGCCTACCCTCAGGATGCGATTGCCGCTATTAAAAAACAGTGTGCGAACACCATGGTTATCGATGGTCTCGGCGAGGCGGTCAAGGCCGGAAATGCCAAAGCCGTCAATGTCGTGCTGCTGGGTCTTTTAGCCCGCTATCTCGATCTGGACAAACAAACTTGGCTGGATGTCATCCGCGATACCGTTCCCGATAAATTGCTGGATGTTAACCTGAAAGCCTTTGAGGCCGGGTGGAACAGCGTCAAGTAATGCTTACTTTGGTAACAATGTTTAGCGAAATGACCGTGCGCTGAACTATCTAGCACAATATTCTATTAATACGTTAGCAATTATTCTCATTTGGGGCTGGTCCGACTGCTCAATACCACTTTCGGCTCTTGTGCCTTCCATGAATTTGCATTAAGGAAGTTAAAATTCTTTCGCCCTCCTTGGCCGAATTTTAACTTAGGTCCATCCATGGACCGTTGCGCTCCGCAATCCGTGCTCCGCTTGACGTCGGCATTGTGCAGTCGGACTTACTATGGAGTAATTTGAGTAACTAATTCGAGTATTGTATCAAGTCAAAATAATGTGCACCTCAAATGTTGGGTAAGAAACTTAACATTTGGGGTGCACTTGTCTTATATCGTTATTTGCTAGTTTTGAGGAGCAGTCCCAAGCAAATAATTAATAAACTGCTGGGCGGTGCGGCCGGAAATTCCGCCGTGGTGCATTTCCCATTGATGCGCCATGGCGGTTAGTTCTTCTTTGGTCAACGTGATTTCCGGATATCTTTCAGCCAGGGTGGTGACGATATGGAAATATTCCTGCTGTGAAGGCTGATAATAGCCGATGGTTATTCCGAACCGCGCCACTAAGGATAGCTTCTCCTGCATCGTATCTGACCGGTGCAGTTCATCCTGAGACAGATCCGAACGGTCACTCCAGGTTTCGCGAATTAAATGCCGCCGATTGGACGTCGCATAAATCAAGATGTTTTCCGGCTTTGTTTCCAAACCGCCTTCGATAATCGCTTTTAAATATTTATACTCGATTTCAAATTCCTCGAATGAAAGGTCATCCATAAAAATAATAAACCGATAATTCCGGTTCTTGATCGCGGTAATGACCTTTGCTAAATCCTTGAATTCATGCTTGTAGATTTCGATCATCCGCAGTCCCTGATCATAATACTGATTTAATATGGCTTTGATACTGGTGGACTTGCCGGTTCCCGCATCGCCGTATAAAAGCACATTGTTGGCTTTCCTGCCTGCCACAAAGGCCTCGGTATTCTGCACCAGCTCCTTTTTCTGATCCTCATAGCCGACCAGATCTGCTAAGACAACATCGCCGGTGGTGGTAATCGGTATGAGCAATTCTGAATCGTCGGCAGGGGCAAGGCGAAAGGCCTTATTCAAGCCTAATTTACCTACGCCGTAGGCCTGATAAAAGTCCGTTACCGTCCGATACATCTCATGTTCATCTTTGGCTTGTGCCAGCATCCGGCTTAAGGATTGGACCTTTTCACTGACACTTTTATTATAGATCTGTTCTTTTTTCATAACGGCTTTATAGTTCCGGATAATGGAAAAGCACTGAATATCCAGTTCCTTTTCTATGGCGCTAAAATCATAAGCAAACAGCGCTTTGAATATGGCAAAATCATTGCGTGCGAAGACGTTAACGGTCCCGTCGTTGGCGCCGATTTTCTCCGATACAAGCGTAAAGGGATTCTCCGTCATTGCCAGCAAAAAAGCCAGATAATTATGCCACAGGTTTTGATCAAAGCCGTAGCGGGTAGCCAGATCCAGCAGCCGATTGATCTGCGTTAAAATATCCGTAACCAGCTTTTCCTTCGGGTCGTTCCCCTCAGCAAAACGCTGACAGATGGCGGCTAACTGAAATAAGATGCTGTCCTCGCCGATGGTGCGATAAATGATGAGCTTTGATGTTAAATGGTGCATGATTGTTTCTCCTGAATATTATTGTGACTATAGCCAAATCAACTGCCTGGTATGTATGGCATTACAACTTTAACAACTCTTTTGATTTTTTTCAAGCAATTCTATAAGACGATCGAGCTTGTTAAGTAATGCTTTTTCAGTTACTACTCTTTTATTGATATATACAATGATTGTAATTGTAAGTGCCAGAAAGGTTAAATCAAATATAATATCGACCAATTGAATCACCTCCGCTTTCTTTGGAGTCCGCTCTGCTGAAAATGCATGATTAATTTCTTAGATTGACAATATACATGTATTCCGGACAATAGCAGTGCTGTTCTGCGTATATGGCGATTCTGTCTTCTTCAAAGAAATCTAAATATTGCGGACTATTAAATACATTTTGGAATTCAAACGATTTTAGCAATGATCCATCTACAGTGGAAAATAGGTATATTTTATTGTATTCATTTTGCTCATACCCCGTTTTAATAAAGGCGATTTTTGACCCATCCGGCGATATGGAATAATCGGTAAATCCAATATTTTGAATATCATATGTCTCATTGATTAATTTTTTATAGGGATAGCCGGTCTGATCAAGGTCGATTACCCCTGGATCTAAAGGTTCGCCCATTTCGCCAATGACGGTATACAGTTTATTATTGACTAATTCTATTGGCTGTGCATTGGAACCGGCTTGTTTAAGCAGAATATCTTTACCTGTTCTTATATCGATTACGCCGCACCCATTTGACCACTCATATCCCCCAATGCCATAGACCAATAATGCGTTGTCCACCCAGGCAAAGGGGTAATAATAATTTCGATCCTGACCGCCTGAGTCATTTCCGCTAATCAACAATCGCGGCGTATTTCCCTCATTTTCATCAACCACATACAAACTTCCTTTTTCCGAATAGACATATTTGCTTTTGTCAGGTGAATATTTAAAATACAGTGTGTCTGCCGGACAATCTTCTGTGGTTATATCACCCACGGCGTCAACACGAAACATTTCAATTTTTGAGGAAGATTCTTTCTGGGCAGAAATATCAACTTTCTCTTGTGAAACAGAGGTGTTTAACAAATAGTATTCGCCAATATCCCTACTGCTCACTATTTTGTTGTTTATCGGATCAAAAATCAACGCCTTTAACGCATATTTTCCCCGATCATCAATCGGTTCTCCGCAGACAGCAACCACAAATCCGCCTGGCAACGTATTTGTTCGCAGTATTTGGTTGTCGTGAGCAATTAACCGCATATCTATCTGGGTGATTTCTTGGGGAAGGATAGTCTCCGGAAATGATATTAACATGGGATTATAACGCGGGTCATTCTGAACGACATTATATATCGCTTGGCGGGCATCATACACGTCAAACTCATTGGGCCCGAGGAAACCGGATAATACGGTCTTGCCATTATCTACAACCGTCACAACCATTACTTCCAATGAATAATTATCCCCATTCAGATGCTGTGCATCACGAACCCCTTGTTGTGAGGAAAATTGGATGGAATAGATGCTGGAAAGAGTAGAGCAATCGGTCATAAATGCATCAAGGTAACCTCCGTGAATATACTTGATCTCTACATTTGTAATATCATTGTCCTGGTAAATTGTATCCAGCCACAGTTTAGCCCATTCTTTGCCTTTTTCTTCTCTGGTATCCGAGCCTATGATATAATAATCCCCATTTATAACCTTATTGTGTAAATCGTCTTGAGTATTTGTTTTTTGCTGCGTGTTTGAGGATATATCTGCCGGTTCATCTTTCTGTTCGCTCGTTGTCGTCTTTTGACAAGCAACTAAAGTTGTCAATAACAAGGGGATAATTATTAATATTAAATAACGCTTCATAGAAGCCTCCCATCTGATATAGAAATTAACCACTTAAGATGCAAGAGCGTTGTTGTTTTCATTTATGTATTTATTATGGGAAGTATGCTAGTGCTCTGGTTTTTTTACTTGTCGGCATAAAATCTGCCTTTTTCTAATGGTCGTTCAAAGGATGGTATTACATAAATCTATATTCGGTAACCTTGCCTTTATCTTATAACACAATAAACTAAATTCATTATTAGCTTAACCTGACAGCGCTTTTGGCACAGCTTAAGGCCAAAGCTCCGGTAACAATGTCAACCTGGGAAGCTTCATCAATGATAACGTAATCAAAAAGATAATTTTTTACTGCACAGGTTCTTAAGGAATGAGTAGTACTGAAGATTACCGGATATTCCCGAATGAAAGAGTCAAAATCACGCCATAGTGAATCCCTTGCAAACACCGTTCTCTGATTCCCTCTCCCATATCTTTCAGCCAGCTTTGCTTTGAACAGTTTCATGGAACTATCCGTATATTCCATCATGGATTGTTCAAACCGGTATTCTCACCTTTTACAAGAACGAGGTTTTTATCTGTGTTCAATTTATTACTGCCTTTCTTGGAAGGGTTTGGATATTATATGGATAATACGCGTTAATAAGTATATCTATATCACAATTCAGGGTTGATAGGTATAGATGGCTTGGGATCGTTTATGATATCTTCAGCATCATCCTCGTTTAAACATACTTTAACGAATTCTTTACCGAAATCTGAGAAACATATAAACCCCTTTTTTAGGTGATATGTTATTCCTTCGTGCGTTTCAAGTTTTTCATAATCTTCTAACAGAGTAGTTTTCACATGACCACTTTGCGCAATTCTAGTATATTCTTCTTTTGTGTCAAGATATGAAGTATATATAATGTTAATTATTTTTAGCCTTGATAGATTATCCAAGTAGCTTTCAATTTTATTTGGCAAGCTACAATTTGCATAATAAGCAAGCAGTGTAACATTTCTAGAAAAAGTATTTCCTAAATTATCTGTAAATGTTAGCTTCTTGGGGTCATGGAGTGTCAAACCATCCTTTTTGTCCACACTAGCAATTAGGCTTTTATTATCAAACTTATGTAAGTTGGAATATGACCCTACTTCCTTCAATTTAGTATTAAAAACACGACGTATTTCTAAAACAGGTTGTCTATCCCCATAAATTAGCAAATAGTTGATTATTTTTGCTTCATCAGGAGTCAGTTGTTTAATAATTTCTGTAAAAGCAGGGTGTACATATTTGCGTTCTTCAATAATCATTGATTTCACAAGCAGATTTGCATACATCTCACGAATTTGTTTACAATCCCTTGAATAGGAAATAGCTTCTATTGCAGGTATAGCAATATAGGGTTCAGGCGTACATATTTTTTGGGGATCATAATATTTTAGTTTTTCTTCAAGCATTTTTTTCGTTTCATTTATTGCATGTTGTCTATTAAGTATCCATATTTCAATTGGCGAAAGGGCAGCATGTATTGCCCGAGGAATCAAACTCATCAGACTTCCAGTTTCTTTTGCAAAAGGCTTTACTGCATCGTCATAAATATCTTTTATAGGTAATTGTTTCGTAATCTTGTTTTCATTATCACTCATAAAGACACCTCCAATTAATAAGAATTTCATCAGCTATGAGCATAGAGCAATTTACCATTATAGACCTCCATGTAGCATCGGCACCTCGTGCCACACCATCAAATGAATGAAAACTAAGTTCTAGTGAGATACTTTGCCTACGGCATCAGGTCGATATGTCTTGGCGCTACTAAGCCCGATGTTATAGACTGATCAAGGTTTCCTGCTTGCACCACAAATTGTTGCCATGAGCACGTTGGGTAGAATAATACATTGACAGGAAGCCCGCCGTAAATATAAATCATTGGAGGTCTTTCAATGAATGTAATTTACGAGCGTTGTTGTGGTATGGACGTTCACAAGAACACTATCGTGGCCTGTTTAATAACAGGTAAAAACAAGGAGATTCGCAGTTTCAGTACAATGACATCTTCTCTATTAGATCTTACTGAGTGGCTAAAAAGTGTCGAATGTCAATGTGTTGCCATGGAAGCGACTGGATCGTACTGGAAGCCTATCTACAACCTTTTAGAAATGGAGGCGATACCTACTTTAGTTGTTAATGCTCAACACATCAAAGCTGTGCCTGGTCGGAAAACTGATGTCAAAGATTCAGAATGGATTGCCGATTTGCTTCGTCATGGTTTACTAAATGGCAGTTTTATTCCTAAGCGTGAGCAGCGTGAGCAGCGTGAGCTCAAAGAACTTGTTCGTTATCGTAGAAGTATGGTACAGGAACGTGCCAGAGAACTAAACCGTATCCAAAAGGTATTAGAAGGCGCGAACATTAAACTAGGTTCTGTTGTCAGTGACATCGATGGCAAGTCATCGCGTCAAATGCTTGATATGCTAATTGCTGGTTGTACAGACGTTCAAGCTATGGCTGATAAGGCTTTCAGACAAATGCGTAAGAAAATACCTCAAATTCAGGAAGCTCTTCATGGTTTCATGGGCGATCACCAAAGAATAATGTTGCGCCTAATGCTTAAACATATCGATATGCTTGAAGAACAAGTCTCTCTACTTGACCAACAAATCCAGGAAAAAATGATACCGGTGTGTGAACAAGTCAATCTAGTCGATTCAATTCCCGGAGTTGGTTTACGCAGCGCTCAAATCATCATTTCTGAAATCGGCATCAATATGGATCAATTCCCGTCGGCATCACACCTCGCTTCCTGGGCTGGTTTATGCCCTGGCAATCATGAAAGTGCCGGAAAACGGAAAAGTGGCAAAACACGGAAAGGCAGCGATATACTAAAAGCCACTCTTATTGAATGCGCAAAATCTGCTGGGCATTTAAAGAACACGTATTTTAGTACCCAATACAATAGAATTGCCAGGAGACGTGGCTATAATCGAGCTACTGTAGCTGTCGCACATGCAATTCTCAAAGCAGCCTATGCAATGCTTAAAAACAACACTCCTTACAGAGAACTTGGCCCAGATTACTATGAACAGTATCGAATGACAGAGATAGTTAAAAAGTCAGTTAAGAAACTAGAATCACTTGGGCTAACCGTTACAATAAATCAGGGTATAACTCCAGGACAGCTACTCACTCATTAATTAATATTAGGTTCTATTCATTTTTCTCAAGTATTACCTTGAGTTAGGTGGGTTTTTTTTGTCAGAAGGACTAATACATTGAGTTTTCTGGATAGACATAATACTAATTTCGAAACCTTTACCCTCAACATCTATTGAGATAGAACTAAGATTTACCCCTTTAATCTTAATCGGAACTATTCCTCCAAAGAAACGCTCTTCTTGTCGAGCCAAATATGTATCAAATTCCTTCAATAAGCCCAAATGAATTGAGGAATAGTATTATCCACTTATATTGGTGCATTACCAAATCATTTTTACGCCTAGGGGGTCTATTATTTGTTAATTCGCGAAAATAATCCACACTCCTTCTAAATTCATCCAATTGACAGGAAATAATTGCATTATTTTGCAGCAATACCACCAATTTACATACTGAATGAAAATTAATAAATAGACTCTTTCGGCAATAAAAATAAGTGCTGTTCGCACTTTTTTAAATTATAGCTTTTCGTCAATTACCCACGTTATGAAATGATCCACTAATTCAAGCTTTCTCTCATCACACAGCTTAATTTTTTGATGAATTAATAATCTATTATTTTTTCATAATCCCTTTATCTGGCCTGTTATGCCTCTGGGGCGGTTATTGTACCACTTTCAGGGATGGCATACGTTTTTACATTCGGCATATTTGTCCTGATAATAGGCGGCCACTCTTTAAGCCTTTCGACCATATAGTCTGCAAGCTTACTCGCATTTGTAATGCATTTTTCCTTTGCTACCGAATCAATTCTAGCCAGTTGACCGAGCGCTGTCAGCAGTTCGAAGAATGTATCGGCGATCGTTTTGCAGCAAACGGTACATTTTTCTTCATACTCCGTGGCAGCAGTTGGGGAGGTAGCGTTTGGGGAGGCCGCTGCTTTTGGCATGTTTGCAGGTTTTTTGGTTTTATTGACAGTCACATATTCTATTTCTATACCCTGAGGATTTTCGGGTATGGGTATTTGTAAGGGTAGGAGTATGGATGTGGATGTGACTTGATCTAATTTTTCTTCCGATACGGTGTGCTTCTGTTCTTTCAGTGCCAGATCCAGCTCCCTAGTAGTCATATCGTCAATATCATGCTGCAGAATGAATTCCTCCCGTTCATCTTCCGGAATCCCCAGAAGGAGAAGGGCTTGGTAATAGGTCAAATTCGTCAGCGCTGACGAATTTGCGCTGCCGCCATCTTCAGCACAAACGAGCAGTTTATCGCCATATTCTTCAAAAAGCTGCATTAGCCTGTTGGCTGTGCGCTGAGAATAGTTCACCGATTCGACCAGCCATTTCCCCCATTCCCCATGCGGAAGCATGGCCTTAGCCTCCTTCAGGCGCTTGCCAACCTCGATGGCATTGGTAAGCATGATGTTACATGTCTGTTGTTTGATTTGATTAATCTCAGCCGCGATAACACACGGTGTGCGTTCCGTGATCGGTTGATTCATTATAATTCCCGCCTTTTTGGTAGCTTTAATGCCAGCATACGTAGACGGGCTTCAGATTGTGCTTACGAACATACGTTTGCATTTTGCTCGCACTCATGGTACACTATAACGGGTGATGGTGATGGGAACTTTGGATAAATTAGCGATCCTCGCTGACGGCGCCAAATATGACGTATCCTGCGCTTCCAGCGGTGTCGAGAAGAAGAATAAAGGCGGTATCGGCAATTCCAAAGCCTTTGGCATCTGCCATACGTGGTCCGCCGACGGCCGCTGCGTTTCCCTGTTAAAAATCCTGATGACCAATTATTGCATTTATAACTGTACCTACTGCGTCAATCGCAACCAGAACGATATCCCCAGGGCCAGTTTTACGCCGAGGGAAATTGCCGATCTGGCCATTGGCTTTTACCGCCGCAATTATATTGAAGGCTTATTTTTAAGCTCAGGCATTGAACATAGTCCCAATAAAACCATGGAAAGAATCTATCAGGTCCTCGATATTTTGAGGAATGAATATCATTTCTTCGGTTATATCCATGTTAAAGTCATTCCGGGTGCGGATCCGGTGCTCGTCAAAAAAACAGGCCTGTTGGCCGACAGGATGAGCGTCAATATTGAACAGCCTTCCGAACAAAGCCTCAAGCTGTTGGCGCCGCAAAAATCCTTGCCGGCGGTCTTGGCGCCGATGAACCAAATCAGTGATCACATCCTGCAAAATGCTTCCGAACGCAGGTTATACCGACATGCTCAAAAAAACAAATTTGTCCCCGCCGGCCAATCCACTCAAATGATTGTCGGCGCCAGCAACGATAGCGACCGGGTTATCGTCAAAGCATCCGAGGCGCTTTATCAGCGTTTTCAGCTGAAAAGAGTCTACTATTCCGCCTATATCCCGGTCAACGACAGCCCGCTTTTGCCGGCCCTGACCACCGCACCCCCGCTCTTACGGGAACACCGCCTCTATCAGGCTGACTGGCTGATGCGGTTTTATCAGTTTCAAGCCGATGAGATTGTTGATGAACGGACTCCTTTTCTGGAAACGGATTTTGACCCCAAAATCAGTTGGGCCTTCCGCAATATGCATCTGTTTCCGATGGAAATCAACCGGGCTTCTTATGAAGAACTGCTGCGGGTCCCCGGGATTGGCCTGATTTCAGCCCAACGCATAATTAGCCAGCGCCGAGTGGCTGCCATATCCTATGATCATCTGAAGAAAATCGGGGTTTCACTGAAACGCGCCCGCTACTTTATCACCTGCCAAGGACATTACTATGGCGCCATTCCGGTGGAAGCGGGATTAATCCGCAGGGCCTTGGCACCGGTGCAAAAGCCGGTTCAACTGACACTTTTTTAGCGCTTACTGCAGGCCAACCATGGCCGTCCGGGAGGCAACAGCATGATTGATTATCTCTACGACGGCAGCTTTGACGGATTACTCACCGCTGTCTATGCCAGCTATTATGAAGAAAAAGCCCAGGGGATCTTCCCCCAGGCAGCGTATCAAAATAATTTTTTTGTCCCCTCGCGTACCGTCGAGACGGATTTAGTCAAGGCGGAAAAGGTCTATCACGCGATTGAACGAAAAATCTCTGATCTGTCCCTTAAACACATCTTCTATACGTATCTCTCCAATGAAGCCAATAAAGAAACGAAAATACTAAACTATCTGCAACTGGGCTTTAAATTAGGCCGGCAAATTGATGATCTGCACGCTCAACCCGAAGTGCTGCCGATCCGGCAAACGGCCCGGAAAGTGTCTTTTGAAGCGGAGCGCTTCCTGGGACTCCTTCGCTTTAAAGACACCGGCAGTTTTTTATATGCAGTGCTCGAACCCGATCATCATATTCTGATTCTTTTGGCCGATCACTTTGCCGACCGGCTGGCTCAGGAACGGTTCATTATTCATGACCGCAAACGCGGCCTTGCTGTGGTTTCTAACTGTCAGGATTGGTACATAACCGATTTTCCGGAGGAGATAGGTTTTACTTATTCTGAACAGGAAAAGGATTATCAGGAATTGTGGCGGCTGTACTTCAGCCAGATCAGCATTGAGAACAGAAAAAATAAGAAACTGCAAACCCAGTTTGTCCCGCACCGCTATCGTCGCCATCTTACAGAATTTACGACCGGTTATTCCGACAAAAATATCAATTAAGCCATCAGTTCATTGCCATTATCTTTTAGCCATTTCCTCCACTTTTTATAGTCTGGAAAATAGCTCTCCAAGGTCACCCAGAAATCCCGGGAGTGGTTCATATGTTTCAGATGGACAAGTTCGTGGAGGATGACATAGGCAATCACCTGATTGGGTGCCATAATGATTCGCCAATTCAGATTGATGGCTTTTTTACTGGAACAGCTTCCCCATTTTGTTTTTTGATCTTTGATCCGTAATACACTATAGGACAGGTTTAACTGCTTTGCATAATAATCGACCTGTTCAGGCAGAAGTTTTTTCGCTTGGCTGATATACCATTGTTCCAATAAGCGCTTAGCCTCATTGCTTTTCTCTTGCTCAGTAAGGCCCGGTGTGATGGTGATATGAATCCTGCTCCCGACAAACTCAGCGAAAGTACCGGAACCCTTCGTTGACCCCTTCATTTCCTCGATATGGAGCGGATAGTACCTGCCCCGATAAAGGTGTTTTTCTCCTGAAATATAGTTTTTCGTAAAATTGTTATTCGTTGCTTTTGCTTGGATCTTTTCCAACTTTTTCAGAATCTGGTGCTTGTGGCTTTCCAGGTAGTTCCTGGCATAGGCGAACGTAACAAACCCGGGGACGGATACGATCATCTTCGAGCCCTTTATTGTCATGACAAGCCGTTGTGCCTTCTTACTTTTGCGCAATTCATATTCAATCACTCTATTGCCAATGCGCAGATAGTCCATCGGTATTTCTCCCGCCCCTTTATTGCTCGTTTATTGTTTGATTATTGACTGTTTATTGACTATTAATCCTGATGACAGCGTGCTCGCTCTACCGCTTTTTGCCAGCCGTTTAGATATTCCCGTCGTTGTTGCTCGGTAATCTGCGGCTGAAAAATGCGCTGGGCCCGGCCTCCGGAACCGAGATCGTCCTTGCCGGACCAATAACCCGATGCCAGCCCGGCAAGATAGGCCGCTCCCAGAGCCGTTGTTTCCGTTATTGCCGAGGGAATGACCGGGGCCTTGCTGATATCCGCTTGAAACTGCAACAGAAAATGATTGGCTGCCCCGCCGCCGTCAACCATTAAGGCCCGTAGCAAAATACCGGTATCTTTATCCATCGCGGTGAGCACATCATTGGTTTGATAGACAATGCTTTCCAAAGCGGCGCGAATGAGGTGAGAGCGGTTGGCTCCCCGGGTGAGTCCGGTAATAATCCCCCGGGCCTGCATATCCCAATAGGGAGCACCAAGTCCGACAAAAGCGGGAACAACATAAACGCCGTTGGTATCCTTGACTTGAGTGGCAACATATTCACTTTCTGCGGCAGTTTGGATCAGTCCCATCTCATCCCGCAGCCATTGAACCACCGCCCCGCCAATAAAAACACTGCCTTCCAGCGCGTATTCGACTTGATTATCAATTCCCCAGGCAATGGTTGTCAGTAACTTATTCTTGGAGCGGATGATATTTTTCCCGGTGTTCATGAGGATAAAACAACCGGTACCGTAGGTGTTTTTGACCATGCCTTCTGAAAAACACCCTTGCCCGAATAATGCCGCCTGTTGATCTCCCGCTAAGCCACCGATGGGTATTTCCGCTCCCAGTAAATGGGCCTCAGTTACCCCGAACAAGTCACTGCTTGGGCAGACCTTGGGCAGGATACACTCCGGGATATCTAACGCGGCGAGTATCTTGTCATCCCAGCGCAGGTCCCGGATATTATATAACATCGTGCGGGAGGCATTGCTATAATCGGTGATATGCAGCCGTCCGCTGGTGAGTTTCCACACCAGCCAACTGTCAATCGTACCGAATATGAGGTCTCCCCGTTCGGCAAGCTTCTGCCCGTCGGGGATATGATCCAGAATCCATCTGATTTTGGTTCCGGAGAAATAAGCATCAACGATCAGTCCGGTCATTTCCTCAATATAGGTATTTAAATGACCGTTTTTTATTTCTTCACACAGCGGCGTCGTGCGCCGACACTGCCAGACAATGGCATTACAGACCGGTTCGCCGGTTGTCCGGTTCCAGACGACGGTGGTTTCCCGTTGATTGGCGATACCGATGGCGTGGATACTCTCCGCAGCGGTTCCTGTCTGCGCCAAAACGTCCCGGGCTGCACTGAGCTGTGTTTGCCATATCTCCATCGGGTCGTGCTCAACCCATCCCGGATGGGGATATATTTGCGTGAACTCTTTTTGAGCCTGCCCGATAATGGTCCCATTTTCATCAAATAAGATGGCACGCGAGCTTGTGGTCCCTTGATCAAGGGCTAAAATAACCTTGCCGGGCATCCCCATCCCCCTTTTGAAACTATCCTGTCACTCCATACAATGTAGTGATAATTGCTTACATTATACAATAATCCAATACGAAATAGTCACCTTCAAAGATAAAAAAAGATCCTAAAAACAGAATAACAAAACGCAACAGAAGGACAGCGACTTACAATAGTTGCTGTCCTTTTTACATGAAGTGATGGCTCAAATCCCTAATTACCATTATAAGAATAATGTGAACTATTCGGCTTTAATATATTTGACGGGTTTATTGCACGAATGCCCAAATTTATCCTCCAATAAACCCTGCTGCAAAAGGGTAAACTATTCCTAACTTTTCATGGGAGGGTGTACGATATGAAAAAAATGAGAGACCGCATCATGCTTGGCCTATTAGTAGGTTTTATTAGTGATATTCCAAAAACATTAAGCAATGAATATTTCTACAGAAAAGGTTTGGAGAAACGCCGTTTTGCTGATATTGTTGCTGGAATTTTCCTTCCAAAGTATCGCCTAGTTACCAAAAAAGCAACCATATTCGGTATATTTGGAGAGTTGGTTATATCTTCATTTATGGGGATTCCTCTAGTGTATCTCCTTTCCTATACAGGTAAGGATAAATCTGTAATTAAAGGTTTAGTGACTGGCTTATTTGGTTTTGGTTTTCTTCGGGGTTTATTAGCAAACGTTGGGATTGGACGAAATTATCCAAAAGATGTTGTCACAAATGTCATGATGAGTTGGAGTAGTTCTTTGTGGGGAGTAACTGCTGGTCTAATTACCCCTTTACTTGGCGACTCAGCATTATTCAAACCGAACAATATTGTTCTCAGTAATCCTACGGATGTACTTATTAGTAATAACATACGTCATAAAAATCCAAAACATATTCCAAAAAGCGATTTAGAAAATACAGAAACGCTATATTCAAAAACACTTGAATAAAAGCTCAGCTAACTTCCGCTAATCCTACTAATGCCGTCCAAAAATTAACCAATTCTATATAACAATCTGAAGATGTATATCCTCTTTTGCAATACAAGTTTTTTATGTTCAACCTTCCAGAATTTTATAAACTTAATATTTGATAAAAAAGGTAAACCTAATTTCAAAATACACACGTAGGAGATACAAAGAATGAAAAAAATAAAAGATAGAATAACTCTTGGAATCGTTTCTGGTCTATTAGGAACGGTATTAAAAACAGCCTCAGATGAGATTTTCCTTCGAAAGAAAATATCTCAGCGTTCATTTAGGGAAACTGCATCAGGTGTTTGGGTTTCTTCAAGGAAAGAGGCGAAAAATCCTTATGGACAAATCCTAGGGCAGATTATGGATATAGGATTAGGCATGCTTGGTGCTATTGCTCAGGTTCAAATACTATCCAAGACGGGAAAAAATAATCTTTTCGCAAAAGGAGCTTTTTTTGGTATAACCTATGGCTCCATAGTAACAGCAATGCTTAGTGGATTTGATACAAATAAAGTTAAGCCGAAAGATGCCCGAAGTAACCTTTCATATGTAATTAGCCATGCGATTTATGGGTTAGGTACTACTTATGCTACATCACTCTTAGGGGATGAATCACTATGGGATGCTCCACCAATGAACAATTATGTTCAGCCGACTACAAAAACAACAACAGAAAAAGAAAAGAATGAACAAAATCCAAAACAATATATAAATGGTTTAGATGTAAATAATGAAAATCACTCTGATTTTATACATTAAGCAAAGATTATTCGAGGTAGTAGGTTTTTGCACTGGTACTTGGTAGAGTTACTCGTGCTTTTCCCCCTGATGTCGAAGTGATTATTATCTCGTCAAAAACAGAAGACGCCCGTTTTATTTTGGCGTCTATGGTTTGGGGCCAGGTTATGATACTCAATCTATTTTAACCGAAAGCAGCCTCTGTTCTGCAAACTGTTCCCACGACGTGCCTTTCTGTCCATAATTGCTGTAGGGGTGGATCGAAATGCCTCCTCGGGGAGTAAACTTTCCGATAACCTCAATATACCGCGGATCCATCAGGGTGACGAGGTCTTTTAAAATGATATTAATGACATCCTCGTGAAAACTGCCATGATTGCGAAAACTAAATAGATAAAGTTTCAGCGATTTGCTTTCAACGAGTTTTTTATCCGGTATATAATTAATAATGATCGTCCCAAAATCCGGCTGCCCGGTAATCGGGCAAAGGCTCGTGAACTCCGGGCAATTCAGCCTGACAAAATAGTTGTTTTCCGGATGCTTATTATCAAAGCACTCCAATATGTCAGGGTCATAGTCAAAAACATAATCCGTATGTCCCGATCCCAAAAGCGACAGTCCATCGATCTCCTTACCCAGCATTGCTGTTAACCTCCCAGCGATTTTTGATAACATATAAGACGAGGACCCCGATGACCTGCATGAGGCATTTAACGATGAGCTGACCAAGGATGGCATTCGGGATCATATCCCAGGATAATATTCCCGAAAAGAGCGGCGATAAACCGATGACGACAAAGAGGACACTATCGAGTGTTCCGCTGATAACGCCACTTGTCAACACTTTTCCCAGGAAAGGAACCTTTAACCGAGTGTAAATTTCGGTATCCGCCGATTCGGAGAGCAAAAAGGAAATGGCCGAAGCGGCTGTGATCACTAAGGTATCCCCTAGGAAGACAGAGGATAGCGCCGATAACAACAGAGCGGATACAATGGCAATATAGGCTTTCTTTCTTCCATATTTCCTTTGGATAATATCTCGTAAAACGAGTGTCGCCCCGATTAACCAGGACCCATAGGGAATCAAAAAGGGACCCGCCTGTAAGGGCACGAAAGCAGCCGTAATCACATTGGCAACGACGATAGCCGCTAAATATAGAAATAAAATCATACGTTTCACTCCAATTAAATAAATTAGCCAACATAAAACCGACACATCATTCCTTAGTTTATCCCGTTATTCTAAACATTTGCTGTTTTTACCCAAAATAAAAAGGGCACACTAGTGCCCAACCGCCTTGCGGCAGCAGCCCTAGTTTTGTTTAGAGACAGGATGGATCACGAACTGTCTTATTTATTTTGGCGTGAAAAGAATAGCATTAATCCTTATGCTTGTAAATAGCATCAAGACTATCTGAAGATGTTTTAAGATGATCCATCAATACTCAGTCGATAGAAGACGGGAACGGCGAAGAGGCAAATAATTTACACGTATCGCCCCGATAGTACGTAATCCCCATACCGATGGGTTTATCCTGTGTATTGAAAAGCCGTTGTTCAACAACCAATAACGGCATCACGGAATAAAGGGAGAGATGCTTCGCGATTTCCTCACTCGGCAGTTGGGCCGATATGGTTAACTCCTTTTTGATGGCAAATAATGAGGTGTACTGGGAAACGATCTCCGGAAACGTTCTGTATTTGATTTCCTTTTCGACGATAGGCATCCCTTTGTAATAGATCAGGTATTTTTCATCGTAAGCTACCGCTTCTCCATTGCTGTAATAGATCCGTTTAAACATGATGACCTTTTTATTGCGGGGGATATTTAAACTATCGATGAGTTTCGGTGTCGGCAGGATAATTTTAACCTCAATCATTTTGGTTGAGTCAATACTATTAATGAGATTGGCCATTTCATTATAATATAACGTATACAGTTTCGAGTCCGGCTCATTCACAAAGCTGCCCTTACCCGGGATAGAACTGATGTACCCTTCATTGACAAGAATCGCCAGACCCTTGCGAACCGTCATCCGACTGACGCCATACGTTTCACATAAGGCATTTTCGGACGGAATGGCGTCACCCGGCTTCAATATACCATCGGTAATTTTCTTCTTAATTTCTTCAATAATATGCTGATAAATCGGTATTTCCATTTTATTCTCCTTAATTGAGAATTATTTTGATATCATTATACATATAACCCTATCAAAAAATCCATCACCCACTAATAATTATTGCCAATTTTTTCGAATTTTGTATTCTCTAAATATTTTTCCTGAAATGAAGGATGGGCTGCCAACTCAAAATGACCGACTGTGGCTAATATACCCGGGGTTGCGGAGCGTACGGGCCGAGAGAGTAAATAATTTGTGGAGCCTGCCCCGGCCGCATTACCGATGGAACGGATAGGAACATTCTCGTATTTGGGAAATAAACCAACCACTTGGGCATTATCGGCATCAATATAATTGCCGAACGCGCCGGCAATAAGGATTTCATCCAAATCCTCTCCGTGCATGCCTAATTCGTCTAATAATAAAACACAGCCGGTGTAGAGGGCACTTTTGGCTAATTGAACGGATCGGATATCCCTTTGATCGATATAGATCCTGCCCTTGTCAACTGTTTGATCTTCGTCTGTGAGATAAAAAACCCTGACCCCGTCGACGGTATCCAAATTGTCTGCAAACCCGGCATTTTCCGGTGAGCAGATCTCCAAATAATTCTCCCGGGTCAACATACGCCCCTGTTCAGTGATCAGACCGGCTTTAAACATTTCACCGATGGCGTCGACGATCCCGGAACCGCATATCCCTTTCGCTTTTTCCTTGCCAATTACTTCAATTTTAACCGCACCGTTAGCCAATTTGACACGTTCGATGGCGCCATTGGTACCGCGCATGCCATAATGGATCGTTGCCCCCTCCAGAGCAGGGCCGGCCGCACACGATGTTGCCAGCCACTTCTTGCCATTACCAAGCAGAATTTCGCCATTGGTCCCCAGATCAATAATTAATTTCTTTCCTTTAAGCTCCGACTCTGGCAAGGCCAGCAGAACCGCAGATGTATCCGCTCCGACAAAACCACCGATCAGGGGAAGAAAATGAACGATACCGTGAGGGTTGATCCCGATGCCAAGTTCTTTTCCGGATGCTTCAACATCACCTAAAATAACATTTTTATAGGGTGATTTGCCTAAAGACCCGGGATGCAATCCAAGAAATAAGTGCTGCATGGCACTGTTCCCGCAAATAACCAGTGTATAGATATTCTCCCGTTGAATGCGATTTTCCTGAACAGCCTGGTCAATCAGGTCATTGATTGTATTGACGACTTTCGATTGCAGCAGGTGTATCCCATCCGGATGATTAATGGCTGCCATGATCCTGGAAATAACATCGGCGCCTTCGGCAATCTGCCCGTTGAGAGCGGAATACGTACCTAATTTCTTGCCATTGTTCAAGTCAAACAGATAAATAACCACCGATGTACTGCCAAGGTCAGCCGCTAATCCGTAATTGTGAGCGACAGTATTATTAATTTCAATATCCAGTACCGTATTATCTTTCATGGTAAAGGTTAATCCCTCGGTATCTTCCCGCTGCATCAGGACTGACAATTTTTGCAGTAACGGCAATTCCGGTGTTTGAAGATCAGATCCCAGCTGGATAGCAATGTGCTCCCAATCCCCTTCATAGGCAGGTGTCTTTAACGCATTTCTATCTAAAAATATTTTCCGTATGGATGATTCAATCACGATATCTGTTTCCAGACTCTCCGTTAATATGGTTGCTTGATGAATAATATTGTCATCCGTGAGATAGACAATCAGTCCATCGCTTACTTTTTCCTGGCAGGCGAGTACTTCCTGCCGGCGGCCATCTTTTTCGATCTCAACCTTACATTTTTGACAGGTCCCCTTGCCGCCGCATACTAAATCAAGCGGATATCCGAGTTTTGAACTCACAACAGCGATGGTCTCATTCTCGTCAGCGTGTATCTCTGCATTTTGGTTGGGAAATAATACTTTAATCATGATTTAGTCCTTTCACGATAATTATTTTTTATATAAACGCTAAGATATTCTGAAATAAGAATGCTGTACTCGTATTTGACGAAGAAAGGCAAATATCGAAGTATGATGACAAAATTAAACAAAAAAACTTACAAGTTATATACAGGATATATTGACTATTGAAAATGGTGATGATATATTATAAACACAAAGAGCCTGTATATACAATAGTATACAATATTTTTCATTTATATTATACCTTATCCGGATATGTTTTTGGTATACCTGCCAACCATTTATCCGGATATCCCATGCACTTATTATCTTATTCTAACCATTTTATTAAGAAAAGGGGGATATTAATGGAGAACGCTTTTAAAAAAGCGATGCTGGATCCTAACGAGTTCATCGTTACTTGGGAGCTTGTACCCGGTCGCGGCTCAAGTGAAGTGTCTCAGGAAAAAGCACTCCTTTTGGCTGAACAGGCGGCTAAAGGGAAAAAGGTCCATGGTGTCAGTTTGACGGACAATCCCGGCGGTAACGTGGGTATCCAGCCTGAGGGTATTGGCCGAGAGATAAAAAACCTCGGTATGGAAGTCCTGATTCACCTGGCCTGCAAAGATAAAAACCGTACCCAGTTGGAAAGCCAACTCGATTCATTGGAACGTTCCGGTCTTCATAATCTACTGGTACTGACCGGAGACTATGACCTCGGGAACGTTTTCGGACGTCCGAAACCGGTATTTGATATGGATTCGACCCAGCTTCTGAAGATGGTAGCTAAAATGAACGACGGTTTAGAGCTTCCCACAGCCAAGGGCAGTACGAAACTTAAACCGACTCATTTCTATGCCGGTGCGGCTGTTTCGCCTTTTAAAGCAACAGAAGCGGAACAGATGCTCCAATACTCCAAAATGAGAAAAAAAGTGGAAAACGGTGCCCAATTTATTATTCCTCAGGTCGGTTATGATGTTCGAAAATACCATGAATTATATCAATATGCCAAACACAATAATATCAATGCCAACCTGATGGGAAATATTTATCTGCTGACCTATGGTGCGGGTAAAGCCATGAACATGAATAAAGTCCCGGGCTGTGTGGTTACGGATAAACTGGTTGCTGAACTGGATCAAGAAAGACAAAGCAGCGACAAAGGCGCAGCAGCCATGCTGGAAAGAGCAGCCAAACTCTTTGCTATTCTTAAAGGTATGGGCTATAAAGGCGTTCACCTCGGTGGACATAATACCACCTATGAACAAATCGAATATGTTATTGACCGCGGCAATGAACTTGCTGCCAATTGGCTGGATTATGTCAAGGAATTTGATTATCCGCAGAAAAACGGCTTCTATGTCTATGCTAAAGATGAGAAGACCGGTTTAAATAAGCCGGAAAAATCCAATGACTACGGCAAAAGTGATTCGAGCTTTAATCTTAACTATAAAGTTTCCAGAATGGTTCATAAAATGCTATTTGTACCCAACAAAGCATTTTTTGGTCCGATGCAAAGTATTTGCCATGCTGTCAAAGATTCCGCAATGGAAAAGCCCTTTCACGGTATTGAGCATTTCGCCAAATCCTGCCTGTATAACTGTCAGGATTGCGGAGACTGCGCTCTGACCGATGTGGCGTATGTCTGCCCCATGGGGAAATGTCCTAAGAACCAGCGTAACGGCCCGTGTGAAGGCAGTTATCACGACTGGTGTGAAGTTTATCCCAATAAGCAGAAGTGCGTTTGGGTCCAGGCCTATGACCGTATGTCACGCTACGGTGAGGAAGAGAAGCTCAATTCCTATCATGTTGATCTGTACGACTGGTCAAAACAGCACACATCCGGTTGGATCAACTTCTATGAAGGGGATGACCATTCCGCGGAAAGACTCAAAATCAAGCCGAAAGCAAAAAAGAATTCGGATAAATAATATATCAGAATAGTAAGAAAAATCCTTGTTTCATGTCATATTTTTCCTTTATAACAAGGATAAATACAGGTATAATTGGAGTTGGAGAAATGGAAAAGCTATTTAAAGCACCTTCGGAGATTACTGAAGGGTTTGTTGAGATCGGGAAAAACAAGTCAAATTCACCGGCATTCAGACTGCTTTTACTGGGTATACTGGCTGGAGCCTTCATCGCTTTTGCGGCGGAAGGCTCCAATGTAGCCATTCACACCATCGCCTCTGTCGGTGTTGGCAAGGCCCTCGCCGGTGCCTTATTTGCCACCGGGCTGATGATGGTCGTTATTACAGGTGCCGAGTTGTTCACAGGGAACACGCTCATTGTGGTCTCGCTTCTGCAGAAGGAATCCACCTGGCTTAAAATGCTTCGGAACTGGGGTATTGTTTACATCGGCAACTTCATTGGATCGATGCTGATTGTTTTATTTATCATCAATTCGAACCAATTTGGTTTTTCAGCCGGACTGTTAGGCGGTTTTTCAATTAAAGTTGCTGCCTACAAAACAGGGTTAACTTTTTCACAGGCTTTCTTTATGGGGATCCTGTGTAACTGGCTGGTCTGCATGGCTGTCTGGATGGCTAGTGCGGCTAAAGACATTACCGGAAAACTCTTAGCCATCTTCTTCCCGATTTGGTTATTTATTACCTCCGGTTTTGAACACTGCATCGCCAATATGTATTATATCCCTGTGGGGATCCTGGCCAAAGCCAATCCGACATGGGTCGCTCAGGCTGCAACGCTGGGTGTCACCCCGGAAAAACTGGACCACTTGAATTGGGGCACCTTTATTACCGCCAATCTGATCCCGGTTACACTCGGTAACATTATCGGCGGCAGTCTTTTCGTTGGAATCTTCTATTGGTTAAGCCATATGTACCAAAAGAAATCAACAGCGCATGTCAACGTTGATAATCTTGTACAAAAAAAATATGATAGTGCTTTTGAAAAAGCTAAATAAAGTTGAGCAAAAGCGCAAATAATCTAAAAAAAGGGGGAAAAAACACAATGGCTTTTAAAAGTGATATCGAAATCGCCCAAGAATCAACCATGCTGCCTATCCTTGAGGTAGCCAAAGAACTGGAGATCCCGGAGGATTATCTGGAATCCTATGGCAAATACAAAGCCAAAGTCGACTACAACATCCTTACGGAAAAGGGAAATACTCCTGACGGGAAACTGATTTTAGTTACCGCTATCAACCCGACTCCTGCCGGCGAAGGTAAGACCACCACATCCGTTGGTTTAGGAGATGCGCTCCACTACCTCGGCAAAAAAACAGTTATCGCCCTGCGTGAACCATCCTTAGGCCCTGTATTCGGCGTTAAAGGCGGCGCAGCCGGCGGCGGTTATGCTCAGGTTGTTCCGATGGAAGACATCAACCTGCACTTCACCGGTGACTTTCATGCGATTGGCGCAGCCAACAACCTGATTGCTGCCATGCTCGACAACCATATCCAACAAGGTAACGAACTGGATATCGATGTCCGCAGAATTACCTGGAAAAGATGTATGGATATGAATGACCGTCAGCTCCGCTCCATGGTCAACGGCCTTGGCGGCAAAGCCAATGGCACACCGCGTGAAGACGGCTTCGACATAACGGTTGCTTCTGAAATCATGGCTATCCTCTGCCTGTCCAGCGATATTGACGACTTCAAAAAGAGAGTTGAAAAAATCATCGTCGCTTACAACCGCAAAGGCGAGCCTGTTACTGCCGGCCAGCTGAAATGCCAAGGTGCCGTCGGTGCTCTGATGAAGGATGCTTTAAAACCGAACCTGGTACAAACCTTAGAACATACTCCCGCTTTCATCCATGGCGGACCTTTCGCGAACATCGCCCATGGCTGCAACAGCGTCATGGCGACTAAGATCGCTCTAAAACTCGGCGACTATGTCGTAACCGAAGCTGGTTTCGGTGCGGACCTCGGTGCTGAGAAATTCATCGATATCAAATGCCGTTTAAGCGGTCTGCGTCCGTCTGCCGTTGTTATCGTCGCTACTGTTCGTGCGCTCAAATCCCACGGCGGCGTAGCCAAAGCCGACCTGAACAACGAAAACCTGGAAGCTCTGAAAAAAGGCTTACCGAACCTCTTAAAGCATGTTGAAAACGTCACGGTTAACTTCGGTCTGCCGGCTGTTGTCGCCATTAACAAATTCCCGCTCGACACTGCAGCCGAACTCGCTATGGTTGAAGAAGAATGCAAGAAACTCGGCGTTAACGTGGCTCTTTCCGAAGTTTGGGAAAAAGGCGGCCCTGGCGGCAAAGCCTTGGCTGAAGAAGTCCTGCGCCTTGTTGACACCCCGAATAACTTCCAGTTCGCTTATGACAACAACATGGGTCTCAAAGACAAGATCACCGCAATCGCTACCAAGATCTACGGCGCTGACGGTGTTGACTTCATTGGCTCCAGCTCCGCTGACATCGAGAACATTGAAAAAATCGGCTTCAAAGATGTTCCCGTCTGCATGGCTAAGACTCAGTACTCCCTGTCTGACGATCAGAAGAAATTAGGTCGTCCGAGCGGCTTCCGGATTTCGATCCGCAATGTTAAAATCTCTGCCGGCGCTGGTTTTGCTGTTGCCCTGACCGGTGATATCATGACCATGCCTGGTCTGCCGAAAGTACCTTCCGCTGAAAATATTGATGTTGACAGCACAGGTAAGATTTCCGGCTTATTCTAAGATAAATTAAATAGTATAAAATGAGAATGCGAATGAGATGGCAGCTAGGTAACCTACTACCATCTCATTCTATCAGTAGTAGGTTTTTATTTTCAAAATATATTAAAGGAGATGGATAACATATGACGATGTTAGACCAAAGCTGTAAAGATTTTGTTCAAGTCCTTTCTACGAAAGAACCCATCCCCGGCGGCGGCGGTGCTTCCGCTTATGTAGGCTCTATTGGTACTGCTCTCGGTGTTATGGTTGGCAGTCTGACCGTTGGCAAGAAGAAATACGCTGATGTCGAAGCGGATGTTCTTGTATTGATGGAAAAAGGCCACAAAATTATCGCCAAACTTCAGGAACTGGTAATGGAAGACGCAGATGCGTTCTATCCTCTTTCCCAAGCATACGGACTGCCTAAGAACACAGAAGAAGAAGCCCGTATTAAAGAAGAAACCCTGCAGAAAGCATTAGTTAAAGCCACGCTGGTTCCCCTCGATATTGCCAGATGTTGTGCCGAGGGCATTGATCTCCAGGAAGAATTCGCTCAAAAAGGAACGCGGATTGCCATCAGTGATGTCGGCGTTGGTGTTACTTTCCTCAAAGCCGCTCTGGAAGGTGCAAAACTCAATGTTCTGATCAACACCCAAATCATGAAAGATCAGGATCTCAAACAAAAGATTGAAACCGAATTAAATGACCTTGTCACGAAATATACTGCGAAAGCGGACAGAATTTTTGCTGACGTTCAGAATGCAATCACAGGAGGTAAATAAGACATGAGTCAAATACTTAGCGCTAAACCCGTTGTTCAAGCAATGAAAGAAAATCTTCAACAGGAAGTTGCGGCCCTCAAAGCGGAAGGCACCAATCCCTGTCTCGGAATCATCCGCGTCGGCGCCCGTCCTGACGATGTCTTCTACGAAAACAGTGTCATCAAGAATGCCGAAAATATGGGAATCATCGTCAAGACTTACCCCCTCGACCTGGACATTACCATGGAAGATTTCACGAAAGTCATGACCGATGTCAATAACGATCCTTCCGTTCACGGAATCCTTCTTTTCAGACCGCTTCCGAAACAGTTGGACGAAGAAGTCATCAAGCACCTGATTTCTGCTGACAAAGATATTGACTGCATGAATCCGCTGAACCTTGCGAAAGTATTCGAAGGCGACGAAAGTGGTCTTCTCCCATGCACCCCGGCGGCTGTTATGGAAATGCTCAGTTTCTACGGCTTTAATCTTAGCGGTGCCAATGTCGTCGTCATGGGCCGCAGCCTTGTCGTAGGCAAACCCCTGGCTATGATGCTCTTAAAGCAAAACGCCACAGTGACTATGTGCCATTCCAGGACCAAAGACATGCCGGAAATCTCCAAAGCGGCAGACATCATTGTTGCTGCGATGGGCAAAGCAAAAATGATCGATTCCAAGTATGTCACCGATCAGACAGTTGTCATCGATGTCGGAACAAATGATGCCGGCGACGGTACCTATTGCGGCGACATCGATTATAATGATGTTGTCGATAAGGTCAAAGCGATCACGCCTGTTCCGGGTGGTGTCGGCTCCATAACAACGACAATTCTGATGAAAAACTGTGTCAGAGCCGCTAAAAATAAATAGTAACTATTGACCATCAGCGAAAGCGGAGTTATACTATGCGTATACATGTATATACATATTTGGCTATACATGTATATACAAATAAAAGGAGCGTCGTTTTCAATGATTATTATTGGTGAAAAAATCAACGGAACTATCCCTATCGTCAAGCAAGCGATCGAAGCCAGAGACGCGGAATTTATCCGTAAAAGAGCAATCGATCAGACCAACGACGGTGCTGATTTCCTTGATGTCAGTGCCAGCACAACCCCGGATATTGAAGTAGAAACCTTAAAATGGTTGATGGAGGTTATCCAGGATGCTGTTGAGACTCCGCTTTGTATTGACAGCCCCAACCCGCATGCGATCGAAGCCGTATTCAAGTATGCGCAACGACCTGGTTTGATTAACTCCGTATCCATGGAAGGTGACAAATGTGATGTCATTTATCCCTTAATTCAGGGAACCACCTGGGAAGTCATCGCTTTGACCTGCGACAACGACGGCATCCCCAAAGATGTCGATACGCGTGTCCGCATTGCCAAAGAAATGGTCGAAAAAGCAGCTGAATACGGTATCACCCCGGACAGAATTCATATCGATCCGCTTGTCATTGCTTTGGCTACCGATAACAAGTCGATGTATTCTTTCCAGGAAAGCATGACCCGGATTAAGGAGCTTTACCCGACGATTAAAATCACTTCCGGCTTAAGCAACATTTCATTTGGTATGCCGCTGAGAAAAGTGGTTAACCAAAACTTCCTTACCCTGGCTACTTTCTTCGGTATGGACTCCGCCATTATGGATCCCTGCAGCAGAGATATGATTGCAACCCTACTTGCAACGGAAGCGCTGATGGGCAAAGACAGAAACTGCAGAAAGTTCAGCACGGCCTTCAGACAAGGAAAAATCGGACCCGTAAAATAATATGAAAATACCAACAAAGCCAGGTGGATTGGCCATGCAAGAAAATATATTGATTGATGCTCATATTCATCTGGCTCTGGATGGTATCGATTTCAAGCAAGCCAGACTTAAGCATAAGGATACCCCTGATTTAAATATCCTCCGAGCTGTTCTTCGAAAATATAAATCTCTTGGCATTCGATTCCTTCGCGATGGCGGCGATAACCTCAATGTATCTCTATACGCCAGAGAACTGGCTATGGAGGAAGGAATGATTCTCAGAACACCTGTCTATGCCCTTTACAAAAAAGGGCGCTATGGCAGCTTTTTGGGGAGACCGATTGCCGATATGGCAGAATTCAAAGATGAATTCGCCAGGCTTCTGTCTTTCAAACCGGATCATCTGAAAATACCCTTCACTGGTATTATGGATTTTAGTCAATTTGGTAAAGTGGATGCCATTAATTTTACTTTTGATGAACTTTATTATATGATACAATCGGCTAAGGATAAAAATCTGAACGTCATGGTTCACGCTTACACAGCCGTTGCCGTACGCATGGCTATATTGGCAGGAGCAGATACCATAGAGCATGGTTATTTTCTGACTGATGATGAACTTTATCTTATGCTAGAGAACGATACGGTTTGGGTTCCTACGTTAGCTCCGTTAGGAAATTTAGTCAAACAAAACGACTTACGCTTTAAAAATGAGATACAAATCATTGAACAAATCTACGCCGCCCACACGCAAAAAGTAGCAAAAGCTTTTGAACTGGGCGTTAGAGTAGCTGCAGGAAGCGATGCGGGGTCTCATGCTGTTTGCCATGGCAAAGGATTTTTTGATGAACTTGATCATCTTGCAAGTACTGGCATCAAGAAAGAAACAATCTTATCCGCGGCTCGTGTCAACGGGATGAAAGCTTTAAACCTCGAGCAACACGATATCGCTATTGTCTTCAATAACACAGACGAGGTCGGTGGAGCATCATGAGTACGATGATTATCAGCTGTGAAATGTTAAAAGGTGAGCTCTCTGCAGCACTGGGAAAAGCCAAGCTTACCTTGCCAGTGATTTGGGTTCCCACAGAATACCATAATGATCCAAATAAACTCAGAGAAAAACTACAGCACGAAGTTGACAACGCGCCGCCTTGTGAAAATATTCTTTTAGTCTACGGCAGCTGTGGGCTTGCGACTGTAGGCCTAAAGGCTACCACTGCGGATTTATTTATTCCTAAAGTGGAAGATTGTATTGAAATAATGCTAAGCAAAGAAAATCAAAAGTTCGTAAGAAAAGCGCGAACTTACTTCTTAAGCAAAGGCTGGCTTGAAAGCTCGAATAATATTCTACATGAGCATGAACGCGCACTGGAAAAATACGGCGAGGTCAGGACCAAGCGAATATTTAAAGCCATGTTGAAAGAATATAACTATCTGATGTTTATCGACACGGGTATCTCAGACTCACGGGAACTGTGTTCTCATACAGCAATGACAGACAAAATTGCCTCAACCTTTGATTTAGAAGTCATAATGGAAAAAAATGATATGTGGCTTTTGGATGAACTTATTACTAAGCATAACAGTAATCACTTTATTTATATTCCTAAAGGTCAAGAAATCACGATGGATCATTTCTCCAGTGTCAGCCGCTAGTATACCGTTCTTATAATACATTTAGCAATTATTCGTATCGATTTTATTTTTTGTTCTAATTTGTGATAATTTTTACAAACTAAGTTTGAAATATGTATATACAGTTCTATACTTGCCTGATATAATGATGGTGTTACAATAATCTATATATACGTATATATACAATTAAAACGGTTGATAATTCATTTCATGCATTTCACACACCATTTCAGTTCTTTTACAACAGAATTATATGCTTGTGAAATAATTAATTATATACTATATAGACAAAACAATTCTGAAATATCTGTAAATTCTGTGCTCCCTATTACCTAGTAACTTCATATTAGGTACACTTTTTATATAAATTATTAACTGATTGTTGCAGGTTACGATTTCTCAACAACACACAAGTTAATAAATTTGAGGAGGAAATCGCAATGGACGAAAAAACAAAAGTACCCGAAGAGAAAAAGGTACTCGATGAAACCACCATCTCATTGGATCTGGCGACGCAGGAAATGTACAAAAAGGCTGCGGAAAATGGCTTAGATACCATGTGGGACAGAAAAGCCGCTCTGAAAACCCAATGCGGCTTCGGTGAACAAGGTGTTTGCTGCCGAATTTGCCAAATGGGTCCTTGCCGGGTCAGCCCGATACCGGGTAAAGGGGTTCAAAAAGGGGTCTGCGGCGCGACGGCCGATGTCATCGCCTCCCGTCATTATGCCCGTATGGTCGCTGCCGGTACCTCGGCTCACTCCGACCATGGCCGGCATATCGCCCACGTGCTTCATTCCATCCGTCCAGACGGTGATTACAAAATCAAGGATGAAAAGAAACTGCTGAACTTGGCGGCTGCTTGGGGTATTGAAACTGAAGGCAAGGATATTTATGCTATTGCCCATGAACTATCCGAGGCGGCTTTATACGATTTTGGCAGACCGTTTGGCAACATGACACTGCCTACGAGCTTACCTGAACAGAGAAAAGCTGTCTGGCAGAAGAACAAACTGCAGCCGGAAGCCATTGATAAGGAAGTCGTTTCTATATTGCACGCGACACATATGGGATGTACTGCTGATGCTGAAAGCATGATAAACCTATCGATGCGAACCTCACTTAGCGATGGTTATGGCGGCTCCTATATCGGAACGCAATTCAGTGATATTTTATTCGGAACGCCCATGCCGCGCGAGCTGGAAATGAATCTGGGTGTTATCGATAAAGGTATGGTCAACATTGTATTGCACGGACATGATCCATCTTTATCGGAAATGATCGTTCTCGCATCTGAAGATCCCGAACTGAAAGCGCTGGCTAAAGAAGTCGGATCTGAAGGCATTAATCTCGTTGGTGTCTGCTGCACCGGCAATGAGGTTGCTATGCGTCATGGTATCAAAACGGCGGGTAGTTTTAATCAACAAGAGCTGTGCATTGCCACCGGCGCCGTTGAAGCAATGATTGTTGACGTACAGTGTATTTTCCCTGCGCTTGCTCCTTTGGCAAAATGTTTCCACACAAAATTCATTACAACATCCAGCACTGCTAGAATCACAGACGCCATGCACATTGAGTTTGATAAAGATAACGCTTTGGAATGTGCCAAAGGAATAGTCCGCGTCGCCATTGAGAATTATAAGAACAGAGCTCAGGATAAGGTTTCAATACCTGACTATAAACAAGTATCCCGAATCGGCTACAGCAATGAAGGTATTATCAACCAGTTAAATCTTGTCGTCAACTCCTATACTCATAAACCAGGTACATTCGAACCGCTGGCTCAGTGTTTGGTCTCGGGTGTATTAAGGGGGGCCGCCGGTGTTGTTGGCTGTAATAACCCGAAGATTAAAGGTGACAGCAGCCACGTTACACTCATTAAAGAGCTACTGGCCAATGATGTCATTGTGGTCGTTACCGGTTGTGCTGCTCAGGCCGCTTCTAAAGCGGGACTTCTCAGTGATGATGCGATTAAATACTGCGGCGAAGGCTTAAGAAAAGTATGCGAACTGGCAGACATTCCGCCTGTCCTGCATATGGGCTCCTGTGTCGATAACAGCCGAATTTTGAATTTAGTCGGTGAAGTGGCTAAGATCCTTGGTCTGGATATGAGCGAACTTCCTGTCGTCGGCGCAGCCATGGAATGGATGTCGGAAAAAGCTGTTGCCATCGGCACGTATGTCGTCACCTCCGGTATCGATACCTTCCTCGGCGTTATCCCTTCGGTTACAGGAAGCCCTGAAGTAACTGATATCTTAACCAACCGTTTGGAAAACAGCGTTGGGGCGAAATTTTTCTTTGAGACCAATCCTGAAATAGCCGCTGAAAAAATCTTAGCTCGGATTGAGGAGAAGAGAACACATGTTGATGCCCTTAACAATCAGAGAATGAATGTTCCGGGGTATGATGATTTAACTCCGGCAGGGTTTTAATATTCATCCTGACGCGCTATCGAAAAACAGAAAAAAACCTTCAATGTATGATTAAATATCTATCCTTTAATGCAAATTAACCTTATGAAGGGTTATCTATAGGAGAAACGGGGTGTTCATATGAAAATTGCAATTACCGGCAAGGGCGGTGTAGGCAAAACGACGTTTGCTGCCATCTTAAGCAGATTATATGCGGCGGAGGGCTTTCGTGTACTGGCTGTCGATGCTGATCCCGATGCGAATCTCGCTTTGGCGTTAGGCTTTCCGGAAGAAATTATTGCCGGAATCGTACCCATTGCGGAAATGAAAGAAATGATTGCCGAACGTACGAACACACCCGGTGACTCCTTTAGCAAAATGTTCAAATTGAATCCACAAGTGGATGACATTCCTGATAAATACTGTACCCGCTATAATGGCGTTAACCTTCTTACCATGGGTACGGTAGAAAACGGCGGATCGGGCTGTGTATGCCCTGAACATGTCCTTCTGAAACGGCTGACTTCACATCTTGTCCTGCATAATAAAGATGTTGTCGTCATGGATATGGAAGCCGGAATCGAGCACTTGGGACGGGGTACCGCTCAGGGAGTCAATGCTTTCATCGTGGTTGTCGAGCCCGGAGCCAGAAGCCTGCAAACCTACCATAAGATAAAAAAACTGGCTGCGGATATCGGAGTTAAAAAAGTTTATGTTGTGGGAAATAAAATCAAAGATCAGGCAGATAAGGATTATGTCCTTGCAAACGTCGATCCCGACGCCTGTCTTGGCTTTATCACCTACAGTCAGAATGTTGTCCATTCCGACAGGGCTGACCGGTCCCCTTATGCTGACAGTCAAGTTGTTGACGAGGTCAAAGCGATTAAAGACAAATTAAGTGCCCTGATATAGACCATATACGAGCACATAGGTGAAACGGGGAATGATTATGGGAAAGACACTTGCACTGGCCGGTAAAGGCGGAACAGGGAAAACCACAATAACAGGTCTGATTATTGACTACCTGATCAAGCAGAAGAAAGGCTCTATTCTCGCTGTGGATGCCGATGCCAACGCCAACTTAAATGAGGTGCTTGGCATAGAAGTCGAGACAACACTCGGGGAGATCAAAGAAGAAGTCAATAGGCGCGAGACCATGCGCGACGGATTTCCTGGCGGAATGACCAAAGGGCAATATCTGAACTACCAGTTAAATGCCAGTATTTCTGAAGGCAATGGTTATGATCTGCTCGTCATGGGTAGATCCGAAGGCAAAGGCTGTTATTGTTTCGTCAACACGATCTTAAGAGAACAACTGGATAAAGTCTCTGAAGATTACGATTATGTCATCATGGATAATGAAGCAGGTATGGAACACTTAAGCAGAGGTACTGCCAGAAGTATCGATATTCTGCTTTTGGTCAGTGATTGCTCACGGCGCGGCGTTCAGGCCGTCGGCCGTATCAATAAGCTGGTTAAGGAACTGGGTCTGAAAGTGAAAGAACAGTACTTAATCATCAATAAAGCTCCTGAAGGGCAGTTGAGCGAGGGTATTAAGGAAGAAATAGCCCTGCAAGGCCTGGAGCTACTGGGAGTCATCGCTCTCGATCCACTCGTCTATGATTATGACACCCAGGGAATACCTTCAGTCAAACTGCCTGATGACAGTTTATCCAAACAGGCAGTTAAAAATATTTGTCAAAAAATCGGTTTATAGTAAAAGGAGGAGATTCTAGTGGCTTTTAAAACCTCAGTCCAAAAGTATAGTGGAAGCATTAACAATCTCGAATTAGGGACAGGGGAAAACACCTTATCACTTGGTGGTCAAAACGCATTACCGTTCTATAATTTTGACGGTGAAACCGGGAGCGGTACCAAAATTGGCTTGGAAATCCTTGATGTTTATCCTGAGAGCTGGATTCCTGCGCTGAAGGCACTTTACGGTTCTGCTATCGACAGTACGGTCGCTTGGGCGAAAGCGGTAGAAGAAAAATATGCACCTGACTTTATTTGTCTGCGTTTTGAAGGCGCCGACCCGAACGGTTTAAATAAACCGGTGAACGAATGTGCTGCTTTAGCTAAGGAAGTTGCTGCAGCAATTAAAACGCCTCTTGTGATTGCCGGTACGCAGAATCATGAGAAAGATCTTAAGCTATTTGAGAAAGTCGCCGAAGTATTGGAAGGCAAAAACGTCTTACTTATGTCCGCTGTGGAAGACAACTATAAAACGGTCGCTGCAGCAGGTGTCACGGCTTACAAACATAAGGTTGCTGCCGAATCATCCGTCGACATTAACCTTGCCAAACAATTAAACATTTTAATTAATCAACTTGAAATTAAAAACGAAAGTATTGTCATGAATGTCGGCAGCGCCCCTGTCGGCTATGGATTTGAATATGTGGCTTCAACGATGGACCGTATCCGTCTTGCTGGTTTAGGCCAGAATGATAAGACGCTTCAGATGCCGATTATTACCCCGGTTTCTTTCGATACGTGGAACGTCAAGGAAGCAGCGTCGACTGAAGAAGATTCTCCGGAATGGGGCAATCAGGAAGAGCGTGGCATTGCCATGGAAATCTCTACGGCTGCCAGCGTCATCGCTGCCGGTTCTGATGCCGTTGTCGTACGTCATCCGCGTTCAGCTGAGACAATTCGTGCGTTTATTAATGCGATGAAATAATTCAGATTCGATGTATATGATATAAATATTGTTTCAAGGAGGAATATATAAAATGGCAATGTCCGGATTGGATATCTATAAACTGACTCCCAAAACCAACTGTAAAGAATGCGGTTTCCCCACCTGTATGGCTTTTGCGATGAAGGTTGCCGCCGGCGGCGCGGAAATTAGCAAATGCGGCCATATGAGCGACGAAGCGATGGCTAAACTCTCTGAATCAACCGCACCTTTGATGAAAGCGATCACCTTTGGAACGGGCGATAATGAATACAAGCTCGGCGGTGAAACTGTTCTTTTCCGCCATGAAGAAACTTTTGTTAACAGAAACCGTTTTGCCGTATGCCTGACGGATGCGATGACCCAGGAACAAGTTGACACTCGGATCGCCAACATGAAAAAAGTAGATTATGTTCGTATTGGTGAACAGATGAAAGCAGAAATCGTCGCCTTGCAATATACCGGCAACAAAGAGGCTTACCTGTCTCTGATCAACAAGGTAAAAGCTTCGGAATTAAAAGTTGCTTATATGTTGATCTGTGACGACGCTTCCGTTTTGAAGGATGCGTTGCCGCTGGTTCAAGATGAGCTGCCGATTGTTTTTGGTGCTACGAACAGCAATTATGAAGCCATGGTTGCCCTAGTCAAAGATAAAAAACTTCCCTTAGGTTTAAAAGCAGCCAATTTGGATGAACTCTATGCCTTAGCCGAAAACGTTCAGAAATTGGATTACAAGGAATTGATCTTAGATACGGGAATCGCTTCCGCACGTGAAGCTTTTACCAACGCCGTCCAAATTCGCAGGATTTCATTGAAAGAGCAAGACCGTACTTTCGGTTATCCTTCGGTTGTCTTTGTCAATGAGCTGGCTAAAGGCGACAAATACATGGAAGTCGCTCTGGCTTCTCTTTTCACCATGAAATACGGCTCCATCATTGTCCTGGATGACATCGATTATGCGCGTGCTCTTCCGCTCTTTGGTTTAAGACAGAATATCTATACTGATCCGCAAAAACCGATGCGTGTTGAGCCAAAAATCTATCCGATCAACAACCCTGGCGACAACTCACCTGTTCTTATCACCGTTGACTTTGCTCTGACCTACTTCGTTGTTTCCGGTGAAGTAGAAAGATCCAAAGTACCTGTTTGGTTTGGAATTCCTGATGCTGGCGGGTATTCCGTTCTTACGGCATGGGCTGCAGGAAAATTCAGCGGCTCAGTTATCAGTAAATTCATCAAAGAATCCGGTATTGAAGAGAAAACAAAATGCCGTAAGCTGATCATCCCCGGCAAAGTGGCTGTTCTTAAAGGTGATATCCAAGAAAACCTTCCGGAATGGGAAATCGTCATCGGACCCGATGAGGCAATGCATCTGCCTAAGTTCCTGAGAACGCTGGAAGGTATTAACTAATACGGATTCGTTATGAATTCGCACTGGGTATAAAAGATAGAACAAATTATGTGGAGGTGCTCTAACATGGATAGATTTTTAGTAATTGGTGAAAGAATCCATTGTATTTCTCCGGTCATCCGCCAGGCAATTGCGGACCGCAACCCTGAACCCATTCTGCAAAGAGCAAAAGAACAACTGGCTGCCGGCGCTTATTATCTTGATTTGAATATCGGACCTGCCGAAAGAGACGGCGAAGAAGTCATGGCTTGGGCTGTACAGCTCCTGCAAAGCGAATGCGACAATGTGCCTATTTGCTTGGATACTGCTAATAAGAAAGCCATCGAAGCCGGTATCAAAGTGTATAACCGTTCCAAAGGAAAGCCGATCATCAACTCTGCCGATGCTGGACCGCGTCTCGGACTCCTGGATGTTGCTGCTGCTAATGACGCTATGGCTATCGCCCTGTGCGCGAAAGAAGGCATTCCCTCTGATGTTGAAGAACGTATCACCTATTGCACCGAAATGTTGGAAAAAGCCATGATGCTGGGTATGGATCCGATGGATCTGCTCTTTGACCCCCTGTTCCTGGTCATCAAAGGCATGCAGGAGAAAGCGCCTGAAGTATTGGAAACCATTCGCCAAATCACCGAAATGGGCCTTAGAACCAACGCCGGCTTAAGCAACGTTTCCAACGGCGCACCGAAAAATGTTCGCCCGATTATCGATGCTACCTACTGTGCAATGGCTATGCAGTGTGGATTAACTGCAGCTATTGTTAACCCTTGCGACCAAAGACTTATGGAAACCATTAAAACGTGTGACATGATTAAAGGCAATATGCTGTATGCCGATTCCTACCTGGAGCTGTAAAAACAGCCCCGTATACGTACGGCCTGGGGGAATTCCACGGAAAGGGGAATACTCATGAATTTATATAACACCATATTTGCAGGCGCAGACCAAGCCCTCGCTACCGCAGTTGAATATGTTGAAAAAGCAATCTCCTTAAAGGGACGGGAACAGAAAGTAGCTTTTCCCGACACTGCTTACTCCCTGCCGCTGATTTACGCCATAACAGGCAAAAAGATTAGCACCCTGGGGGAACTTGAAGGCGCTTTAGATCTGGCCCGCAGCTTTATTGTTAAAAAAGAACAGCTGAGGGAAGCAGAAAATGCCGGTATGGCTGCTGCCATTTGCTCAGAAATTATCGAAGTTCTGAAATATGTTATGCAAGAAAATCCGTATGAAGCGCCCTGCATGGGTTTTCTCACCGACGCTGTTGTCCGCGGTTGGGGTGTCGGTCTGGTAATGGACGACATTCCCGGTCAGGCCGTTATTATCGGTGAATGTCCGGATCCCGAATCCGCTGCCAAGATTATTAAGGAATATCAGGCCAAAGGTCTACTGACGTTCCTCGTTGGCAAAGTGATCGATCAAGCCATTGAAGCGGGTGTTAAAGTTGGCCTGGAGTTCCGAGTTATGCCGCTTGGCTATAACATGACCTCAGTCATCCATGTCGTTACGATTCCGATTCGTGCCGCTCTGATCTTTGGTGCTCTTACGCCTGGCGATTGGGAAGAATTTAAACGGTACACTTATAAGAGACTGCGGGCATTCGTCAATGCGGTTGGCCCTTTGAGCAATTATAAAGTAGCCTGCGGCGCGGCTGCAATTAACCTCGGCTTCCCTGTTGTCACCGACCAGGATGTCGCCGAAGTTCCGATGAAGCTTATCACCCAAAAAGATTACGACAAGATGGCTGCAACCTCTCTTGAGATTCGCCAGATTAAAGTCAAAATTACGGAAATTCCTATTCCGGTTGCGTTTGCTGCTGCCTTCGAAGGTGAAAGAATCCGTAAAGATGCGATGTTTGTAGAATTTGGCGGCGGTCGTACTGATTCCTGGGAACTTGTTACCCAGCGTGATATCAGCGAGATTGAAGATCATAAGATTACCCTGATTGGTGACGATATCGACGTTGTCACCCAAGTACCGGGCCGGATGCCGCTGGCTGTTTTGGTCGAAGTTGCCGGAAAGAATATGAATCCGGACTTTGAACCGGTACTGGAAAGACGTATCCACTATTTCATGAACTATATTGAAGGTATTATGCATGTCGGTCAAAGGGATACCACCTGGATCCGTATCGGCAAAGATGCCTACAACAAAGGCTTCCGCCTCCGCCATATCGGCGAGGTTCTCTATGCCAAAATGCTGGATGAATTCGGTGCCGTCGTTGATAAATGCCAGGTTACGATTATCACCGACCCCGAAAAAATCAAAGAAATCAAAGAAGCGCAAGTTGTACCTAAGTACAGCGCCCGTGATGTCCGTATCTCTAGTCTGACCGATGAAAGTGTCGATACCTTCTATACCTGTATTCTCTGCCAGTCCTTCGCGCCTTCCCATGTGTGTATCGTTACACCGGAACGGCTTGGACTTTGCGGTGCGGTAAGCTGGCTCGACGCGAAAGCAACCAAGGAGCTGGATCCTACCGGCCCGTGTCAGCCGATTGTCAAAGGCCCGGATCTTGACCCTGTGAAAGGTATTTGGGACGAAGTAAATAAAACAGTTGAGAGACATTCCCAAGGTGCTTTAACCCAGATTACTTTATACAGCTTACTGGAAGATCCAATGACATCCTGCGGCTGCTTTGAGTGTATCGCCGGAATCATGCCGGAGGCCAACGGCATTGTCATCGTCAACCGTGAATTCTCCGGAGTATCACCGGTGGGCATGACCTTTGGTGAACTTGCTTCCATGACAGGCGGCGGTGTCCAGACACCCGGATTTATGGGTCACGGCAGACAGTTCATCTCTTCTAAGAAATTTATCTCCGCTGAAGGCGGCCCGGGTAGAATTGTCTGGATGCCAAAAGAACTCAAAGAATTCGTTGCCGATAAATTAAATGCCACTGCCAAAGAAATGTATGGCATCGATAACTTTGTCGACATGATTTGCGATGAAACCATTGCCAGCGAATCCGAAGCTGTTCTTGAATATCTAAGTGAAAAAGGGCACCCTGCTCTCACCATGGATCCGTTGATGTAAAAATTGACACTCATAATGACGTGTACTTTAGGATAACTTAATTTTGAAAAAGTATCCCGAATAAGTAATCCGTCATAAATCGACGAAATAATAAAAATAGAGCTGCAATCCAAGGGCCGTTACAGGGTTTAAAGGCTGGCAATATGAGGAGGAGAGTGAGTCATCATGTTTAAAGTGAAGTTTGTGCCGGAAAATACGGTTGTACTAGCGAAACTTGGTGAAACGCTGTTTGATGCCGCCCGAAAAGCAGGAATTTACGTAGATTCCCCGTGTAACGGTCTTGGGTCATGCGGCAAATGCAAAGTGAAAGTCTTAAAAGGCAAAGGAAATGTCAACTTCCGAAAGAGCCATCACATTACCACGGCGGATATCGATCAAGGGTATGTTCTGGCTTGCTGTTCTAAAATAACCGGCGATATAACCGTTGAGGTTCCCCGGTCTCAAGAATCTGCCTTTACGACAATGAAGGTTGAAGGTTTTGAGGGAACAAATGATCCCGATATTCTGAAAGGGATCATTGAGCTCGCCGAAACCAATCGTATTCAATTTGACTCCCCGGTTCAGAAGACATATATGGAACTGGACCTTCCCACCCTTGATGATAATATTTCCGACTGGGACAGAATAAAGCGGCATCTGCTTAAGAACAGCGACTTTAACGAAGTCAGCTGTGGCTTATCGGTACTAAAATTACTTCCTCAGATCATAAGACATAAAGACTTTAAAGTGACCTTGACTTATTTAGTAGAAAATGATCACGGCATCCGTGTGATCAATGTCGAATCAGGAGACACCACAGATCGTCTCTATGGCGTTGCTATTGATATTGGGACAACATCCGTAGCTGCCTTTTTGGTCGATCTTTGCACCGGAAAGATCCTGGCGAAAGCCTCGTCCGGTAATGCCCAGATTAAATACGGCGCTGATGTGATAACCCGAATTATTCATTCGACTCGGAAAAACGGTCTCCAGGAATTACAACATGCTGTCATCAACGACACCATAAACCCGTTATTGAATAAAATGCGTAAAGAACTCCACCTTTCCAATAATGATATCAGTGTCATTGTCGCTTCCGGCAACACCACGATGATGCATCTGCTTCTCGGTGTTTACCCGGATTATCTGCGCAGAGAACCCTATATTCCTGCGTTTCTGACTTCGGAGTTCATCAAAGCGAGCGAACTGGGACTTAAAGCACACGCTGAAAGTCTATTATATATTCTTCCTTCCGTATCCAGTTACGTTGGCGGTGATATCACAGCCGGCGTATTAGCCTCAGGCCTTTGGGCTGAAGACCAGAATGTCCTGTTTATGGATCTTGGAACAAATGGCGAAATTGTATTTGGTAATAAGGATTTTCTTTTGACTTGCGCCTGTTCAGCCGGGCCTGCCTTTGAAGGCGGAGAAATAAGCTCCGGCATGCGCGCATCGTCGGGTGCTATTGAAAATGTAAGAATCGACAGAAGAACTTTAGATCCTGCCATAGAAATTATAGATAATCAAAAACCGTTGGGGATATGCGGCTCCGGGATTATTGATGCCATTGCCGAAATGTACAGAACCGGCGTTATTGACAGCCGGGGCAAACTTAACCGTAACATGGCTACCCCGCGTATCCGCTTTGATGAATATGATATCGGTGAATATGTTTTAGCCTTTAAAGAAGAATGGCAAATCCCGAATGATATCACCATTACGGAAATTGATTTAGAGAATTTTATCCGGGCAAAAGGCGCTGTCTATTCTGCAGTTGCCGTGCTCTTAAACAGCATGGGTATAGATTATTCCGGAATTGACAAAATATATATCGCAGGCGGTATCGGCACGAATATCGATATGGTCAATGCAATTACCATCGGTCTTTTCCCGGACCTTCCGGTGGAAAAGTTCAAATACCTTGGCAATAGTTCACTCCTTGGCAGTTATCTAACCTTACGGAGTCAAGATGCACGCTTAAAGGCAGAGGAAATTGCTTCGCAAATGACCTACCTGGAATTGAGTGCGGACAGCTCCTATATGGGAGAATTTATTTCAGCCTGCTTCCTTCCCCACACGGAGATGGAGCGATTTCCTACCGTAAAAGAACAACGAAAAATAGTCTGAGCTAACGACGCCACATGATACTGTATAAGATTTGCCCTTTAAACACGTTATGAGTAAAATAGAAGTAAACAATGAGAATGGACGGTGATCTTCAATGTGTGAATCCAATGCCTATTCTGTTTCGCAAGACGGCGAAAAAATGATTATGGAAAATGTCGCTCATATGAAAATTGAATCCGGAAAAATTCATCTGACAGGTTTGCTCGGAGATGAAAAAACTATTAGCGGAAATATTCAAGAAATTAAATTTCTGGATCATAAAATTCTGATCAGCGAGAAGGCGTAAGGGATAGATTGTGGCTAATTCGGAAGCGCCTTATGAATTTATGCGAGCGAAACTCAAGGACTGTGATCCTGTACATATCTCCCGAAAAGCAGGTGTCGATTATGATCAGGAAAAACAGGAGTTTCGTGTGTTTTTAATGGGCAAACTATTTATTGTTTCGTTCCCCGCCGGTGACATCATGGATTCCAATTATACCGAATTTAATAATTACCCGGTCAAGGCATTAATTCTTCGCTATTTGATTAACGCTCAGGGAACGCCCCCCACAGGCAGAGATATTACCTACCGTGATATTTCCGGCGGTCAGGTCTATTACCGTAATTTTACCGGGCGCTGTATTATGCGCCTGGCACGAATGTATGGCAGAGACTTTCCCTCTTTTGAGAAAGTCATGACCAGCTTAAATGTGGATGCCAAGAGAACAGAACATGGTGACATTAGCTTTCGCTTTCGATTTGTCAATAATATCTATGTTACGTTTATCCTTTGGCGTGGTGATGACGAGTTTCCTGCTACCGCAAACATTCTTTTTGATGCGAATGTCGGTGATTATTTTGACGCGGAGGATTTGGCTGTCGTCGGCGATGTCTCACTGAATTTTATGAAAGCATTCGCTAAATAATCAATTCAATCTAGAAAGGCGGTGTTGCACAACTACTAAAGTAGTTAGCGACATCGCCCTTTTTATTTGATATCGGACCTAAAAAATATAAGTTATATGGAAGATTAAAAACCAAAGAAGGTAGGGCTATGCAATGTACAACCGCTTTCGGCAGTTGCGCCCTCCATGGCGCAAACTGCCGCGCTGCGCAATTTATATAGCAAATATGCTTTTACTTAAGCGGAATCCCTAGAAGTGTTGTATTTGAGCTTCCATCACCAATATATACTGTTGTGGGCATCTGTCCGTTCCATTTTTCTTTCAGTACTTCGATCTGTCTTAATTGTAAGAGCTCCGGAGTGATTTCCTGCTTTTGCAGCCGTAACGCTTTCGCTTCAGCTTCAGCTTGAGCAACCTTTTGTTCTGCTTCTACTTTGATCCTTGCCAAATCCTGCTGGGCTTTCAAAGCCATCTGCTGCGCTGTCTGTTTTGCTTCAATAGCCTTATTAAATTCTTCACTAAAATCAAAGTTTACAATATTGAAGTTTTCTATAGAAATTCCGTAATCTGTTACTTTGGCCTGTAAAAGTTCCTTCATTTCTGTACTTGCTTCCTGTCGCTTGGTAATTAGCTCTTCTGCCGTATGTCTTGCTGTAATGGCTTTCACAACTTCCTGTATCGAGGGACTGATAATCTTTTCGCCATAGTCCATACCAACATTCTTATAGATGCTGGCACTCGCCGCCGTATTTAACCGGATATTTACGGCAATTTTGCTATGGATAATTTGTAAGTCCTTTGATGCTGAATTGCTCTCGGCCTCCAATTTTTGAACTCTGTTATCCATTACTTTAATCGATTGGATAAATGGAATTTTGAAATGCATTCCTTCACTAAGCGGATTGGCACTGACCGACCCTAGCGTAACTTTAACTCCCGTGTGACCGGCATCAACTACGGTAATTGAGGAAAATAATAAAACCACTACAACAACAATTCCTACAACATATTTCAGTTTTTTATTGAGCAGGTCAGGAATCGATAATTTCATTTTACTTATCCCCCATTTTTTTACATCTATTATATCATTATTTTTGCCTTTTCTTCTTATTTTTACAAAAAAAGTGATGCAGCGAACGAGAATTTTCCAGTCCGCTGCATCATTATAAGAACTTATATCTCTCATTATTTCGTAAAGCATTCACTTCGTATCATGAGATAAATGGGAAAAGTACACAATCCTTCTTAATTGTTTCAAGAAAAAGAGTAAGTAATGTCGAATGCGTGTAAACATGCAACTAAATATGGCATTTTATGCTATGAGTGGCCTTATTGTACTACAGGTCCCTTAACTTAACGTCCCTTAACTTAAAGAACCTGCTTGCATTCTCGGAACAGATCCGTACGGTTTCCTCATAGTCTAATCCGCGAATGTCAGCAATTTTGGCGATAACCCGGCTGACGTGAGCGGGTTCGTTGCGTTTGCCCCGAAATGGCTCCGGTGTTAAATAAGGACAATCTGTCTCCGCTAAAAGACGGTCAACCGGCATCTTTGCTATGACTTCCGGACCATGACGCGCGTTTTTAAACGTAATCGGTCCGGAAAAAGATAAGTAGAAATCCATGTCTAAGAGCACTTTCGCCATTTCCCATGAACCTGAATAGGTATGAAACACGCAGCCGGCTTTGGGCGTAAATTCTTTAATGATCTGCAAGATATCACCATGCGCATCCCTGTTGTGGATAATCACCGGCAAATCGGCATCATTGGCCAGCTTAAGCTGTTGAATAAATATTCTTTTTTGGTCCTCTCTGGGGGAAATGTCTCGGTAATAATCCAGCCCGATCTCACCCCAGGCAACAACCTTCGGATCTCGGGCCAGTGTCGCCAGCCTATCCCATGTTTCCTGGGTGCAGGTCTTCGCTTCATGAGGATGTATACCGACTGCCGCATAGACGAAGGGGTATCTTCCCGCCAATTTCACCGATTCCTCGCTGGATTCTGCACTGCAGCCGACATTAATAAGTGTCGTTATACCGGCTCCGAGAGCCCGTTGAATGACGGCATCTCTATCCTGGTCAAATTGCTCATCATCGAGATGGGCATGCGTGTCCCACATCATTTTACTTGCGCTCCTGATGGGATGTCCTTTAATACGGACAAAACTTCTAAAACGCCATTATCCGATGCCGCAAGTATCATTCCTTGTGACACGATACCACGAAGCTTGGCGGGTTTCAGATTAGCGACCAGGATCACTTTTTTGCCGATGAGTTCTTCCGGACTGTAATGCAGGGCAATGCCTGAGACGATGGTTCGGATTTCGCTGCCCATCTCGACTTCGAGTTTGAGCAGCTTATCTGCTTTTTCTACCTTTTCGGCTTGAAGTACCTTAACCACACGCAAATCAAGTTTGGCAAATTCTTCAATACTTATTTCTTCTTTCAATGGAACCATCACGTCCGCTGTTTGCACTATATTTTCAGACCTTTCCGCTTGAGCATTTAATTCATCAAGGTATGCCTTGACATCGATACGCGGGAAGATAGGCTCACCCTTTTGGATCATCGTTCCCGGTTTAAGGATATGCCATTTGTCCGCCTGTTCCCAGTCACTGAAATAGTCGGTATTTCCCAGTAACGGCTTGATCTTATCCGGTACTCCCGGCATAAACGGCGCGCACAAGATACCTAAAATTCGGATACATTCAACGAATGCATAGAGTACCGTATTCAGACGTTTTTCATTCATTGGATCCTTGGCCAGGTTCCAAGGAGCCGTTTCGTCAACATACTTATTGCATTTACTGACAAATTGCCAAACGCATTCCAGCGCACCTGCCGTGTCACAGGCCAGCATTTTATCCTCCGTGCCCTTTTTAACATCGCGACTCAACTGTTTAATTTCCCTTTCCAGGTCGGAGTCTTCACCGGGTTCAGGCACGATCCCGTCACGATATTTGACAACCATCGCCAGCGTGCGCGAAACAAAGTTACCCAAATCATTGGCTAAATCGCTATTGAGCCGTTCGACAAGATCATCTTCTGAGAATGTTCCATCCATTCCGTATTGCAGTTCCTTTAGGAGAAAATAGCGAATCGCATCGGCCCCGTAACGATTTATCAGTTCAAAAGAGTCCTGAACATTGCCCTTTGACTTAGAAATTTTTCCGCCTTCTTTACCCAGAAACCAGCCGTGGCCAAATACTTTTTCCGGTAACGGCACGTCCAGTGCCATGAGAATGATAGGCCAAATAATCGTGTGGAAGCGGACAATATCTTTACCGACAAGGTGAACACTGGCCGGCCAGAATTTTTTGTATTTATCATTATCCGGATAACCCAACGCAGAAATATAGTTAATCAGGGCATCAAGCCAGACATAAACAACATGTTTCGGGTCAAAAGGCACCTTGATACCCCATTTGAACGTTGTCCGGGAGACACAGAGATCCTCCAGTCCGCCTTCAATGAATTTTATCATCTCATTTCGGCGAGATGCCGGTTGGATAAATTCTGGATGATCTTTAATGTAATTCAGCAATCTGTCGGCATACTTCGACATCCGGAAGAAATAACTTTCTTCTTTAAGTAATTCGACTTCGCGGCCGCAATCGGGGTTAGGGCATTTACCATCAACCAACTTGTTTTCGGTCCAGAAGGTTTCACACGGGGTACAGTACCATCCCTGATATTCCGATTTATAGATATCTCCTTGTTCATAGAGTCGTGTAAAAATCATCTGAACAACTTTTGCGTGCCGCTCTTCCGTCGTCCGGATAAAATCATCATTGGATATATTAAGAGCGCGCCAAAAAGCCTTGAATTTATCCACTATCCCATCGACATAGGCATGTGGGTCCATTCCAGCGTTTTCAGCAGTTCTTACGATCTTCTGCGCATTCTCATCTGTTCCGGTAAGAAAGTATACCTCATCGCCCTTCATTCGCCGCAGTCGGGCCATGGCGTCGGCAGCAATGGTCGTGTACGCTGTTCCAATGTGGGGACTGGAATTGGGATAATAAATCGGTGTGGTTATGTAATATTTCATTAAGAAAGTCCTCCTTTATATTTCAATATGCGAATTTTTTTCGACATATATTCCTCTAAATAGAAACACTAAATGAAATTGGCATTAGGGACATATTTCCTATTGACTTTTTAAGGTACGATTGGTAACATTAGGTTAATAAATGTCGAAACTTGTTGAAAGGGGATATGTATATGAAATCTACAGGAATAGTGAGAAAGGTTGACGAATTGGGCCGTGTTGTATTACCAATCGAGCTCCGTAGAACCTTGGGCATTGACGAAAGAGACGCTCTGGAAATATATGTTGACGAAGAAAAGATCATACTGAAAAAGTATGAGCCTGCTTGTGTGTTCTGCGGCAACGCTTCCAACGTCCAAGTATTTCGTGGAAAGAATGTTTGTCTGGAGTGTGCTTCCGCCATGGGGGAGGCTGCTGCCGAGAACAAAGCCGGGTGAATCGATCCTAAAAATGGGAAGTAATGTGGATTACTTCCTTTTTTATTGTCTTTTTCTATCTGTCGCATATCCTGTTACATACTCATTTCCTAAATATCTGAAATTTAAGGTAAACTTAAAATTCTTCATGTGAATTATAGTCAATTATGTCGTATCATGGTTGTTCAAGCGTGCTCTATAGATCACGCTTTTGCTTATTCCGTATTTTTTGGCTACGGTTTTCATTGCCTGCTTACTGTCCATCCCCTGGCTTTCTAATTCCTCGAGATCCTTGAGCCATAAAGCAGGTTCTCCCGGATTGGTAAGTTTCTCTGCAGGCGCGATGAGCAAACAACATTCTCCTTTGACATGACACGAGCTGAATTCCTGAACCAGCTCGCTGGCGGTTCCCCGATGAACAGCCTGGTGAATTTTCGTCAATTCTCGGGCTACCGCTGTCATACGGTCCCCTAGGATTTCCAGGATATCTTCCAGTGTGTGTACCAAACGATGGGGTGCCTCATAGAAGATGATTGTATAAGGGATATCTGTCAGCTCTTTCAGTATCTTTCGCCGGTCTCCTTTTGCAGCCGGCAAAAAGCCTAAGAAAAGAAAATTATCTGCCGGCATACCGGATAACACAAGAGCAGTCAGCGCTGCATTGGCCCCCGGGAGAACATCGATTGTAATCCCTTCTTGGCGACATCGGTTGATCAAGACATAGCCAGGATCGGATATTCCAGGCATTCCCGCATCGGAGATCAGCGCGCCGTTCTTTCCCTCTTTTAGTCGCGCGATCAATTCCTCGGAACGTGTCCTTTCATTATGATCATGATAGCTGATGAGAGTGGCCTTAATTTCATAATGGTCAAGCAGCTTTTTAGAGTGTCTTGTATCCTCAGCCGCAATAAAATCGACCATTTTCAAGGTCTCCAGCGCACGCAGTGTGATATCTCCCAGATTGCCTATAGGTGTTGCACATACATACAATGTCCCGGTATCCGGCATATTCCCTCCATTAATCAGTCTTTCCTAAGGAAGGCGTTACAGAAAATGCAGCTTCCCTCAACAGGCTCGCCAAAATAAATATGACAGACATGAAAGCCTTCTTGATAGAGCTTCTCGAGGTTTTCCTGTGCTTCCTTCTGAATTTTAGCCCCATTTTTCTGCACTCTGGCGGTATCCGCCTCCGATACGGCACAAAGCTGCCTTTTTAGCTTAACATTCTCTTCTTCTAAATATTCGATGTACTGCCTTAGACTTTTCACTTCACCTAAAAGACTGGATAAATTCTCTTCAATTTCTGTTATAGCCTGATAAAGCTGACCCACCGTTATTCCTCCGCTTCCTCGGCGACAAGTTTTCGTAATTCTTCCTTACTTTCAGGATCATATATTTCTGAATAAAGATTCATATCTTTTTTGACATTGTGATTATGACACTCGTAACAGCCGTTTTCATATTTCAGACAGCACATCAGCCTGCCGCAGATGCCAGATATCTTGGTCGGATTCAGGGAGAGATTCTGATCCTTGGCCATGCGAATCGATACGGGCTCAAAATCCCCAAGAAAAGAGGCACAGCATAGTTCCCGGCCACAGGAGCCAAGGCCTCCAAGCATCTTCGCCTCATCCCGCACGCCAATCTGTCTGAGTTCGATCCGGGTACGAAATACCGATGCCAAATCCTTGACCAGTTCTCGAAAGTCGACCCGTCCTTCCGCAGTAAATGAGAAAATGATCTTATTCCCATCAAAGGTATATTCCACATCAATTAACTTCATAGGGAGTTGATGCGCTTGTATTTTTTTCAGACAAACTTGAAAAGCTTCCTTTTCTTTCTTTTCATTATTACGATAGATCTCTTCGTCTTCCGGTGTTGCCTTCCGAAGTACTTCTTTTAGAGGAGAGACGATTTCTGAAGCCGTGATCTCTCTTAAGGGTATGACGACTTTGCCGTATTCCATTCCACGGGCCGTCTCGACGATGACACCGTCATTTGGTTTGATATCCAGGCCGCCGGGAAGGAAATAATAAATTTTTCCGGCTTTTTTAAAACGAATTCCTACAACTTTAGCCAAGATCTGTTCCTCCCAATCTTAAATGCTTTAAGGCCAGCACTTCCAAAACTAGCCGGTGGTTAACCTGTCTGCGAATCATTTCTGTCGTCTGTATTATTTCTTTTAAGACTTCAGGTGATTGTTCCCCACGAAGTATTTTCTCTTTTATCGCAACGGCCAAGACCTGAAGAAATAGCACGCTTTCATCGCGTTCCATTGGGAATAGATTAAACATTTTAAGGAAATCCCTTTGTGTAATCATCTCAAGATAAAGGCTGATGCGGTTTTTAACCGGTGTGATTCCAGCTTCCTGAATCTTTCTGGCAAGATCAGGGTCACCACCGCTTAGACGAAAAGCCTCTATTTCCTCTGCCCACGTCCCTTCGTCCGGTGGTGAAAAAAAGACTTCCTGGGCTCTGCTTCTTAATGTCGTTATTATTCCTTCCGCGTTTGCCGTACTGAGAACGATGACCGTGTTTGCCGGTGGCTCCTCCGTTATTTTAAGAAGGGCATTTGCCGCCGGCAGCGTAAGCTTCTCTGCCTGATCAAGCAGGCAGACTCTGTATTTTCCATCGTACGTCTTGCGATATAGTTTCTCCTGCAATTGGGTGATCTGTTCGATCCCTATTGATGTTTTTGGCGGTCTAACCAGATAGATATCCGGGTGATTGCCTGAAAGAATCTTCTTACAAGCCATGCACTCGCGGCATGGCTTACTTTTGTGATCACTCTCTTCTAAACAGTTTAACATGAGAGCGAGCTCCAGAACAGCCTTCTCACGTTCAATTGTCCCGCTGCCATGAAACAGAAGAAAATGTGCTAATTTTTCTTCACGTGCCGCTTTGGCTAATAAGTCAAATGTTATTCCCATAGAACCCTTCCTATATATCAATCACTTGAATTTCGCCTGCTTCGAACCCATCCCAGCCCTGCCAACGATAGTTATCCGCGTTGAGCAAATACGCCAATATCGGGGGCGTGATTTCTTCCCCTGCGGCAACGAGCGGTATACCGGGAGGATAGATGGATACGGTCTCTGCCGAAATTTTGCCAAGCGCCTGTTTCAGTTTTATCTTCCTTTTTGGTGATTGCCAAGCCTCCCTGGGCGTCAAGTGCATCGGCGGGATAGGCAGTTGTTTCTCCGCTTGTTCTTTCCCACTCAATGCGTTTGGATTTCCGCTGTAGTTATCTGCAAGATAGGTCAAGGCCTGTGTTAAAAGTTTGACATCCTCTGGTGTGTTACCGACACCCAGCATGAATAAAATATTTCTTTCATCCCAAAGTTCCGGTTCAACATGATACTTATGGCGCAAAATCGTGATTGCCTCCTTAATAGAAACGTCGAGATGAGAGATGTTTAAAAGAATTTTAGTCCAGTCGACTTCGTGTATTCCAAATTGCCCATGATCGCTCTCGGCTAAGAGCCGTAAGCGTCCGTTGAGTTTTCGGTGAAGGTTACAGACTTCCTCATGAAGATCATCCCAGGCTGCTTGGGTTAAGCCATTAACAGCGGCTTCCAGCGACGTCATCAGGAGGTAGCTAGGACTGGACGTTTGCAGAAGCTCTAAGGCACTTTTGAGAGCCGTTCGGGCAATCCGTTGTCCCTGAACATGGAGCATCCCGGATTGCGTTAGCGCCGCCAGTGTCTTATGCGCGCTGAATACAACCATATCCGCACCAAGTCGAATCGCATGGGCAGGAAAATGTCTTCCCCAAAAATGTGCCCCATGTGCCTGATCAACTAAAAGCGGTATACCGGGAAATTGACTGTCCCTTTCTTCAATGATCGATTCAAGGTCAGCCGTCGTCCCGTAATAGCTCGGACTTGTAATATGATAGGCACCAATATCTGCCGAATCCGTTGTAAATTTTTTCGCATCAAAGCCAAGGGCAAGTTGAAATTCCGGATGAATGACAGGCTCAATATATTCCGGCTGTAAACCGGACAGGATAAGTGCACTGTATACGGAGCGATGTGATTTGCGGTCGATACGGATCTTTTTCCCACGCATCCGGATATCCTGCATCAATGCCGCGAACATAGCCTGATTACCCACTGTTCCGCCATTGACTAAAAAGTAAGCTTCATCAGAGCCATAGACGGCAGCTGCCCTGCGTTGGGCTTCCGCAATCACGCCCTGGGGATTATGCAGCATGTCCAATCCCGGAAGTTCAGTCAAATCATAATCCGGAAAAAAATCAGGTGAAAACAGGTCTTTTCTCCCTTTATGACCGGGTGTATGAAAAGAACACATCCCTTTGCCTAAGTAACCCTGAAGACGATTTTGCAGCAAATCCATTCGCTTCCTTCGAACTATAGGTAATACATTATTTTAACATATTTTTTTAATTATTTCATCATCTTCGGAACAGGCAAATTATTAGTATTATTGATGCCCCAGTATCATTTTTAAATAATTCGAACTGAGCCGAATAAAATATGGCGAATATCCCGAATATGATCATGATATCTATGTTCTTGAACGTCAGTGACGATGATTTTTTGCTCGCAGTCGGTGCAAATTAGCTTCCCTGCAAGCCACAGCCCATCAAATAAACCCTTTGCCGGCACTTGACCGCATACGGCACATTTTGGATACATATTATTCACAGGAATCCCCCCGATATTTTTATATGTGTTTAGTATATTCTTTCCGAAAAAAACGGTTATTAGTATCGAAATCGCATAATCCCAGTCTGCTGTTCATAGGATAATAGAGCTATTCGTATGTATTTTAAACAAACAGGACGAGTAATCCAAACAGAAATAATTAGGTTAGGGCTTAAGGTATGGAAAGAATTCGATATAAAAAAAAACAACCTTTATTGTCATCTTACTTTAAACTCTTTACGATCAGTGTTTGGATAAAACTACTCGTGATCCGGCAGTGGATCTTTCCCGATGAGAATAACCCTTCATCCTGGTTTCTGGAAGCGACTATACTGTTATGTCTATTTGCGATTGTTGAGCTCGTGTTCCTGGGCAAGAGCCTCAAACCCTATGTGATTATTGATGCTGTCCTGTCATTTTACTGCTTCAGTTTCATTATGTACTACAGCCATTTTGAGCGTATCCTTGATTTTCAGGCGATGCTGCAAGTGCCATTGCTCCGGGACCAAGGCGGCAGCATCCGAGAATTATTTTCTATTAAATATGTACTCTTCTTTTCTGATCTGTTGGTGGTGTTCCTCTGCCAAAAATATGCCGTTAAACAAGCGCCAAAACGAAATAGACGAAAAGATGTCAGACCAGTGAGATCCGTAACTGTCCCATTAATATGTGTCATCCTTCTATCCGGTATCATTGCCTTCAATGCGGTGAAACATTCCCCACATCCCGATAATAATTACTTGTTGGCGCGTGATACCGGGGTACTGACCACGCAACTGTATGATGTTGTTCATACCATTACGGAAAGTATAAACCATAGAAACACAATGGCACCCGCAGCACAGCTGAGCAAAGAATATATCGCCTTCCTTAAACAAGCCGAACCCTCCCTTTGGCCAGAGTATTTTGGCCGGGCAAAAGGCAAAAATATTATTCTTATTCAAATGGAATCAATGGAGAATTTTGTGATCAATCATCGTGTCAATGGGCAAGAAATAACGCCTAATCTCAACCGTCTAATAAAAGAAAGCCTTTACTTTCCTTATTTCTATAGTCAAATTTCTCAGGGGAATACATCGGATGCAGAATTTATTGTCAATACATCGTTATACCCGTTACCTGACCAAGCAATAAGCAAAATCTATGAGGACATTGCCTACCCCTCCTTGCCGCGTTTACTAAAAGAAGAAGGCTATCGTGCCATAACCTTCCATACCAATGCCGCATTTTATTGGAATCGGGATTCCCTTTACCCCTCCCTTGGCTTTGATAAATACTACGATAAAGTTTTTTATGGCGAAGAAGACCTCACTGGCCGCTGGGGGGCTTCGGATGAAGTGCTTTTCCGGAAGGCTTTACCCGTTCTGACAACCTATAAGGATAAAAACCAATTGTTTTATGCCAGCTTTATAACTCTAACCAGCCATCATCCGTTTATCCTTCCGGAAAGTAAGCAACGTATCCAGCTTCGATCTGATTCAAACACTACGTCTTTGGGAAATTATCTGGAAGCTATCCATTATACCGATTATGCCGTCGGACAGTTTATTCAAGGTCTGAAAGATAGCGGCTTATGGGAGGATACGGTTCTGATTGTCTATGGCGACCACTCAGGTATTTCCAAAAGCTTTGAGGAAGAGTCTCCGAATTACATCACCCAAATGTTAAATCGAAAACATGATGTCGTAGACCGTCTCAATGTTCCCTTAATCATAAAAATACCGGGCGTTGAACCGGAAGTAATCAACAACCCCGGCGGACAGGTGGATATACTGCCCACCTTGGCAAATTTACTGGATATTTCCCTTGATAATTTTATTTGCTTTGGTCAGGATATTATCAACAGCAACCATAATCTTTTGGGATTCAGATACTACCATCCCGACGGCACCTATATTTCTGATACGATCTATCATGAAGCCGGTCGGGATACCGGTATAAGTATCAAGACGCATCAACAGCTTGAAGTAAACCAATCAACGACAGAGGAACGCCGTATCACATCGTTGATCACGCTTTCGGATGAATATATCCGGCAACTGGCTAGCGGTAAATGACCTCTATATCAGTAAATGACCCCAATAGAAATCAACTGTCACCTTTCCCCCTAAACGCATTAATCCCTTCGTTAAATATGAGTATTTTAAAGGATAGATACAGTGAAAAATTTACTTCCGGATCATCGATATCCGTATCAAGAATCTCCGTAATTTTATTGATACGATAATTCATTGAATTCCGATGTATTTTAAATTGTTCAGCCGCTTTATGAAGATCACACCCACAGGAAAGGTAAACATACAAGCTTTTCGTATAGTCCGTCGCGTTCTTCCGGTCATATTCCCTGAGCTGCGTCAATAAAGGACTGCAAAAGCTATCCAGCTCCTTCTGTCCGGCAGCCAACTCCAGCAGGTGGAAAAATGAATAGTCCTCATAAAAGTAAAGATCTTTATCCTTATCAATACGTGTTCCAATATCTATCGCTTTCAATGCCTGCACATAGTGTTCCTTTAAGTCGCCGATATTACCAAAACACCGGCTCAAGCCGCAGTCGATCTGATTATCTGCAAGCAATGCGGATATATTACCTAAATCAGAGGGGGTCAAAGGATTATTCGCATGGCGGCCGACAATCATCACGATGTGGTTATGATAAATGATCGTTTTGCTGTCACCTACCATTCTTTCCATCAGATTACGTATATACGGAATAGATGTATTGCCGGGGGCTTTAGGACTTAAGCGCGAAACCAATACATAGAGGCGTTCTTTGAATTTTATATTTAAAATTTTCATCCTTTCTTCAGCAATTTTTCGATTAGAAAGCTTGTCATCTAAAATATCCGCAAGAAGAAATTCATACTTTACGCCATGAACATAATTCGGGAAATTTTCCTTCTGTATCTCACTGGCTAATGCTTTGCAAAAAATCTTTAATAGCTCCGTATCACTTTTGCGAAGAGGTTTCAAATATTCAATCATCGCCGCATGCCCGATAACTTTCCCGGCTACCATAATTCTGCAGGCAAGCCATTTATATTTGGAATAACTGAACTCACTTAATACCGGAGCGTCACTGTTATAAAGCTTTTCGATTTCGCTGCTTTTCCTAAGCTGCCTGGCAATTTCATTATATTTAATTTCCGTATTTGTTGCTTCATTCCAGCTGCGATCATCGACTTCCGTGTGCGTACGCGCGAGAATTTTAAAGCTAAGATCACTGACGAAAAAAGGATTTCCCAGAACATCTAAACCCACATCAACGATATGCTGAAGTCCTTTTCCTGAAAGAAGGGCTTCACAGATCCTTTTTTCACCTCGAAAGATTCGTATTCGATCAGAGATGATGGCATTGGTTTCTTCATACACTTTCATCAATTCCGTGCTATTCACAAGGATGAAGTTATGATGATTTCCCAGGTTGTCTTCCGCTATATTTTCTTTAGCGATACATAATATATTGAGACTTGACGTCATCATTGATAATTCAGGTAGCTGATCGGAAGTACAGACATACAAAAGGGTCGTTTTTAACATTGATTTATCTTTAGAAAGTATAACGACATCATTAATATACGAATCCGACTTTACGTTGAGATAGATTTTCGGACTCCAATGTCTCAGGGCTTCATAGACTGTCTCCAAACTGACCATAACCAATCAGCTCCCTTAGATTCATCGATGTATCTTTGTATTGTACGTTAATTTATTTACCCGAATACGCACGATTTGAATTTAATTCGACAGGAAATGAAAAATGTCCTTTAAGCCTTATCCTATTCTGCTTGCAAGCTTGAGATCAGACTCGGAAAAGCCTGTCGACAACAAAACGTCAACAGGCTTTATAAAGAACTGGAATCAGCATAAACAATACTTTTTTATCATCTCATACTTTTTATCTTCTCATAAATAATTATTCATTGATTGCCTTTGGAACAGCTTTTGGTTTTTTTACGGCTTGGACAATCACAATAACAAGAGCAGAGATAACCAGCAGTGGGCCGGCAATCATCCATCCGCCTCTGGGAACGTTTATACCAAACAGCCCTTTGAGGAAACCAAGAACAATCGGTGATAAAAACTGGCCAAGCGCATTGATTGCCAAGTATACGGAGAAAGCAAGGGTAGCCGCGTTTTTATCCGCACTGTTGGCGACCATACCAAAAATACACGGGTTATATCCGCCAAAACCCATACCAAAAATGAAGGAAGCAACAAAGAAGGGTGTTAAGGAATGTGAGAATAACATAATGCACATACCGACACCAATGAGCAGAACTTGAAAGGCTATCGTGTATTTCTTTAAGATCGCATCAAGTTTTCCGTAAATCAAGCCGCAAACAAAGGCCCCGCCAACAAAGGTTGACATCAAAGTACCCACTACGGCTGGATTAGCTATTTGTTCTACCGCAATGACTATACCCAAATCCGTCATATAGGAGAACAAGAAAATCATGCAAGCTAAATTCAATATGGATAAAATCCAGGTCATTGGCGATAATTTTCCTTTAGAGACACCGGATTCGCTTGCTTCTAGCGGTCTTTTTTCCGGCTCAGGCAGTTTGAAGAAGATCAAGAAGATAAACGGAACCATGATAAAGAGGCTGAAGAAGGCGTATCGCCAGTTAATTGCTGCTAAGCTGCCGCCTGCCAATTGATAAACCACGCCGGCAAGTGCACCGATTGCAGCTTGAAATCCATACATATCTGCACGTTCTTTTCCTTCAAAAACATCGGAAATCCAAGAAATCGAAAGTGTAAAGACGAAACCGTAACCAATCCCAAACACGGCCCTCATAGCTAAAATAAAATAGATATCCCCGAAAAATCCCGGTAAAACCCCGCCGATAAGCATTAAGAGCATACTGATATTTAAGAGTGTCCTCTTTTTCATGATACGGACTAATTGTCCGCAAAGTAAGGCTGCAGGAATCATAAGCAAGTTTGGCAAAGAAACAATTTGTTTAATTAATCCTTCACTGACACCGGTTAGCCCCATAGCAATCGCACCAAGAGCAGGTGTCGTTGCCGCTGCCGCATATTGCACAATAATAATCGATAAAATGGCGCATTTAGTTATTGCAGAATACCGTTTTGTTGACATTACGTCTTCCATCCCTTCAATATACATTATTAAATCTTTCTTAATACTCGAAATTATCGAAAACAGCCCGTGTTTACCTCATGCCATCACCTCGCTTATTTTTCTCTATTAAAACCAGTTCTTTATTTATCTACAGCCTCATTGCGGCATCAAAACCGGTCCGTGTGGCATTCCACAACGTGCTGCCTTTCGCAGCGCAATCACCGATGATATATGTTTCTTCGACAAGATCGCTGAACGCCTCAACCTGAGCACGATCTGCTTTTACACCTAACGATAGGATGACATTATCGCAATCGATAAACGAGGATTGATTATCCTTATCTTTAATGACAGCGCCCTCAGTTGTAACATCAATGAGCTTTACCTCACATTGAAATTTAACACCGGCCTCATCCAATAGTTTTCTTAAGGCGATCATACTGATATGAATACCATCAGCGCCGATCCTTTCTTCAGGCAGCATATCGATTATTGTGATTTTTTTCCCCTCTGCTGCCAGTGTCAAAGCAAGTTCCAGTCCGGTAAATCCTGCACCGGCAATCAGAACATGTTGCCCGGTCTGGACTTTTCCCAGTTCCACATCCCCGACCCAAACAATTTTCCCCGTTTCACTTGCTTTAAACACAGGTATGATCGGATTGGCACCAACGGCAATCAATAAAGCGTCGGGGTTTTCAAGCAATATATTTTCTTTGGTTGCTGCGGTTCCCATTTTTACCGTGATCTTGGGATCGCTCATGACGGTACGGATCGACCAGTCCAAATATTTTTTCATATCCTTTTTGAATGAGGCAACAGAAGCCATTCGGAGAGCCCCACCTAATTCGTCACTCTTTTCAAATAGGATAACGTGATGGCCACGAGCTGAGGCAGTCCGCGCTGCTTCAAGTCCCGCCGGTCCGCCGCCGATGACGACTACCTTTTTGGGGTTCAGTTTGGGTTGTACTTCCGGAAACCATGTCTCCCGTCCAATAAGTGGATTAACTGCACAGCGGATGTGAATAAATTGGGAGTGCGTACGATGGATACAGGTATTGCACCGAACACACGGGCGAATATTATCACTCTTTCCCCGATAGGCTTTGGTCACGCAATCTGTATCTGCCAGCACGTTACGGATCATAGCCACAATATCGACATCATTGTTGGCAACGGCATTTTCTGCCGTTTCCAGATCAAAACTGCCGACAACCGATACGGGAATATCCAGTTCTTTTTTGAATCGTTTGGCTGCTTCCAGGTTCATCGCCCTGGGGAAATAGGTCGGTTGGAAAATATATGGCAGTAAACTATCCTGTTCGAGCAAGCCGCGCGATACATGGATAAGATCGATCTTATCCTGAATGATCTTAGCAAAGGCAAGTGTTTCTTCAATACCGGTACTGCCCGGCAGCAACTCTTCCGCACTGATTCTGTATTCTATGGCAAGGTTATTGCCTACCTTAGCCCGGATAGCTTCCAGCAGCTCCACTGTAAAACGACTGCGGTTAATTAAACTGCCGCCATATTCGTCGGTTCGCTTGTTGTATTCTTCTGAAAAAAACATAGCCGGAACATTCCCATGGCCGCCGTGGATCATGATCATATCAAATCCTGCCAGCATACAGCGTTCTGCCGCGTTGGCGAATAAGGTAATGATATGTTGAATTTCCTCTTTTGTGGTTTGGGTTGCCACACGCTGGGGTGGTGTCATCATATATTGCGCATTAATCAGCTCTATGCTGGCGAGGGCACCATATTGATGGATCATTTCCGTGATATCTGCCAAGTCTGGGATTGTAATCGCGTTGCCGACAGAGAGAATTTGAACGCCGGATACCCCTTCATCTACGGATGAAACACCCAGTGTAACAATACCGGCTCCCGATCGCGCTAATCCTTTGGTATACGCCATAAACTCCGGGCTGTTCCCACCATCGTGTCCAGCTAAAAAGCATCCTGCCGGTGCAACCTGAATCCGGTTTTTTGCTGTGCATTTGCCAATTGTAATCGGCCGAAAAATTTGAGAATGTTTGTCCATCACTGTGCCTCCAAGTTATTCTGTAATTAATTTGTTTTTGTTCAAAATCAGCATGATGACTGAACAAATGACGATAGCTGCACCCGCCACCAAAAAGGCAGGCCTTCCATCAGCGAGCCCAAGTGTTTTCATAATGAAAGCAAAGACCCAGGGCTGAATGAATTGACCAATGCCCATAAAGACAACCGCTAAAGATATCCCCAGTGTCGAAGCACCTAACGGTGCGCGTGACGCATTGAAATTATAGGCTGAAGGATTGGAACAGCCCATGCCGATACCAATAACGACGGTTCCAGCGATTAACGTCGTCAGTGTCCCCGGAACGAGATTGATAAAGAACCCGATCGCTGTGACCAGAATCGCCATGGGATAGAGATAGCCTTTTAAAACCTGGGTTAGTTTTCCATAGATCAAAGAAGAAATAAAGGAACCAACGGTATAGAATGTCAGAACAACACCAACAGAACCTGCGTTGCCCAGTTGTTCGCCGACGATGACTATAGCCAGGTTAGTGACGATGGCAAACAGAAAAAGATTATAGAGCGCAAAGACGATAGAATGGATATAGACGATTGCCGGCATTTTCACTTTTACTTTGGAATTGGCAACCTTCTTTTTCTTTTCAGGGGTTGGGAGAAAGATTGCGGTGACTAAAAAGAAAATGACAGAAACAATATAGGCATAAAAGCAGTTATGCCAATCCCCTACAGCGAGAAAACCACCTAATAAGGTAAACATGATTCCGCCTGCGCTGGCAACGGCAACACCCCAGCCAATCATATTCTGTCTTTCCGGTCCTTCTTCGAAGAAATCGACCACGAGGTCTGTAACCATCGGGATGAAGAAGCCAACTGCAATCCCCAGCAAGAAACGCATGGCTAAAATCGCATAAATATTATCCAGGAATGCGGGCGCAATACCGCCGATCAAGAATAACGCTGCACCGATATACCAGATTTGTTTTTTGTTTAAGTATTCCGTTAATTTAGAGTAGACAAACGAAAAAATAACTAAACATAAGGACGGAATCGATGACGTCATCATAACGGTTTCCGGACTGACATTCGGGAAAGCGGCAATCATATTGGCCAGCGCAGGTGTGGCAGCTCCAGCTCCGATGTCCTGGACAGCAACACAGAGAATGGCAAATTTCAGCAGTGTTCTGTTAAACGGTTTGCTCATTTTTCAATCCCCCATTTAAATATTTCATTCTAATAAACGTTGGATCTCCCGACAAGTGTAATTTAGCATAAATAAAAAGAACAAACACTGTCATAGATTTAAAAATGAAGGACAAAAATTTTAATATTTTAACATATTCATCATTCTCAGCGCTACTCCTAGTATTATGATTTTTAAATAATTAGACAAATATATTTGTTAGGGTCCGGTCCACGCACCACATTCCGCTTTCGGCTCTTGCGCCATCCGTGGCGCAAAGAGCCGCGCTTCGCCTCCATGCTCCGCTTGGCGCTGGAATTGTGGTACGCAGACCGTGCTATGAAGCTGAATGTCCAGTTATTTAGAGAACGTTGTACTAGTACAACGAACTTTAAGTATATAGACATTCGATTATTTGGGGTAGGTCTGTATGTCACATACCGCTTTCGGCAGGTATTGTGACATACAGACCTTCATAAAAGAATTGTCTAGATATTTCCAAAATTTCGTACTAGCCTCCTGACTCTGCGGCAGTTGCCTGTTCATGTACAAAAAAAGCCTGTTAAACAGGAACAATCACATTGATTCGTTCTGTCTAACAGGTTTTTTATAACTTCAATTGCCCTGTTTATCTACTCATTTCTAATCGCTTCCAACGCACTTAACTTCATTGCCCGGCGCGCAGGGTAGTAACCGGCAATCAATCCGACGATAATACTTAATCCCATAACCGCAATAACAAGCCAAAAAGGAATAACGGATATTTTGCTGCCGCTGCCGCCAATACCCATGCTCATCAGGACTTGCGTATTATGACTGATCATATTTAATATGAGCGAAAGGACAAAACTGACCCCCATTCCCAGAAGTCCCCCCAGAAATCCAATCATACCGGATTCAAACAAAAATAACTTTTCAATGTCCTTGATGGAAGCGCCGATTACTTTCATGATTCCAATTTCCCGGGTACGCTCATAAATGGACATTATCATGGTATTGGTAATTCCTAATGCTGCTACCAATAGCGATATAGCCCCGATACCGCCCAGGATCAATTGCAGTGTGCTGGAGGTTTTTTTCATGGATTCCAGCACATCATTCAGGCTATAGGTTTGAAAGCCCATCTCCTTGATTTTATTCTGAACTGCCGTAACGTATTTCAGATCACTTACTTTGACTCGGGCACCCTGATACCTCAGCTGTTGAGCCAATGTTTGCTTATAATTAGGATCACTGGTCTTCAGATATTTGCCATTATCCTCAATAAACATCTTTAACTGGCCAATATCCATAAACACGGTATAATCGCTGTCCATTTGCCCTTCCTGAAGAATACCTACCCCTTTTATCTTGTAGAGTTTTGGTTTAACGCTGCTTGCTTGAACATCTCCGGGTACTTTTCGATTACCGTAAGCAAAGTCATACGTAAACGATAACTTATCGTTCAGTACATCGACCTTCAAATCCGCGGCATTTCCTTGCTGGGGCATCATCATTCCCATTTGTTGCCGGTTATTGCTCTTAGGGTTATAAAAGCCCTGCAGTGTCATGGCACCAAAAACCACATTGGCTTCGTCGCCTTGCTGCAGCAGCCTGCCGGCTTGCAGCTTAAGTCCCAGCGCTGACATGAAATCCGGATCAATGCCGCGAATAGGCACATCCATGACGTATCTGCCGGATACAATCCGAACATAGCTGTCCAGTGTGGGCGTTACAGCCTGAACCCCTTCAAGCTGTTTAAATTGGGCAATCGCCTTGTCATTGAGTGAACCGGCTTCCGCCGCATTGGTCATTGGTTGACCGGTATTCATATCAACCATGCCCTCATAGGCTTGCTGGACGTCAATGATCGTTACACTGCCTATTTGAGACACCTGTTCTTGGAAAGAATACTTCATACCGTACCCCAACGACATCATGATCACAATAGCCGCCGTCCCGATTACGACGCCCATAATGGTTAAAATCGTGCGGGTCTTTCTCCGCCACAGGTTTCTCAAACCCATATGAATCAGATCAAACCTATTCATCAAAATTTTGTCCCTTCTTTGATCTGAATTTTGGAACCCGTAATGATTTTCTTAACCCCCAGAGCTTTTTTAATAATCCTTTCTTGTGAGCAACTATGCCTGCGATGATAAGCACAATTAATGTCGCCGCGATAATAAGCAGCCGCTTTTTCCAGTTGATTGGAGGAGCCATTTCTACTGGAGGCATCCCCTCAGGCATCTGCGGTTGAATCATTTCCTGCGCATTAAAGACTATTTCCTTTTTTATAACCAGATGCTCCCCCGTAGGATCATCAAAGGTTATAACAACCGCACCGGACTGCGCACCGGGGGATGTCGGTGTTATAGTCGCTTCAAAATAATCACTGGCGCCAACATCAAATGTTCCAACGTAATACGAGCTGTTTTCCGCAGCAAAATTTCCTTCTACTTTAAACATGAGATTACTGATGCTCGCTTTGCCGGTATTATAGAACTCCAAAGAAATGGGTACAGGCTGACCCATAAAACCTTCTGCCGGAATTTGAAGCTCACTTGTCTCTAAGTTAACTTGCTGATTGACCGGAACGCCAATAATTTCAGTTGCTTTATATTCCGTTCCCTGATCATCTTGGTATTCAAAATTTGCCGTTAATGAATAGGTTTTTGGTTTGGCGTCAGGAATAGTATAGAACTCCAGGGTTTTTACGGCTAAACATTTCGGCTTAATCTCATCGACAAATAGTGTGTTGCTGCTGTTTACCGGGGTAAAGACACTGCCGCTGCTATCCGCACCGCCGTCAGGAACCGTAAGGTAAATTTTTATATTTTTTACCGTCTTGTCCGGATTGGTATTAAGAAAGCTAAGGTTTAAAGTAAACTTTTCTCCGGCCTTAACGATACCGGGATTACAGCTATAACTATTCAAAATGATTTTAGGAACTGTCGCCCCGCCTCCGCCCGATTGTACAGGGACAAAGAACTGACATTCACTCGTATAGGCTTTTCCGCTCTCGTCCATGTATTCAATTTTCGCGGAGAGAGCGTAATTGCCTTGGCCAACCTTACCGGACGGTATCAGGTAAAAGGTAATATCCTTCCAGCCTTTTCCGGCCAGACTGTCGATACAGGTCATATTGCTATCCCGATAAAGGCCGAGCCCGTCATCTTTTAATCCCTGTAAGGTAATGCTGACATTCTTGGCTGTCAGTGAACCCGCATTACTCACTCTTATGACCGTTTTCATCACGGTGGGATGAGCTTGATCCGGATTGGTCACACGTATATTTCCGATAGTGATACGCGGAAAGGTATTGGTATTTTTAACACTGACATAGATTGCCTCGCTTAATGGTGTAGCGCCGCTGCCAAAACGATTTCCGAAAGCATTGGAATAGATTAAATTTAATTTCAGAGTATACACTTTTTCTAAGGCTGAAGGGGCGACTGCGAAATAACAGGTGATTGTCTGCGTTTCTCCCGGATTTAAGCTCGCCACAGAGAACTGGGAGCTGTTACCGGTCAAAGCAAAGGGACTTTCACCGCTAAGATCGGGAATGACCCGAATATTCTGGGCGGTATAAGAACTTGTATTTTTAATTTTTAACGCCAACGTCAGGTTTTCCCCGGCTGCCGCGTAAACATAAGGATCACTGATAATATCGATGGATGGAACATAGGTAGAGGTATCCACCTCCTGGGTTGGATTAGTGCTTTCTGCTTGACTCACTGCAATGGTATATGTATTATTGGCGACGGTCTGTGCATTGCTTAAGTTATCGATAACACTGATCGAAAGGGTATTTCGCGATCCGCCGTCATATCTCAGACTAAAGCTGGCAGTTACGGTGACGCCATTATTCCAGTCGGCGATAGTCTTGGTTAGCCCGGTGCCGTCTGCTGCGAAGAAACTTGACGTGCTGTCCACAACAACCTTCGCACCGTCTAAGTCGGACCCGCTTTGATTAACCAAGGTTACCGTCAATATAAAGGATTCCTGTGGTTCGATCGCCCCGGAATGATTGATGGAATAATTGGTGACTGTTATTGCCTCACCGGCCGCCTGTAGCTTTGCTGGCGGTGCGAAAAATAATAAGATACCTAATGTTAAAGACAGTACGATGGATAAACCCTTTTTTTTGATAAACATCTTTCCTCCAGCTTTCCATTAGTTAATAATGATTTTTTCTCGCGTTTCAATGGCTTCGATCTGACCGTCCCGAATATTAATGATTTTATTCACATAGTCCGATATCGACTTTTCATGGGTGACTAAGATCAGGGTTTGTTCATTTTTTTTGGCGATGGTTGTGATCAAATCCATAATCTCGACGCTGGTTTTCGTATCCAGATTGCCTGTCGGTTCATCGGCATAGACGATAGGCGGTACACCGATAAAAGCCCTGGCAATACCTACTCTCTGCTGTTGACCGCCGCTCATTTGAGACGGTTTATGATACAGACGGTCGCCTAAGCCGACGGCTTTTAACATGCTGACAGCTTCTTTTCGCCGGATGCTTTTTGGAGTACCTCGAAACACTAATGGCATTTCAACATTTTCAACAGCGGTCAGCGTTGGAAAAAGGTTATAGGATTGAAATACAAAGCCGATATTTTTTTGACGAAAGGCGGCTAATTGTTTTTCGTTCATTTTTTCCAGATGTTTACCATTCACAATGATTTCACCGGCCGTTGGTTTTTCTAATCCGGCGATTAAATTCAGAAGAGTCGATTTGCCGGAGCCGGATGGCCCCAAGAGACAACAAAAATCACCTTTCTCCACGGAAAGGGTGATATTGCTCAACGCAATGACCTGCTCATTGCCCATCTGATAGATTTTGTTCATATTTATGACATCAATAATACCAGCCAATCGTTGACCTCCGTCACACAGAACTTCATATAGAAAATAATATCATGCAGTACCAATTTTTAGCAATATTTCATTATTTGAATGAAATTAAGAAAAAAAGCAGCCGAATTTATCGACTGCTTCTCTCATTTGCTGAATATTTATTTATGATAGATTAGTTCCAATTCTGATCTGCCAGGCGTTTATAGGACTTATACCGCTCTTTAGCAAACTTCTCAGCACCGGTGAACAACTCCTCCGCTGTTTCCGGGAAGGTTCTTAACAACGAGCTGTAACGCACTTCCGACATAATGAAATCCCGGAACGATGCCGTGGGCTCTTTGGAATCCAAACTGAATGGATTCTTGCCTTCTTCCAGCAAATCCGGATTGTAACGGTAGAGGTGCCAATAGCCGGCTTCCACCGCTTTCTTCGCCTGGGTCACACTGGTGGCCATACCGGAACGGATACCGTGGTTGATGCACGGCGCATAGGCAATGATGAGCGAGGGGCCTTTGTACGCTTCGGCTTCCTGAATGGCTTTCAGGGTCTGGCTCATATTGGATCCTAAGGCAATCTGGGCCACGTAGACATAACCGTAACTCATCGCCATCATGCCCAGGTCTTTCTTCCGGATTTTCTTGCCGGAGGCGGCAAATTTCGCGATGGCTGCCCGGGGTGTGGCTTTGGATGCCTGGCCGCCGGTATTGGAGTATACTTCCGTATCCAGTACCAACACATTGACATCGTCCCCGGATGCCAGTACATGATCCAATCCGCCGTACCCGATATCGTAGGCCCAGCCGTCGCCGCCGATGATCCACTGGGATTTCTTGACTAAGTGCTCTTTCTTATTCCAGATGCCGGTTAACAGCGCATCGCCTTTGGGATCCATACCGGCAAATGCTGCCAATACTTTTTGAGCCGCCGCCTTGGAACCTTCACCGTCATTCCTATTGGCCAGCCATTCCTGGAAAGCATCTTTCATGGCCGCCGGGATATCCAGTGCCAGCGCTTGCTTCATTTCTTCCGCCAGCTGACTGCGCTGCTGCTCTACACCCAGATACATGCCGTACCCGTATTCCGCATTGTCTTCGAAGAGGGAATTGGCCCAGGTCGGCCCTTTGCCTTCCTTGTTCACGGTATACGGTATGGATGGTGCACTGCCGCCCCAGATCGAGGTACAGCCCGTGGCGTTGGCGATCATCATCCGGTCCCCAAACAGCTGGGTGATCAGCTTGACATACGCCGTTTCTCCGCACCCCGGACAGGCGCCGCTGAACTCCAGCAGGGGTTTTAAGAACTGCGTGTTCTTCACTGAATTCCTGTTCGTGATTTTGTCTTCTTTATCGGGTATGGTCATGGCATAGTCCCACAGCGGGGCCTGGATCCGTGTCATTTCTTCCACGTCTTTCATGACCAGGGCTTTTTCTTTCCCCGGGCAAACGTCGGCGCAGTTGCCGCACCCGGTGCAGTCCAGCGGGCTGACCTGGGCCCGGAATTGCAGTCCGGCCAGATCTTTGCCCACGGCTTTAATTGTTACAAAGCCTTCCGGTGCATTGGCTGCTTCCTGTTCACTCAGAAGGAACGGACGGATGGCGGCATGCGGGCATACATACGAACATTGATTACACTGGATACAGTTGGTGCTGATCCATTCAGGCACTGCCGTACCGATTCCGCGTTTTTCATAGGCGGAGGTCCCGGCGGGGAATGTGCCGTCTTCACGGCCGGTAAAGGCGCTTACCGGCAGTTTGTCGCCTTCCTGGGCTGCCATCACCCGAGCGATGTCTTTAATGAAGGCCGGTTCGTTCTCGTCACCCAGGAACAGCCCCTTCTTCGGATCTGCCTGAGCCCAGGCGGCTGGGATCGTCACTTTTACGAGAGCATCGCAGCCGGCATCCACGGCTTTATTATTCATATCCACGATATCCTGGCCTTTTTTGCCGTAGGTTTTGACGATGGAATCTTTCAGGTATTGCAGTGCGTCGTCTAAGGGGATGACTTTCGCCAGTTTGAAGAAGGCGGACTGCATGATCATATTGATCCGGTTGCCCAGTCCCAGCTCTTTGGCGATCTTGACGGCATCGATGATATAGAATTGGGCTTCTTTGTCGGCTATGACCCGCTTCAGCGCTTCCGGCAGTTTCTCATCCAGTTCTTCGGCACTCCACTGACAGTTTAAGACAAAGGTTCCGCCTTTTTTCAGGCCTTTTAAGAGGTTATATTTATCCACATAGGATTGGTTATGGCAGGCCACATAATCTGCGGTATTGACCAGATAGGACGCCTTGATCGGGTTCTTCCCGAAACGCAAGTGCGATACGGTGGTGCCGCCGGATTTTTTGCTGTCATAGGAGAAATAGGCTTGGGCGTACATGGTGGTATGGTCGCCGATGATTTTGATCGCCTGTTTGTTGGCTCCGACGGTCCCGTCCGCTCCCAGTCCCCAGAACTGACAGCTGATCGTCCCTTCCGGTGTGGTATCGATGAATTCTTTTTCTTCCAGCGAGGTGAAGGTGACGTCATCGACGATGCCGATGGTGAATCCGTTCTTCGGCTGGTCGGCTTTTAAGTTTTCATACACCGCCAGGATCTGCGACGGTGTGGTATCTTTGGATCCCAGTCCATACCGTCCGCCCACGATGACCGGTTGATTGGCCTTATCGTAGAAGGCATCGACGACATCCAGGTACAAGGGTTCGCCAATGGAACCGGGTTCTTTGGTCCGCTCTAAAACGGCTATTTTCTTGACGGTGGCCGGTAAGGCTTTAAGGAAATGATCCACGGAGAACGGACGGAATAAACGAACCCGTAAAACCCCGACCTTTTCGCCTTTGGCTGCCAGATAATCGATGGTTTCACTGATGGTATCACCGACGGAGCCCATGACGATAATGACCCGCTCGGCATCCGGTGCGCCGTAATACTCAAACAGTTTATATTCCCGGCCGGTCAGTTCTTTATATTGATTCATGTAATCTTCGACGATAGCGGGAACAGCCTGATAGAACAGGTTGGACGCTTCTCTGCCCTGGAAGTAGATATCCGGGTTCTGCGCCGTTCCTCTCAGGCAGGGCCGCTCCGGATTCAAGGCATTGTCTCTGAATCGCTTCAGGGCGTCGTGATCCAAGAGTGTGGCTACTTCCTCGTAGTCGGGCACACTGATCTTGGAAATCTCGTGAGATGTCCGGAATCCGTCGAAGAAATGAAGGAAAGGTACACGTGCTTTGATGGCGCAAAGATGCGCGAGATACGCCATGTCCATGGCTTCTTGGACGCTGCCGGAGCTGAGCATGGCATATCCGGTCATCCGAACGGACATGACATCCTGATGATCCCCGAAGATAGAAAGCGCATGCGCCGCGATGGCACGGGCACTGACGTGAAAGACTCCCGGGAGCAATTCCCCGGATACCTTGTACATATTTGGGATCATAAGCAGAAGTCCCTGGGATGCGGTATAGGTCGTGGTTAACGCACCGGCTTGCAGTGAGCCATGAAATGCACCGGCGGCGCCGCCTTCGGACTGCATTTCCACGACTTTCATCGGTTGGCCGAATATATTCTTGCGGCCATGGGCTGCCCATTCATCAACAAATTCTGCCATGTCGGATGAAGGGGTGATTGGGAAAATGGTTGCAACTTCTGAAAACGCATAAGAAGCGTGCGCTGCAGCTTCATTCCCCGACATTGTTTTCATTTTAGCCATTCGTTTTTCCTCCTCCAATATCATTTTGTTCAGTTTTCATTCGTTCTTTGTAGATACCCCTATACCGACTAAAAGGTAAAAAAATAACATTTACTGATTGAAATGTTTTTCCTGACAAGTAGTATTCAGTACATGGACAAACTACTTGGGCAAGGTTACAAAACAGGGAACTATTTTCATGATAGTCCCCTGCTAATTTAGTATAGCCTTTAATTCTTACCCTCGTCAAGTACTAATTTTCTCATCATGACGGTTTTTGACCATGTATACAGTATTCGTTTAGCTGCTATTTGTTCATATTTCTATCATATAATATTGCTATCCTACTTATATTCCTATCAATTGAAGAATACATAAAACGATAACACCCGGAAAACCAAGAATGGCGACAAGAACGACTGTAAATATGTTAATCGGTATCTCCATAGCAAAAATACTCAAAAGTAAATCAACAATCCATAATCCGACGACGCCGCCAAGAATATGAATAAAAAGCTTGATGAGCTTATTCGGTTTTTTTAAAGAAGCAAACGCGATAAGCCCTAAAAGTAAGATGAATAATCCAAGAAATATGACGGTCATACTGATCCCTCCAGTCACTCTTCTGCAGTTAGTCTATGCTAAAGAGTGGACAAGATAGAACCGAAATAAGCGGAGTCAAACGATATAAACTCAGTAACGTTACAAACCCGGTAAAAACCGGGTTCGAAGTGCATCTATTTTTATTATAGCTGGCGTCTGCCTTCAAGGGCCCGAACAATAGTCACCTCGTCAGCATACTCCAAATCGCCGCCCACCGGTAATCCATGTGCCAAGCGAGTGACACGAATACCCAAGGGTTTAAGCAGCTTCGAGATGTAGAGTGCGGTTGCTTCTCCTTCCACCGTCGGATTTAAGGCAAGAACAACCTCCTGGATACCCTCCAGCCGTTGAAAAAGAGTGGTCAGGTTCAGCTGATCCGGTCCAATACCCTCCATGGGCGACAGTACACCATGTAAAACGTGGTAACGTCCCTTATACTCGCCGGTCTTTTCTAAAGCAACAACATCCCGAGGTTGTTCGACGAGACACAGCATTGTCTCGTCCCGGCGTTCTCCCGCACAAATTTTACAGGGGTCGATATCTGTATAATTACCACAAACCGAACATTGCTTAATATCCTTCAACGCACAGACAACAGCTTCAGCCAGCTCTCCGGCTTGATCCGGATTCCTGAGCAGATAAAAGGCTAAGCGGCCTGCTGTCTTCGGCCCTACACCGGGCAAGCGGGAAAAAGCAACAATCAAATCTGTCAGTGGTTGGGGATAATACAGGTAATCCATCGAGACTACCCCTTCCTGATCAGATTATGCAAAATGAATAACATAAACTTCTTCTGAATACTAAAACAATCCCGGGATGTTAAATCCGCCGGTTGCTTTGGCCATGCCTTGTTCTACCATGGCCTGTGCATTCTTAATACCCTGGTTGACTGCAGCTTTGATCATATCCTCAAGCATTTCGGCATCATCCGGGTCGACAGCTTCCGGGTTAATTTTTAATTCCAATAGTTCTATTTTTCCACTAACAACAACCTCAACCATACCCCCGCCAGAAGAAGCCTGAACTGTTTGGCTTTCTAGTTCTTCTTTGGCTTTCATCATATTTTCTTGCATCTTTTGCGCTTGTTTAAGCATCTGGTTCATATTGCCCATTCCGCCGCCGCCTTGTTTAAATCCCATGTGTAACACTCTCCTTAATAACACACTACCCGTTTATCATTATCCAGATAATTAAATAAATCTTTCATTCCAATGACTATAAATATATATGAAAGAATATGGTAAGGCAAGTCAATGCCTGATTATTCTAATCTTTTTTTACTTGGACCCATTGTTCACCAAATAATTCCCGCGCCTTTTGGATAAGACCATCGGCATCGGCATCCGCGTTTATATTGTTAACAGATTTATTATCCGCCGTATTCCCGGATGTCACTGCGGGCATCGCCCGGTATTCACTTTCAATCAAATTATTGAGTAAGAGCTTCGCCCCAAGGACTTGCTCCAGGACTTCCTCAACAACCTGTTTATTTTCTATTTGATTAAATTTATCCCGGTGAAAAGAATACCCGTCTTTAAAGATTAAAAGCAGCTGATCACCGCGTAATTCCGCAGCTCTTCCTTCAAGTAAAAAGGCATGGGTTGATTTCTTTTTCTTTTTGACCCCTTCCAAGACGTCAGGCCACTTATTCTGTACAAAAACAAAATCAACTGCAGTATCTCCGGTGGCTGATCCGGATGGATTGTGTGTGGAAGCAGATACGGAAGATGCAGCCTGTGCCGGATTATGCGAAGAATCCGTTTTCAAAGCGGTGTGAATGCGCGGGTTAACTTCTGTTTTCAGCGACGCCGGACGCTGAACGCTCTTTTGCTCGTGTTTGGGGGTGGGTTCAAAGATCGTCTGGACCAAAATCATCTCTGCAGCTAAACGCGCATTGGGAGCAAACCGCAAGTCACTGTCCCCTTTCAGGAGCACGTTGATCCAAGTCAAGAGTCTTTCCATCCCAATACGTTCGCTTTGGGCAATGAGTCTCTGAACCATATCCGGTGCGAGCAAAGGCTCTTGCCCCCCGGCCGTATAGAGTAAAAGCTGGCGCAAGTATTCTAATAGTTCCTTGATTACCTGACGAGGATCTCTTCCCAAAGAAATCCCTTCGCCAAGCTTGGCTAGAGCAAGACCGTAATCTCCAATCAGAAGCGCATCCGTCAAATCAGCGCTGTAGGTTTCGCCTACCATACCGATGATTTGATAGACATGTTCCAATTGAATCGGATCATTATGGAGCAGACATTGGTCAAGAATGCTCAAAGCATCCCTCAGACCGCCTTCCGCTTTCACGGCGATCACCTGAAGCGCTTTGTCCTCGATTTCCCGGCCCATGGTCTGACATACGTCACGCAGCCGCGTGACGATTTCCTCCACGGATATGCGATGAAATTCAAAACGCTGCACCCGTGATAATATGGTGAGGGGGACTTTATTCGCCTCTGTCGTCGCTAGAATGAATACAACATTGGCTGGCGGTTCTTCAAGGGTTTTTAACAAGGCATTAAATGCCTCGGAAGTCAGCATATGAACTTCGTCAATAATATATACTTTATATCTGCCACCGGAGGCGGCCAATTTTACTTTGTCTCTCAGATCTCTGATTTCATCGATACCTCTGTTGGATGCGGCATCAATTTCCAAAACATCGATGGCTGTTCCCTGGTCGATCTCGAGACATGAAGAACATGCATTACACGGTTCCACCCCATCTCTGTCCCGGCAGTTCAGAGTTTTGGCCAAGAGTTTGGCAGCTGACGTCTTACCGGTACCCCGTGGACCGCTAAACATATAAGCATGCGCTATTTTGTTTTGTTTAATGGCATTCGTTAAAATGACACGAACATGTTCCTGCCCCACCATGTCATCGAATTTTTTTGGACGCCACTCTCGGTAAAGTGCTCGGTATGCCATATTCTCACCTATATATTAAAGAAATAGTTTATAGACTGAGATTTTATAAACCATGATATTGAAAATTACCTGAAGAAGAATTTCTCCCAAATAGACCTATGTAAAATACTAAAAAAGATGGTCCGTATAAACCACCTTATTTTATAAAGACCGTGCACCTTGATTCGAATCAAAGTCCCCAAACGTTACCCCTGAATGGCTGCTCATCTCCGGTCACCTCGCGGCACACAAAACTGACTCCTTAGTGCTGCTTCCGTCAGGACCTGACACGGTTCAAAGCGTTCTGTTGCGCAAGACCAGAAACTCATCACACCCAGACATGGACTGCTCCGAAAACGTGATCCTCATCAAAGGACTTAAACCCCGCTATAGCGGACTGCGGGTTACAAGGAACCGCTGCCTCCCCATCTAGCACGGTCAAACTTAATTATAACATAAAACCATAAATAAAGAAAACGAAAAACCTTCCAAAGAAAAATAAAAAGCCTTCGAAAGAGGCCTGAATCCCACTCATATTTTCAGTAATTATGGCGGGAGAGTGGGATTCGCTCCGCTCGCCATTCGGCTCGCTATCACGCCAGCTCGGGAAAACGCTTCCATAGGGCGCGTTTTCTTTTTCCTCGCGTTCGAATCCACTCTTATTTTCAGTAATTATGGCGGAGAGAGTGGGATTCGAACCCACGACACAGTTCATCACCATGTACCCGCTTTCCAGGCGAGCGCCTTCGACCAACTCAGCCATCTCTCCACGTTGTCCTATCGATCAAAAAATAGAACGCTAGATTAAAGTCGCAAATGTTATTATAATCGCTGAATGCCCAGACGTCAACCTAAATTAGAGATTTATTGGCTGTCAAAATAAGTAATTAAACTATTGCGGTAGTCCTTCATCCCCTAATTCAGAAGCAATAATTTAATAATAAGTGAGCAATAGCCTTGCAAATGCAAGGTTTTTTTAATATATTTTTAGTCAAATTAAATCATATTTATATGGCGTAATGTAACGTATTGTGATATAATTAAGTATATAGTCTAAGTGAACGCGAGGTGTTTTCATGTATTTAAAAAAAGCATTTCACTCTAAGACAGGCAGAACCTATTTGTCAGCTGCCACAAACTTTTATGATCCTGTAAGAAAACAATCGCGAACGCGAACCATTGAATCGTTTGGTTACGTGGATGTCCTTGAAAAAATATATCCCGATCCAATTGAACACTTCACTTCAGTCGTTGAAAAAATGGATGCTGAGGAGAAGCTATCTAAATCCATCGATCAGATTAAGATTAACAGGGCTGCTACTCTAACTATTGGTAATATGAACAGAAAGTATTTCGGCTATGCTGCATTAAGTAAGATATATCACGATCTTGAACTCCATACTTTTTTTGTTAACAGGGCGCGGAATCTGAATATTGAATATATCCTGAACAATGTTGTTAAGTTATTGATCTTTGAACGCCTTAGAGATCCGGCTTCAAAGAAAAAAGCCTTCGAGAACAAAGACCGGTACTTTGAAAATATGGATTTCTCGCTGGATAATGTGTACGGAGCATTAAGTATCATTGCCAAGTACCGAGATGACTTACAGGTCCATCTCCATAACAAGGTTAAAGCTCTCTGCGGCAGAACGACAGAGTTGGTATACTACGATGTAACCAATTACTATTTCGAGATCGACGAACAAGACGACATGAAGAAGAAAGGTGTCTCTAAAGAACATCGCCCTGATCCAATCATTCAGATGGGTTTATTTATGGATACGATGGGTATCCCAATCTCCTACAAGCTTTTCCCGGGAAACACCAATGACTGCGAAACGGTGCGTCCCATGCTGGCTGAGCTGAAAAGAGAGTATGACATAGGTCGTGTTATTATTGTCGCCGATAAGGGAAACAACACAGCAAAGAACATTAACTACCACGTCATGCGCGGCGACGGGTATGTGTACAGCCAGACCGTTCGAGGGGCTCATAAGGAACTGAAAGACTATGTCTTTGATGAGGACGGCTATACTTGGATCGGCGATGACTACAAGATTAAATCACGAATCTATCCCAGAGAGATCAGTGTCGTCGGAAACGACAATAAACCGGTGAAAAAACGCATTGATGAAAAGCAGATCATTTTTTATTCAAGAGACTATGATCGACGTGCCAAAGCTGAAAGAGAACCGGCTTTACTTAAAGCGATGGAGCTTGTAAGAGACCCTGGTAAGTACAATAGGGCCACTTCCTACGGTGCTGCCAAATACGTTAAAAATCTTGAATACGATAAAGAAACCGGCGAGATCATTACCGCAAACAAACGACCGGTATTTGATGAGGCAAAACTTCGGGAAGAAGAAAAATTTGATGGGTACTATGCCATCGTTACCAGTGAACTGGATAAGTCTGATACGGAAATCATCGAAATCTACCGTGGGCTTTGGCGGATTGAAGAATCTTTTAAAATCACGAAGAGCGACCTAAAAACCAGACCGATTTACCTTTCCAAGCAAGACCGCATAGAATCGCACTTCCTTATTTGTTTTATGGCTCTGGCCATCATTCGGATTCTTCAGCACCAATTTGATGGAAAGTATTCGGCAACGCACATTCTTGATAGCTTACGAAAAATAGAATGTACGCGAGTAGACAAAAACCTATACATCTTTGATCATGTTGATGAGATATCTTTAGCATTGAAAGATGTCTTGGGCGTTGATTTTTCAAAAGAGTTCCTCACGCTAAAAGAGATAAAAAATATTTTAGCTGATACTAAAAAGAGCTAAATTACACCATGAGAATTTGATAAAACAAAAACAGCGCTATCCTTTATATACCAAGGGTTTGCGCTGTTATTTTATCTAATTTGCTTCGGAATTCAGGTTATAATCGCTGAATGCCCAGACGTCAACCTAAATTAGAGATTTATTGGCTGTCAAAATAAGTAATTAAACTATTGCGGTAGTCCTTCATCCATGAATCGTTTTTTCTCTTATTTCTGTCATTATTGATGTAATGAATCAAGCAGCACGATCATGCATATGAACGTCATGATGTTATCGTTATTCTGGATATTCTCAATTATTAATGTCATACTAAAAACAGTCATTCAAAACAACATACAAAAAATAGGCCTACAAAAAAATTTAATTGTATGATACCGACTCACGCTACCAATACTAACTTTTTTTGCCTGGAAATGGAGGTATTGCCATGAAGATGGGTAAAAAAACATTCTTTCTTATCTTTTCTGTTCTTTTTGTTGTTCTATTCGGGTGTTCCGTCACTGATCGTCAGCCTGCATCGCCAGATACTCAGAATGAACAGAGCATAGCGGATTATATGCCGTTAAGCGAAGGTAACTATTGGGCTTATGAGGGAATAGGCAATGAATATGCGTCCTACACGGCGAAGGTCACATATCAGCAGGACAATAAATATCAGGTCATGATCGATAACGGCGGTTCCGTGACTGCCAACCGCTATGAAGTTACAGACAGCACACTCATCAACACGTATAGACAATCAGAGTTATATGATGATAAGAATATCTTAAACAGTCCGGAAAACTATCATGCCGTTTTGCTCCAATCCCCTCTAACCCTCGGCAATTCCTGGGAGAGCGAAGGAGCGACCTATGAAATCGCTGATACAATGGCCACGATAACTGTCCCCGCAGGCACCTTTGAAAACTGCTTGGTTGTCAAAATTGATTATAATGACAGCGGCAATACGAGCTACTTCTACTACAAAAAAGGTGTCGGGCTCATCAAAACACGCTATGTCATGCCGGGATTCGATGATATTGTTTCACAGTTAAACACGTATTCGGTGCGGTCGAATCCGTAAGGACAGCGATTTCGAATTTTTTATTCGTTTATTAAACAGCCAGTTCCCCATTATAACTGACGAGTACAACATCGTTAACACCATCAATCTCTGCCAAGTCATTCACAAAATCGGTATTATCCTTATGCAAACGGATTTCAAAGGTCAGTTCGATTCCTTGTCCGCCGCGAACCGCTTTTGACTTGACTTTCATCCGTTTAACATAACCGCTCAGGGATTTCGTCAACACCATTTCAGCTTGGCTGTCACTACAATTAACGACAATCATATAGGGGATTTCCCCCGAAGCTTTACGCGTAAAGGAAATCAGCATGACACCAATTATGATTGAGCCGATCACTGCTAAAAAATATTGACCGGCGCCGCTGACGATGCCGGCAGCGATAGCCCAAAATATAAAGACAATGTCCATGGGGTCTTTAATAGCCGATCTAAAACGCACAATGCTTAAAGCGCCGACCATACCCAGCGATAAAACGATATTTGAGGTAACGCCCATGATAATCAATGTCGTAATCATGGACATACCAATTAATGATACATTAAAATTCCTGGAATACATGACACCGTTAAACGTTTTCTTATATACGGTATATATAAATAAACCGAGGAAGAAGGAAATAACCAAGGTTATAAAAACATCGACAATGGAAAAGTTAGTCGTCGCGTTCTCCATAAAGCTATTTTTGAAGATATCAGAAAATGTAAACGTTTGCGTAATCACATCATTCGCTGTACTCGCAGAATTCATTATATTACCCCCAATAAAATATTATAATATGAAAGAAACAGGGTTATACTTTATCCATATTTTCTGCACAGGACATACTTAGAAATTGCTGCTTTATGTCGGCTATTCAACTGGATCAGTTCAGCGATGTGACTTGGCAGATAGCAATCATATTTGATTTCCAGGATAGCAGTCCCATTATTTAAAACACCTGTCAACGGTGTATTGAAATTGAGGAAGTCAATGGACGACAATCCGGTTCGAACATCACTGTCGACTGTGATCCGAATCCTGCCCGGTTCCCATAAAAATGCCTGCCGCTTGTACTCAACAATTGTTTTTGGCCGATACAAGCCAGAGCGCATTTTAGTATAGAGCTGTTTACAAACAGGCTCCCGGCGATTTTTGAGAAAATCATATTTTCTATCAATTAATGCTTGGCATTCAGCCACCGATAAAATCGCGCTTTCTTTGAACCCCGAGCCACTATTCTTAACCTTTTTCTCAAGCCGGATCATCGCTGTTGACTCATCATAAACTCTTAACCGATACTTTTCTCTGTATTTTACCCCTGTTAGCTTCTCCAATAATGCCGTATCATGAATATCATCAAAGTAAAGGCTTCTAACGGTATAATACCCCTTTGGCCCGGTATGACTGTCTTTGGGTAAAACCATATTTAATCGACGGATTAAAACTTCTTTATCAAAAATATTGATAGCCATTTTTATTTCCTGCCGGTATTTGCTCATTTGTATACCTCCCGATGTTATGTTATCCATCTTCTGTGTCATTACTGTGAACAGAGCGTAACAAATTTGTGAAGAAAAAGGTGATAGCACTGTTTAGAAAAAGTTGGTTGCCGCTCCTATTGGCTGTTTTGGTTTTAATCGGGCTGACAGCCTGGGAAAATGAAATACCCTGGCTTTCAGACCCATCCCATGATACACCTTCGGCAGTAAGTGTTCCGACCAACAGTAACGTCCAATCAAATATTACCGGTTCCGAGTCAGGTGCTGAATATGCGGATGGAACGACAATTAAGCTATCGTTATTAGGAGATATCATGTGTCACCCCACGCAATACGAAGCGGCTAAAATAAATAATGCTTATGATTTTTCTCCCTGTTTCGAAGATATCCAAAGTGATATTGCTGATGCGGATTTGACTCTGGCCAACCTTGAAACAACACTTGCCGGTAAAGAAATGACCTATAGTGGTTATCCTTCCTTTAATACGCCTGAGCAACTGGCCTATGCTCTTAAGAAGACATTAGGCGTTGATGTTGTCTCCACTGCCAATAATCATGCTCTGGATCGGATGTACTCCGGATTGTGTCATACTATCGATTTTCTTGATGCCTGTGGACTTAAACATACAGGGACTTATAAAACACAGGAAGAGAGCACCAAGATTCTGATTGAAAATGTTTCCGGTGTTAAAATTGCCTTTTTAAGTTATACCTATGGGACAAACGGTATCACCCTAAGTCATGACAAAGATTTTGCAGTAAATTATTTGGATAGGGATAAAATTAAGCAAGATGCCCAAAACGCGAGAGATGCGGGTGCCGCGATCATCATTGCTTCTTTACATTGGGGAACGGAATATGCCGAAAAGCCTTCGGCTGAACAAACAGCGTTATCACGATGGGTATTTGAAAATACGGAAGTGGATATCATCTCTGGAAATCATGCGCATGCTGTGGAACCCATTGAATTCATTAATGTCGTTCACCATTCAACGCAAAAGGACAAGGAAGGCCTTGTAATCTATGCCCAGGGTAATTTTATTTCAGATCAGAAAACCGATAGTGCCAATATGGGTATTGCGGTTAATATTATTGTGGAAAATCATCCCGATGATAAGCCAACAATCGCCTACGTGGAATATTTCCCTACTTGGATCGATGAAACGGCGGGGGCCGGCCTTCGTAGTTACCGTGTACTGAATGTGGAAAAAGCACTTGAAGCATACTGTTCCGGTAAGGACCCGTTGCTTAGTGAAGCCGACTATCAGGAAATGCTTTCCCATGCGATCAACATCAAAAAAATTATTCCTGCGAATGACCGCATACGTTATACTGTAAAATAATCCAAATTGACCGGTCTGCCATCGTTTCTTGCCTCTATTTAAGCAGATGTTATTAATAAGCAAAGTGTATACAGTATTATGCATTGTATTCAATATTTCTTTATCTTCTCTATTTACGCCGGTTGAGATATCCGCTATATTTTACATGGGCAAAGAAGCCTTATCGCCAGTTTTCCAACTGGCTGTAAGGCTTTCTTTTTTTTCGCTATTCGCACAACTAATCCTTTTAATTATGATTAATATAGAGGAGAGATGAAGATGAGTAACGCAGATACCGCATTTATGCTGGTCAGCACAGCATTGGTTTTTTTAATGATTCCCGGGCTAGCCTTCTTTTACGGGGGACTGGTCAAACGACGGCACGTCCTTTCCATTATGATGCAAAGTATTGCTTCGATTGGTATTATAGCCATTCTCTGGATCGTTATCGGTTATACGCTTTCTTTTGGCCCTGATGTCGGAGGCTTAATTGGAGGTCTTGATCATATTGGACTTAAAGGGGTAGCTATATCCGCCGGTTCGGACAGCACGACGATACCGCCGATGCTGTTTATGCTTTACCAAATGATGTTTGCAATAATTACACCGGCTATCATGACCGGTGCAACGGCGGAACGACTGCGTTTTCCAGCATATATGCTCTTAATAAGCCTATGGAGTCTTCTGGTATATGCACCTCTTGCCCATTGGGTGTGGGGCGGCGGCTGGCTCGCTGATTTAGGTGTCCTGGATTTCGCTGGCGGAATTGTTGTCCATATCAGCTCAGGTTTTTCAGGCCTGATCGCCGCCTTATATATTGGCAAACGCTATAACAAAGACACAGAAAGAACAATACCTCATAATATACCGTATGTTATCCTCGGCGGAGGCCTTTTGTGGTTTGGATGGTTTGGATTTAACGGCGGCAGTGCCTTGGCCGCTAATGGTATTGCTGTACTTGCCTCAACGACGACACATATTTCGGCCTGCGCCGGACTTCTTGGTTGGATGCTTGTAGAAAAACTGCACCGCGGTAAACCGACGGTTCTGGGGGCTGTATCGGGCATGGTGGCCGGGCTCGGTGCAATTACGCCTGCGTGCGCTTATGTAACGCCACTGGCAGCTATTCTGATCGGGCTTATTTCATCGGGTTTATGCTACCTTGCAGTTGCTTTTCTCAAAGAAAAACTGGGCTATGACGACGCACTGGATGCTTTTGGCATACACGGTATCGGCGGAACCTGGGGTACCATAGCCGTGGGGATCTTTGGCACGGCTGTACTGAATCCCCATGGTGCCGATGGTCTGTTTTACTCCGGATCATTTAGCCAGATCGGGATCCAGTCATTGGCTGTTCTGGTGACATATGCCTATTGTGGCGTAATGACACTTCTTATTTTGAAAGTGATTCGTCTTATTACCCCGCTTGCAGCTACCTCTGAAGAGCAAGAGTCCGGGTTAGATATCACCCAGCATGGGGAAAGCGCTTACCCGGAAATTGAAGGAATGGCCTCAAGCTCCGTTTGGGATTTATAAAATTAGCTTAAATATTCACGGAAGGATTCTCCGAGACCAGTCACCTTAACTGCGTAGGGTGAATTGAAGTTTCCGTGTGCGTCATAGTATGTCATTCGTCCGTTTATTCCCAGGTTATAGGCTGTATAGGCTTCATACCGATCATCATAAATGTCATTCAGATACTTTAAATAGCCACCGGCCAAAAAGGCAGCATAATACTTATCACGTGTTAACAGCTCATCTGTGGGGTAGTCGATTTCCATCTTATAGTACTCGGTTATTGCCATATAAGCAGTTTTGGCACTGGCTAATTTCATTTGGGTCGTATTATATGAAAGTGACCCGCCATCCATATGTGTTTGAGGATGAAAACCTGTCTCCTGCGCAATGAGTGCCAGAAGATCACCTGGCTGCAAATTAAATGTTTTTTCTACGCCGATAATATAAGCAAGATAATCAGGGTCTGCGCCATATTTCACTGCGATATCGGATAATACCTCATCCTGGTCATTTGCGGAAATGGTCGTTTGCTCTTTCATATCTGCCGAAGAAGAAGGGGATTCTGCCACTATTACCTCGTTCATCTTTTCATTTGATAGTGTCGCCGAAATGTCGGCATTTTTGCCGGGAATGTCCGTGATAACAGGTTCAGATGCAATCGAACTGAACCAGACAATAACAATTGCCATTAGTATGATGATGTAAGCCATAGACGAACTGCTGTCGGTCCGCCTGTTTTCTTTTACCGCAATCATAAAGATTCCTCCTAAACAATGTCCTTTAATTCACAATTTCACATTGTGGGATATTTCCAAAAATATACAAATATAGTGTTGCCTGTCATTTTATTATTTAAACGTGGTTCGTGTCTTCATGTTAATCACCGCTCCTGGGGGAGATGAACAAAGCTTTTTCGCCATGCCTCGTCATACATTGAAATTTAAAAAAAGACTTTCGTCATGAGACGAAAGTCTTTTGCTTTGCCGAAGATTTTTAAAAATAGAATGCAATCGATAGGATCAATATTGTTTAAATGACTGGGATAGCGTCTTGATTTGTACCGCGTATGGCGATTCATAATTACCATAGGCCTGGTAATAGGTTAATCTTCCGTTTATCCCCATGCGATAAGCGGTATAGGATTCACCTTGATTTTTATAGACATCATGCAGATAGCGCAGATATCCGCCAGCTAAATAAGCGGCATAGTTTCTGTCTGCCGTTAGACGGGCTTGATCAGGAAAAGTTATGTCCTGATGATAATAATCGGTAATGGCCATATAGGCTGTTTTTGCAGTCGCTAATTTCATTTGGGTCGTATTAAACGATAATGATCCGCCATCCATTTTGGTACTAGAGACAAATTTAGACTCGATAGCAATAAGCGCAAACAGTTCATATGGTTCAAGCTGGAACGTTTCTTCAACATGGGAGATATACTCGAGATAGTCATAATCAACATGATATTCTTGAGCGATTCGTTGAAGTGTTTCCTTTTTATATTTTTGATTTTCTTGATTACTTTCTGCTATTTCTTTACTGCTTAGGGGATTGCATTCTTCGATTCGGACGATTTCCTTTTCTTCGGCAAAGGCTGCTGTTCCTGTGGTCATAGCCTGGGCAGTTATAAAAACCGCAAACAGGAGTACCGCCAGGACTCGGCTAAACCTTTTTTCACTCAACACTAATTTTCCTCCTTAAGGACTCTGCCTGGACTAACGATCAATTTCATTTTTATGGCAGAATGCTTAATTTTTTTTTCACACAAATCAGGATTTTACCATAACATTTCAATTAATGCAAAAACGATTCCACAATATGACAAATTAACCATTGCACTATCCTACTCAACATGTTAGTATAATGAATGTCGCTTTTCTTATAGTCGGTATTCTAATTATTTATTTTCTAATCATTTTTAATGTAGGTGTCGCAATGAATATCCAAGAAGCCAATGAAGTACATGATCTACTTTTTTCATTCCTGGGTAGCTTTCACGAGAAATTGCTCAGTCGGTTGCGGACACAGTATACGGGAATGCCGCATCTGAAGAAAAATCATATTAAGATTCTTAACATATTATGCCACACGAAAGAACTAACACCGACACGTATTGGAAAAAAGTTAGATATAGAGAAAGGCAGTCTGACATCATTGATCGACCAGCTTGAAGCATGGGATTTGGTCGCCCGCTCCGAAGATATAAATGACCGACGAAAATCGTTGATATCCCTTAGTGCTAAAGGGAAAGAGGAAATGAGAACATTGATGCAATTTTATGCAAATAATATAAACAGTATCCTCCATAACTATGACGCCAAAGAGGTCGAACAGTTTATCACCGATTTACGGAACGTCGTTATATTTATGAACAAATTATAGAAGGTGATAGTTATGAACAAGGATATGGGGAGTTTAAGTGTCGGGAAGCTATTATGGCAATTCTCCTGGCCAACCATTATCGGTATGCTGGTAAATGCGTTGTATAATATTGTCGACCGGATCTTTGTCGGTCGTGCTTTGGGTTCACTTGCCATCGCAGCAACAACTGTAGCTTTTCCAATCATGCTGGTCTTTTTTGCCGTCTCTATGTTGATTGGGGTCGGCGCAACCGCCTTGATATCGATCCGCCTGGGGGAACAAAAAAAGGCGGAAGCCGAGCAGATATCGGGAAATGCTTTGGTCCTTTTGGTGTTTATACCATTATTACTCAGTCTTATTTATTTATTCTTTCCTGAGCAAATACTTATTATGTTTGGTGCCAATGACGATGTCTTGCCTTATGCTCTCGAATATACCAACGTCATTGTTTTGGGCTCTGTTTTTGGTGCTATCAGTTTTGGATTAAATAACTTTATCCGCGCTGAAGGCAAACCAAAAATATCCATGATGACTCAGCTCCTGGGGGCTTTTGTTAACGTGATCTTGAATTATGTATTTATATTCGAGCTGGGAATGGGTATGAAGGGCTCTGCTCTGGGTACGATTATCGGCCAATGTGTGTCCGCGTGCTGGGTATTAGGATATTTTCTCTTCGCCCGAAGTACCTTAAAACTGCGTTTGAAAAACTTTAAACCAGATCCGCTCATCACCAGGCGTATACTGGCAATAGGCTTTGCACCTTTTGCTATGCAGATTGCCGGTAGTGTACAGCAAATGCTGCTGAATAAAAGTGTTATGACCTTCGGCGGTGATCTGGCGCTTTCAGCAGTTGGTGTTGTGATGAGCCTATCGACAATATTTTTCATGCCTATTGTCGGTATCAGCCAGGGAGCGCAACCAATCATCGGGTACAACTATGGCGCCAAACAGTTTTCCCGGGTTACGGAAACACTGAAGAAGGCTGCCCTGATCGGTATTTGTCTTGCCACTGCGGGTTTTTTTGTCATCCGTTTATGGCCTGAGCAAATTATCGGGTTATTCAGCAATGGTGACGCAGCACTTACGGAAATCGCTGTTCACGCTATGTTAACTTTTTTGGCATTACTGCCAGTCCTCGGTTTTCAGATCGTGGCGGCTAATTACTTTCAAGCCGTAGGGAAACCCCTGCAATCAACAATCCTTACGCTTTCCCGTCAAGTTCTAATCTTTATTCCTTTGCTTTTGATCCTCCCAAATTTCTGGGGTATCGAGGGGGTTTGGCGAACAGCCCCGATCGCGGATGCTTTGTCCATCCTGCTGACCATTTCGTTCATATTCATCGAAATGAAGAGCCTGTTGAGTAAACAGCGGGTAGCGGAAGTTAATACACCGGCATGATGTACACGGTCTCAATTATCTGCCCAAGACGGACATTGCTGTATTAAGGTTATAAGTTCCGTTTGTAAATTCATCGATAATGATAAGATCCGCCCGTGCATCGCCATTTAAATCCCCAGAGGTAGGGATCCCATCTTTTGATCCCCATGGTCCGAATGTACCATCGTACTGCAATCCATTGCCATCATATTCAAATCGTTCCCAAAGGCCTTTCGGAGAGTAGAGAAGCAAGTCATCCTTACCATCTCCGTTCAGATCCGCAATATTTGGCTGAACACCACTACCCTGATCAATGCGTTTTCCGTCCGGCTCCTTGGTAAGAATTCCTTCTCTTGCTGTCCCGTTGATCAGTAGGGTATATTTCATTTTACTGGAATCGATAACAACAATGTCACTTTTACCGTCACCATTAAAATCTCCGGCAAGCGCTTTGGCGTTCTTTGCTTTTGGCAATTTCCAGGGCTGCCATTCAATTTGCGTAAAACAGCCGCCCTGATTCATCACTTTTCCGATTATCGACTTGTTCTGATCAAAGAGCCACAGGTCACTCAGTCCATCCCCGTCACAATCGCCTGCCATAAATTGCACTGATTCCAAATTTTTTAATAACTCCAACTTTTGAATGGTTGGAACAAACCGCTGGCCGTTGTTTTCAGCTATCGTCATTCTGCCGGATTTTTGGCTGATCAGCAGCACATCTTCCTTATTTCTGTGCGTAAAATAACCAATAAGCGGAATAACATCTTGTTCCAAAGATATACCCTCTAACCAGATACCCTGATCTTCAAAGGTATTACTCATCCGTGGTGCATACCACGCCGCCGTATTCTTAACCATATGCCATACATTGGTTTTTTTGTTCCATATCAGGATGCCTTCACCGTTAAAATCAGGGTCAAACCTGCCGGTAAAGATGGCATCTCCTTTATTAATGGGAATATTCACAAACCGTTGTGCCGGAACAAATCCAACAAGTGAGTAGATGGAAACAAACTGATAACCCCGCGCTTTAATCCCTTTGATCAACTGGTGCAGCGGAGAATTCTGGTCATAAATAACCGTAGGGTTTCCCTTGGCATCATACGTTATAGAGATATACTTGAATTCAATGGACGGATGGTAGAAGCAGGACGCGAGAATACCCGCTTTGTGTTCAATATCCAGCCATTTAAGCATGGTGTCGGCACTTTTGTTAACTCTGAAATACCCCAGCGGCGTCGGTACAATCGCCAGACCGCTATAGTTCTGTTCATTATAATTAATGACTTTATAATTAAGGAGTGTATGCAATCGCTGAAAATTCATCTCATAACACAATCCGATTTGTTCTTCAAAAGCGATATGCTGCTGTGCAGAGGCCGCATAGTGCGGCGTTTCCCAATAAGCAGGATAAATACCCTTTTGCATAAATAAGTCAATCGCCTCTTTAACTCGTTCAGCACCATAATCATATGTTTTTGTTGTCTCGTGGTTTTTGACGATATTGTAAAATTCAAACCCTTCCACACTGTTGCTGCTGCCGCTCTGGTGGGTATAGCCATGAATACCGATGATCCCCCCCGCGTCCTCAATGGCATTAATGGCAGCCATAAATTCATTTACATATTCCGTGTCGTCAGTGATTGAAACATCATACCCGCTAGCCGGCTCTATATCCCTTGGCGTAAGCGATACTTGAAAAGGTACCCCTTCTTGATGCAGATAGGCTGCAACCACACCGAGTTTCTGCATATTTTCTTTCTTCTTATATACACCGCCTGGACTGATATCCTCAAGTCTTAATAAAACAGGCGCACCCTTGGCGGGCGTCCCCTTGGTAACGACACCGGCAGTTCCGGTGTTTGTTGCATAGACCCTCGTCTCAACGATGAGTATCGCTATACAGATGATACCCAGTGTAAGATAAAATAGTGTTTGAAATAATGTGTTTTTTTTCATTTATATAACCTATTTTTCCTTATTTCTTAAAACACCAAGTAAATTGACGAATTAATGAACCGATTCTACTGTATTATAGCAACAAGGCTTTTAAAGGCACAAGAATCCAAAGGAAATAATCGTACATTTATTTGCTGGTAATTATTTGCGATACGCAAAAAAAAGAGAATTCTTCTTTCTTTTATAAGAAGAATCCTCGATTTCTGTGGATTATGAAGAGGTCAATAAACCGATTAGACAAACCATTTGAGTAAAGCTAATACAACTAAGGCAGTTGCCGCACATAAGATGAGCGAGAATATAAAGGCTACCCGGATAACTTTATTTTCTTCTCCTAGTTTATCAATCGAAGCAGCCGCATTCTGCAATTTAGCTGGGGATATAACGCTGGCTAAGCCACCGCCAAACGCAACGCCTGCGGTAACGATAATAAGCCCGGTTATGCCCCAATCCAGATTTTTAGCCGTTGTCATCGTATATTTAGCAAACATAGCAATGGTGGATGCCTCACTGCCGGTAATAAAACCCCCAAATAAGCCAATGAAACTAACAATAGCGCCATAGGCATCGTGAAATACTTGAGAAGAGTAATCTGCTAAGACCTTGACCATACTCGGGGCGAGTGTCTTGGGCAGTGCTGCATTAAGGTTCGATGCCATATTATATCCAGACATGTTCATTACTTCGCCAATCGCGAAGAAAATCGCAGCCGAGAAAAAGGGTTTAGGTGCTCTTCGCCACCATACGGCAACCGTCTCTTTGAGTTGCTTCGCCGTTGGCCGCATAAACGGGATCGAAATTAGAACACTCACGACAATCCACGTATAAGCATTCCACAGTGCTCTGGTCGCAATCGGCTTCCCATCCGCAGATAAACCAGGAATGCTGAGCGTCAGTGTCCGATATAAATAATCAAATGATTCCTTGGGAAGATTCAGGGCCAAAATAAGCACGATTAAAAGCATCCAGGGCATAATCGCCTTCCATAACGGGTATTCCTTTTCGTAGGCACGTTCTTCAGGTGTCAATCTGCTTTTATCGATTATTTTTTTACCAGTCAGTTTTAAATATAAAATCATCACGACAATGACAGCCAGACCAGACAATACACCGGTGAGTACAACCAGATTATCATAATGATTCGTAAAATACGCGACGACTGAAATGGTAAGACCCGTAACCACAACGGGTATAAATCCGTCTTTAATGCCTTGCCATTTACCCACAATCCATAGCATGCAAAAACCAATTAATGTCGATACTACAGGTAAAAACATATAAAAAATACTGCCTGCCTGTGACAATGTAATTTCATTGCCTTGGCCTAAGAAGCTGTTGGCGATATCGACAAAGACGACAATGGGCGCCCCCAGCAGTGCGTATGTGCACAAAGCATCATAGCCAATAGCCGGCAGGGCGATCGCTACATACGTGGAATAACCCATGGCAATCAAAATAGGCGGAAGCAGTGATACCGGGGTAGCTCCGACAGCGACCATCAGTGTTCCGAAGCCAATATTGATCATCATGATCTGCACGGCTTTATTGTCGCAAGCAAGTGTCTTAATAAAAATAATAATCCGTTTCAGAGCGCCCGTTTTCTCCATGTAAGCCATCTGCAGCAGAGATGTTGCCACAATCAGCGACACAGAAAAAGATTTAATGAAGCCGGCTGCCGTCGAGCGCAGAATAACTTCTCCCGATGTTTGAAAAAAGAAAAATGCAACCAGAGACACAGCAAGCCACCCCACTATCCCGCTGGTGTGGGCTGGCTTTTTAAAGACAATGAGCATAACAACGATAACTGCAATCGGCAGTATTGCAAGAAGCAGTGAAAGCACTCTCTACCATCCTTCCATTCTACAAATTTAATTGTTAAAAAAAGTACTTTATAAATATATATTATTTTGCCGGGAAATAAAAGTACCTATGCTAAAAATTATCATTCCGGCAGCGTGACATATTGGGCTGGACCGCCAACGATGACCCACCCCTGGTAAATAATGCTGATACTGAAATAATAAGATTCCCCCGGAACCAGATTGCCTTGAATATCACCTTGATAATAGGTGTCGGCATTCACTGTGACGGATGTCTTGTTGCGATCAGTTATCCAATATAAATAGCCATCATCCGGATATTTGGGATTGGGATTATCCTTTGAGATAACGACTTTGTATCCTTCAAAATTGGAGGCTGAAGAAGCCGGCCAACTTAATACCAGATCGTTCCCTCGCGGTGTCACAGTGATTGCGACCGGTTCATTACTTTGGGTATCGACCGTATCATCCTGTGGGGTATAGCCATTGTCAGGATAGGTTACCCGAACAGCATTTCCGGCAATTTTACAATCCTTATAAAGGGCGGTTATACTGATATAATAAGCTTGACCGGGAGTCAGATAACCACCGAAATCACCGCCATGATATTCAGAACTATTGTCAATAATCCACTGCGTCGTGTTTTTATTCGTGATATAGGTTAAATAGCCGTTTTCCGGATAAGCCGGGGAGGAATCTTTTTTGGAAATGACGACTTTGTAACCTTGAAGCAACTCGCTGCTAATTGGCTCCCATTGAACAATAATTTTTCCGCCGTCGTTAAACGCTTTAACAACCGGCTTTACCTGTACAACCGACTGAGATTTTTCAGACGACGGGGCCGGTGAACGCGATATATTTTCGATCTGTTCCTCTTTTACCACCGGCGTAGCATCGGTCGTAGCTTGTGGCACCGAGGTGACTGCACTGAGCGGATACGTCATCTGCAGGGAATCACCGGCGACTGTTTTATCGGAATAAAGCGTTGTTATACTAAAATAGTATTTTTCTCCAGGGACCAGCTTATCACCAAAATCACCATTCTTATAATTCTCTTGGTTATCAACCACAGCATGGGTCATATTGGCGTCGGTAATATAATACAAGTAGCCGTTGTCCGGATATTTTGGATTGGGACTTTCTTTGGAAACAACGACTTTATAACCCAGAAATTTTGAATGATTGATGGGATCCCATGTTAAAACAACTGCCCCGTTGGAAACCTCTCCACTTACCGATGCGCTGAGATAAGCCTCTTGCTTTCCTATTTTGAAGCCTTCCCACGTGGAATTCTGCGCATACGAGTAAGTGACAATTCCAAGACAGAAAATGATGGCGCATATGGCAATGGCAATATTTCGTGATATTCTTGGTTTCATATCTTTCCCTCCGAAAACACTCGCATTCGTCTTGTTATGATAATTGATTCTATATAAATACAATAATTCCTTTATTAGCCTATTATTTATGGCAATACGATAGAAAGACTAACCAAATGGTCTTCACCAAATGAGTTAGCCTTTCTTATTTCACGCTTCTTCGTTAATTGATCCAAACAGAACCTATCGAATCGGAGATATCATTAACGATAGATCTGTCTGCCATAGTTGTGTAGTTCATCCATGACCCACTTCATTTTTTGTTTGGCGTCTTCGCTGTTTCCAATAATGCCGCCATCCCAGAAGATAAGGGCTCCATCTTTGCCGTAATCATCAATCGCGGTCCGTACGGATTGCCGAACGACATCCTCAGATGCTCCTGGTTTTGAACCAGCTCCATGTCGATCCCAACCGCCGGTGATTACCAGGCGGTTTCCGTAACGTTTTTTCATGGCCATTAACTCGTCGTTAGGCTCCGGAAGCTGGCAGATATCCACGCCAATATTTAGAAATTCCTCAATCAGATAACCTGTGTTTCCACAGCAGTGAAACTCAGCAAGGGCACCGCTTTCATGAATGGCATCGCACATGCGCTTAAAATAAGGTTTGTACATTTCATCCCACGTTTTCTTGGAGATAAATGGCCCCGTGGTGGAGGCGACATCGTCACCGAAGAACATGATATCCGGTTTGAAATATTTTTGTTCGTATTTGATCTCCTCAACAAGGAAGTCTGTGATGGCCTCAATGAACTCAATGAGCTGTTCAGGCTCCTCATGAATCGTGCATAAGGCATCGACCCAGCCCAGCATATTTGCCGGGATCAGGAAAATTCCTTCCGTATTGACCATGCTGATTTTTACTTTGTCCTCGGGAATGTTAGGAACCTTATCCTTGATCATGGCTTCCCAGTCCATTTTGGACAGATCAGGGAATTTCGCGGTTTCTCTCCATTGGGAGATATCGGTCATGGCCCTCCAGTCCTCGCTCGGCATGCGGCCGTATTCATTTTCAACCCATTTAATATTAAAAAAGTCCGGATTGGAATCTAGCCAAAATGGGGGATGAAATACCACGCTGTCTTCAATAAACGAAGGAACATACTCCGGCTTACCACCTCTGGCGGCAATCAAATAATTCTCTCTGGGGCTTAACATGCTGTAACCTCCATTATATATAGTTTATTCTTCATCAATTAGTTGTCAGCCGCCTGGAATTCAGTCAAGCGCTGGAAAATAGAGGATATCTTTTTTCGCAGCTCCTTCTGATCGACATTGAAAACGATAGCGGCCAAACCGATAGAAGCATGATTTTCTGCAGCTATCTTTCGCTGCAGGACGTCAGAGGTAATAGATAGAAATACCGTTGGCTTAGATACGGTCATTTTGGCTTTTATGTGTCCGATAATGCCGCCTTGATCATTTACCCATTGTGCCAGTTTTTGCATTTCTTCGCTGATGACTTTCTCCACCTCGTTTCCGGCAACAATATCCACCGCAAAAGATGCGGCGATAGCCCCATCCGTATTATGGATATGAATCGAAGATTCCTGCGGATTGGGCTCATACTTGCCTTCAAGAGTATAGAGAGTGTGAACGTGGTCATCCTTATGATCGTGCATATCTTACCCTCCCATAACCACATCAAAAATACGGGTGTCCATATTCTCGATAGCGACCGTTTCTATACGCTCTGCCGTCGTATTGAAGTCATCGATTGACCTCATAATATCGCGTTTTTGCTCTTCATTCACTAAGTCTGTCTTATTGAGCAGGATCACATCAGCATCCTTCAGCTGCGCTGTGAGTAACTGATACAAAGGGGTTAATATTCTTTTCCAGCGCGAAGCGTCTACCAGGACACAAATACGTGAATCAATTCCTATGTCCTGCAGTACTTGTCTGATCTGTTTAGGATAGGCGATACCGGTCGCCTCCATGATAACCCATTCAGGATTGGCCTTCTTTTGTAATTCAATCATCGTATTGGCTAAATCACCAGCCAAGGTACAACAGGCACATCCCGAAAACAATTCTTTGACTTCAAGGCCACTGGTTCGGAGCAAGCTATCGTCAATACCCACTGTACCAACTTCGTTTTCAATGATAACGACTTTTAAATCAGGGTTTGTTTGGCAGTATTTCTTTACAACATAGCGTGAAAACTGTTGGATAAAACTCGTTTTGCCGGATCCCAGAAAGCCGCCGATGATTAAAACATTCATAGCGTATCCTCACCTCTCATGGATAGTAAAAAAGTGCAGACCTTATTTCGTCGATGATTCTTGTTCGTAGTCAATAATCGTTGTACAAGTTATAAGTTTTTATAAACATCTTACTCTAAAATTCTACTTGAGTATAATTTTATTGTCAATAGGTATCTGCAATTCAATCCTTCACATCTATTTCTGAGTTTTCTGCTTCCGTAGAAAAACGAAATGCATGCAAAAAATCAATGCCTGAAAGTAAGGACATTGATTATAAATAGGTCAACCTGAATTTCTTTTCGGTTTTTAATAAGCATTCTGATAGATAGTTATCACATCTTCCACTGTTCCTTGGCGTGGGTTCGTCATGACACAAATGTCCTTTAATGCATTCAGGGAAAGTGTTTTAATATCCGGCATTTTAAATCCCATTAAGGATAACTTCGGATTGATACCGATTTTAGAACATAAGTTTTGGATTGATTCAATGATAATACTCACGGCTTGCTCCTTGTTATGCGTCATCGTTCCCATGGCTTCACACAGTTTGAGAATACGATGCTCAGGAATAGCCGGGGCATTAAACTTAAAAACATGCGGCAATAATGCAGCATTATTAAAACCATGCGTATTACTGTAAAAACCGCCTACCTGATGCGCCAGGGCATGGACATAGCCTAGCCCCGCATTATTAAAAGCCATACCCGCCATGATATTGGCATGCATCATTTTTTCTCGTGCTTCCAGATCGTTGCCGTTCTCATAAGCCCGTGGCAGGTATTCAAATGCCAGTCTGATCGCTTCCAAGGCTAAAGCATCGGTGGCTGGAAATGCTTCGGTCGAGACGAAGGCTTCGACGCCATGGGAGATAACATCAAATCCTGAACTGGCCGTAACTTCTTTGGGCATCGTCGTCATAAAAATGGGATCATTCACCGAAATAAACGGAAGCATCAGGGAAGAGGTCATGACCATTTTTACTTTGCGTGACTCATCCGTAATGATGGCGGTGTGGGTGAGTTCCGCAGCAGAACCTGCTGTGGTATTGATCGCAATCAAAGGGAGGGCAGGTTTCATAACCTTGTTATATCCTTCATAGTCAATGATTGAACCGCCATTCGCGGCAACGGCAGCAATCGCTTTGGCACAGTCATGATTGGTCCCGCCGCCAATGGAAATGATTATCTTATAATCTCTTTTAAGGACATTTAAACCATGGTGAAAATAACTCAGGCCGTCTTCGACGAAAGAAACAGTCGGATTAGGGTGCAACACCCCGTCAAATATGTCATAGGCAATAAACAGGCTCTTCAGTATTTTTTCAATATTTTCCACATAACCCAGCTTGATCATGTTTTTATCGGTAACGATCAAGGCTTTGCTTAATTTCCAGGACAACAGCTGGGTAGGTAGGTCTTTGATGGCGCCGATACCAATCAGGTTTGTTTTGGGCAGGTAAAAGTTATGCGTATTTTCCAAGACTAACACTCCTAATAGGGATACATCTTTTCCCGGCATTTACCTTCAATATAGTGATTCCATTTCAAAAAAGCCCAGGTAGCGATCGTAAACCATACAGTAAATCCGATCAGCGGCAGGATGAGCCTGTTTACAGACTGGAAAATATGGATGTCAAGCATTACGTTGTAATAAAGAAACGATGCAAAAATCCCAGCCAAAACAAATAGATAGGTCAAAGGCTTTTGCCTTGGCAGATAATAAAAATAAATAATAAAAAATGCAGTCCAGGAGATATTCGCAAAGATGTGAACGCCAATAAATCCAAATGGGCCGTAATTTATCCAAGAAAATAATCCTGTAATATACCCAAAAGTATGGACGATACTATCGCCACCCCCGCCCAGAACAATTCCAAATAAGGATAACCGCTGAATTTCCTTTCGCGGTACCATCAGGAATAATAACAGGACAAAAGTAACGGCATAAAGCGGATGAAGTAAAAACAACGGCATGAGGTTACCTTCCTTCAGATATAAGATAGCCTGAAGATAGGATAACCAAAATAAAGAAAAATATTATTCTGTTTATTCCGTTTCGCGTAAGCGCTCAACAATACTTTCCCGGGCCATCATCTTGTAGGCAAGAACCGGAATTAGCGCTGCGATGGTAAGCAGCAGGGGTGCGCATAAAAGCACCGGAAGCAATGTGAAGTGATAGGTGAAAAACCACATCTGATTGGTGATGGCCCAGACCAATCCGTAACAGACTGCGCTGCCGACGGTCAACGCAAACAGGAGTGTCATTCCGGCGTAAGAAAACCCTTCATAGATCACCATTTTTTGCAACTGCTTTCCGGTCATTCCCACACTTTGCAGCATCGCCAGTTCACGCTTGCGGCTCATAATGGAGGTCACTACGGCATTCATGAAGTTTAACACGCCGATCAATCCCAGAATAATGCTTAGCGCTCCTCCTACAACGGCAAACATGGTCTGTGTATCCTCAAACTGTTTGATGTAACTATAACGGGATTCGTAATCGAGACTCGTTTCGACATTGGTACAGTAGTCTGCGATCCACGCTTCAGCCTCCATAATGTGCGCATCATTAACATCGAATGCCGTGCAGAGCGGTTGGGTTTTGCCCAACATTTTCGTATATTCACCAGTCGGGAGCGTAAAATAAATATCAAGATAGTGACTGTGCTGCGGGCCGAGAGCGTAAGGCGGCATCCCGACGGCCAGCACCTCGTATTCCTTCTTAACACCGTTGCCGAAATCAATTGTTACCCGGTCGCCCACCTGGTAGTAGATCCCTTCTCCGGTATTGTAAAAGCTGCTGACAATAACGTAATTTCCGCTGCGGAACTTCTCCATATCCGGCTTTCCAGAACGGATAGTCAGCTTCTCCGCTGTGAATGTATCCATGCCGTAAATATGGGAGGGCAGCGTGTGTTCCTCACGCGCCATACGGACTGTTTCCTCTGCATAGGGCATCGGCAGTTCATCGCTGTATTTATCAAGTACCTTCATCGTATTCCTATAACCATTCTTATCCAGAACATGTCTGCTTTCTTTCATATATACACTGCCTATGTCCTCCAACCCGGGAAGGTGTTTGATCTTATCCGTTGCCTGCGGCGTCACTCCGTCGAGAACCTCTGTCTGCGTGAAACTGTTGCGGATCGAGGCATCGGAGATTATGAAGTCGCTGACGACGCGTTCAGAAACATATTTCTCCATATCAAAACCTTTAACAATGGTATAGGCCGCATTCAAAAGCACCAGGGACAAGGAAAGGGAAAGCAGCACAACCACCGTCTTTTTCCGGTCGCGCTGCAGCCCGGCAATAGCCATGGAAACAGGTGTGACCTTTGTAGATTTGCGGTATTTACGGGTTTTTTTCTTGCACGTTGCCGATACGCCGGTATATCGGATTGCTTCGACAGGTGAAACCCTTGCTGCCAATCGGCTTGGTCTGATGCAGCTCACCCATACCGTAAACAGGGAGAAAAGAGCCGCGCCAACAAAAATTAACGGGTTAACGGAAATCACATAGGCATCACCAAAATTAGTGCTTCTCATAACAGCCGGCATAATCACTTTGCCGCAAAGCCATCCCAAAATCAGACCGAAAGGAATACCCAATAGGCAGAGTAAAAATGCCTGCCGTCTGACAATGTGTTTGATTTGTCGTCCGGTAGTCCCTATGGTCTTTAATAGCCCATAAAACCGGATATCACGAGAAACGGAAATGGTAAAAATATTGTAGATAATGAGATACCCTGAAAGCAATACTAACAGGAGAAAACCTGCAATTGCAAGGATCATTTGGGCATCCACCGTAGCCGAAGCATACGCCCAGTTAACGCCCGAGTTGACATACTGCGGATCAAAGCCACAGCGTGCCATCAATGCCGATACCTGCCCGTCAATATCCCAGGAAGTGGCGAACCAAAACGAGGGGTTGATGGACCCTGCCAAATAGGACATATCCGCATTGGGATTCTCATAGACAGGTATCGTAATGACCGGTGCAACCGCATCGCAGTATTCTCGCGACAGATATACCTGATTGGCTGCCAATGCCTTGTCCTGCTCCCAGAAACCGCTAAGGGTAAATGTTTGGCTGTAGTACACACCGTTTGCCGTAAATTCCAACGGTACCTGTGCTCCGAGCTGATGAAGAACTCCTAGGGCGTCCAGCACATCCGTGCTGGCAGCAACTTCATGTCTTTCCTCGGGTAAACTGCCTGTGGTAGGTATAGAATATGACCACTCCGCAGCCTTGGCCTCCGTCCAGCGGATCTCCGTATGTATTTTATTCAATTCCGGATTTTCTCCGAAGCCGATCAATATGTTATAAGAGATATCCTTGATTTTCGGATCCTTGCAAACACTATCGTATTGCTGCTGCGTCAGAAATTTGAATCCTGCATGGGCGCGGGTGCCTACCTGCCGCATGGTATTCTCCTGAAGCGTGTCCATTATGCTGCCGCCGATCGTGAACAGGGCTGTGAACAGAACCGTAGTTAAAATGATGGCAATAACCGCCACACTGTTCCTCAGACGGCTGGCTCTCAAGCTTTTATCCGATAGATTGCGGATCGCTTTTTTATTCTTCACTCTGATCATACGCGTCCACCGCCCATGATTTTTCCGTCCTCAATGCGGACGATGCGGTCGGCAAGCTGCGCGATCTCAATATTATGCGTGATCATTACAACGGTCTGTCTGAACTTCTCGCTTGTCACTTTGAGGAGCCCGAGCACATCCTGGCTTGTTTTGCTGTCTAAATTGCCGGTGGGCTCGTCGGCCAGGATAATAGCCGGTTTTGAAGCCATCGCCCTGGCTATGGCAACGCGCTGCTGCTGGCCTCCGGAGAGGTTGTTAGGTAGATTGTTCAGTTTGCTGTTCAGACCTAAGGTTTCGATAATCTGACTAACATACTCCTGATCCGGTTCATTTCCGTCCAGCTGAACAGGCAGGACAATATTTTCGTAAACATTTAATACCGGAACGAGATTGTAGTTCTGGAATACAAAGCCAATTTTCCGCCGTCGGAAAATTGTCAGTTCCTCGTCCTTCAGCAAAAAGATTTCTTTGCCGTCAACAATTACAGTACCGCTTGTAGGCCGATCAAGACCGCCAAGCATATGCAGCAGTGTAGATTTTCCGCTGCCCGAAGTTCCAACAACCGCAACAAATTCCGACTTCTCAACCTGCAAATCGATACCATCCAGCGCATGGACTGCGGTCTCACCGCTTCGATAATATTTTCTTAAGCTTTTTGTCTCCAATATTGGCATTTATATTCCTCCATAAAAAAATCTGTATTGCCGTTTACAATACAGACTATACCATATCAATCTTTCCACATTCTTTCTGCAATCTAACAATTTTGAAAGATTTAAACCATCGGTAAGAAAACCGAAAACGTTGAACCGCTGCCCGGTGTTGATGACACCCTTATATAACCGCCTTCCGCAGAAACGATTTCTCTGGCCAGATAAAGGCCGATACCGACACCTTCCTGATTGGATACGGCAGTCGAACGGTAAAACCGGATGAATATTTTGCTGTGTTCCTCTTCTTCTATGCCGATTCCGTTATCTGTAACATCGATACGGCAGAAAAGTTCATAGGCTGCAGCTTTTACCGTGATGGCGCCACCACAATCCGTGTATTTCACCGCATTGTCCAGAATATTATACAACGCTTCGGTAGTCCATTTTAAATCAAAGCCAGCCTGAATTTCGGTATTTTCAACGGAAACAGATATTCCTTTTTCATCTGCCTTCGGAATAATCTGTTGAACCGCCTGTTCAATCAGGCGCTGTACGTTTTCCTGCTTTGGCAATACTGAGATGATACCTGTCTCAAGCCGCGACGCCTTGACAAGAGAACTAATCAGAAAGTTCAGTTTCTCGGCCTGCGCGGATAAAGCCTTCACGCATACGGCGCAATCCTCCGGAAGGTGTTTCTCGTTTAACAGTTGTGAGTATAGAAGGATGTTGGCGATAGGCGTTTTGGTTTGGTGGGATATATCTGAAATCAGGCTTTTGATTTTATTCCGTTCTTCAGTCAGGTTTTTGGATGATACGGTGCAAATGGACATAAACCGGGCCATTTTTGCTTCTACTGCCGACAATTCGGATTCATCAAATATACTTTCTGAGAAGTCTCCGCTGATCGCTTTGTCAAGAATAGTCCCCAGCTTTTCAATTGTACGCCGGGTTCTTCTGCGATAAAAGAGAATGGCCATCGTGCCAATCAACACTACAGCCACTGCAACGAGGATACACATCACGACCAGTTGATCCATCACTTCACCGCCCATGTATAGCCGATTCCATACACTGTTTTAATATATTTTGGTTCAGAAGGTTTATCCTCCAGCTTATCGCGCAGCCGTTTGATCGATACGGAAAGGGCGTTTTCATCCACATACTCCGTTCCATCGCTCCAAATGGTATCAGCAAGCTTTGTTCTGGTAAGCGTATTACCCCTGTTCGCGATCAATATGCGCAAAAGCTTTTGCTCGGTTTTACTGAGTTCGATTGGAATACCGTTTTTGGAAAACTCCATTTTATCAAAAGCAAACTGAAAACAGTCGATGCTGATGATTTCGGCAGGTGCAAAATTTCCTTTCCTTAGCCGTGCGTGCACCCTGGCGCGCAAAATCATCAAGCTGAAAGGTTTGGTAATATAATCGTCTGCTCCCAGTTCCAGTCCGGTAACGACATCCGTTTCCATATCGTTGGCTGTCAGTATGATTACCGGAACGGCGGATGATCTGCGCAGCTCTCTGAGAAAATCCAAGCCGTTTCCATCAGGCAGATTAATGTCCAAAATAATCAGATCAATCGGTATTTCCTTCATGCACTTTTTTGCCAGACACAGTTCTTGGGCTTGAACAAACGAAAAATCATTATCTTGCAAAGCCAGTGCAATTCCATTGCTTAAGGCCATATCATCTTCAATAATCAGAATCTTTTTAATCGCATACACCCCCTGCTCATTCATGCAAAGACGTTGCAGGATATCTCGTTAACGGGCCATAAATAGATATACATGTAATTTCGGGTTAAACCGACAAATCCCTTCTTGACGACACCCGTCTTTCTGTTTAGCATCAACTTTCCAAGTAAAAATGTTAAAACTCTGGCAATATACCAGAGTTGAATTTATATTTTTCTTTTTCCTCGCGTTCGAATCCCACCTTCTATTATGAAACGCCATCTTCCGATGGCGTCTTATTTCTGGCGGAGAAGGTGGGATTCGAACCCACGGTACCTTTGCAGGTACGCCGCATTTCGAGTCTGTCGTCTTATTATAACATTCGTGGAAGATGATGTACAGTGATGGAATTTAGGGAGCCCCCAAAACCCTTATAGACAAGGGTTTTGGGGGCTCCCTATTTGTTTTTCCCTGAAACTTAGCGGGTTCCAATCGTCACCCGTTTTTGCGGAATTTTATGCACGTTAGACAGACATAGGACGGACATCATTAAAAAACACTTTAAAAGAATAGCATCACCTACCATTGACAAAAAAACTGGATTACTCCGGGAGGATGCTATGAAAAAAGGAAAATACGAATATTTACGGGAGCAGTATCCCGAATATGTCAGTGAAAGTCAACTGTATAAAATTTGTCATATTGCGAAACGGAGCGCCAAATATCTTTTGGATAATGGCATAATCCCTTGCGAGAATAATGGGAAAAAGACACGGAAATACAGGATTGCGTTAAATGACATAATTGTTTATTTAGAAAAGCGCGATAAGACGCTTAACAGTATGATACCACGGGGATGTGTTAACTCTCGGAGCAAAACACCTAACCCCGCAAGAGCTTCATTATCGGCCATACTCTCTCCTGGATCAGAAAGCGAGCTTAGAAGTTACTTTGAATATATCTACGCCGATTATCCTGATGTCGTAAGCTCACATGATGTTTCCGAGATGACGGGATTAAACCATAATACCGTATTGAAGCTATTGCAAAAGAAAGAAATCCAATCCCTGATTGTTGGTACAAAATATAAAATCCCAAAACAGTTTGTTCTGGCTTTCGTTCTAAGTCCCCGCTTTATAAATATAAAAAGTAATTCGGCTAGTTTTAATAAATAGCCTCTCGGAATAAAAAGGGATGAACTGGATTAGAAGCAAAAAAACAACTGGAAATTCAATCTGAAGGAAGTGATCCAAAGGGATCTGAGACTCAATTCTAAAAAAGAGCATGCCAAATAAACCTAACCGACTATTAAAAAAACGGCCATTAGGCAACCGGATTGAAAATGAGATATTTGAGGTTCTTTAACTCATCATAACGATGAGCATACCAAGCATCGATGTGCTGGCACATCATAATGCCGTAAATGCGTAGGTACCACATCATCGTAGAGCGATGGCGACCAGATTCCAGCCTGTAGTCGATTTTCTCGCGTTTATTGGTTCTCTCAGAAGACGTTCGCCGCTTGTAAGTGAGCTTCCACTTCTCTGAATTCCGGGGAGTTTGTGGGAACAGCCGGGGATTGTCAGTGCAACGTGTATGAAAGGTTCTTCCGTATTTGGCAGTTGAACAAGGTTTTGGACAGGTATAAGTGGTTCGCCGCTTCATCGTCGGACAGATCCATTTCTGACGTTTCTGAGAATGGTCTAGCCCATAGGGCTTCATTGCCTTCCCACTCGGACAAATGGGGATGCCCTGCGAAGAAATCAAGATATCGCTTTGGGTGTTCGAATTTTTGGTACTCCGGTCATTGAGATCAATAAACGGTTCGATCTTCTGATGGAGTAACAGATCATAAATGGGCCCCGCATCATGAGCGGCATCAAGCAACATTTTATCGACTACCATGCCCAAGGAGAACCGTTGCGCAAATTCAACCGAACTTAAGACGAAACTGACCGCATCGTGCCGGGAAGCAGGATGCAGGCGGGGATACAACGGCAAATCAAACGGACTGTTGGCTGCCGTGAGTGTGTAAAGGTGGTAACCATTGAAGAAACGCTCTCGTGAGCTGTCCCATCCTGAGTTGCAGTCGGGTTGGGAATACAAGCGAGGATGGTTGCATTTCGCAAGGCCTTGGGCATGACAAAGACAGGTGGATTTGCTGCGAGGGTAGGCTTGAGTCACCACAGGAGTCCCATCAGCGGCTACCGTGAGAGAATCCTTAGAGCCAAGCAAGCCCAAATGATGGGAAACCGCAAGGAACTGGGACTGAAAGAAATCAAACAAACGGTCCATGGGTAGGACCTTGCGACGATCCTGATGCTCGATCATCCAACGGACTAAGCGTTCCACCCGTTTGGGAGTCGTGGAAGGAGCTTTCTCCCCCTTCTTTTTACCCTTCTTAAGTTTGCGGGAGCGTTTTTGTAGACGAGGTTTCAGGTTATTGCCCGCAGTCGCCCAAAAGCGTTTAAAGAAATCGTAAAACGTGCCGACACCGGGAACATCGCCCGGTTCAAACCCGCTAAGGATGGCATAGAGAGGAACCCGGTACAGAAGATCTACCCATTGAGTGATGCCTTTTTCCGGATGAGTGAGGAGAAAAAGCAGGTAGGAGCGAAGCATAGCCGAAGGGTCGCGAGGTTGAGGGCCTCTCAGGCTGTAAGAATCCAAAAGGGTAGCTGAAATACCGGATAAATCGGTGATCCAAAGCTTGGCGATAACAGGCCAATCGTTAGAAACTAAGGTTAAAATACCGCCGGAATAATGGCGTTGAAGTTGATCCATGACAAAAGCTTGATAGACATCATGCGGAGAGACAGTAGGCTTCAAAACAACCACCCCAGATAATAAGGTAAGGAAATAACTCCTTTCGCGCTGATTATTGGGGTCATTTTGAAAAGTCAAGTGTTTTCGGCCTAAAATACGAAAATATTTTATGGATCGATTTCCAATTGGGGACTCAAAAAAGAAATCCCCCTACCGAAAAGGTAGGAGGAAATCGATATTGATGGTTCAAGCAAATCCTTGTGCCATCGACCTCGGCGAATGCCGAGAGGCTATATCTTGGACAAGGAGGATATCCAACAATCATTCCTGTTGCTAAATGAATCACTTCAGCACCGTTTTTTATCATTTCCTGAGGAACGTACTCTATATTACCACCAGGACATCCTCCACAATATGAATAGCCGACAAGTTCCAGCTCTTCATCCTTTGGATATAATGAAAATCCTCCGGTATGTTCTTTTAAGGACCGCAAACACTTCCCACCGCCGCAATTCTGATAACGGCCGCAAATAATAATCCCAATCTTTTTCATCCTGACACCCCTTGCATGGAATACCAATCTTTCAAGATAGTATCTTTAATTGGCTCCCTGTAGATAAATATTTGATTTTTTCTCTCATAATTTCTTTTAAACTTTGATAGGGCTCAATACCAGTACAATGGCAAGTATAGCAAAATGATCCTGTATCCTTGAGGTATAACCCTATTAGATTAATTAAGGCCGGATCTTCATGCTTGTCTGCCGAACGGCTGTATAAATGAAAGCCTCCGATAACATAGTGCGGAGGACTATGTTTTATCTCGATCATATGATCAATAATATTTACGATTCCGTTATGAGCGCATCCTGCTACCAGCAATGTCTTCCCACCTTCGCTGATAATCAGGTTCTGCTCGTGACTAAAATCATCCTGCACAAGCATACCACCCGACTCCATTAATAGATCCTGATTGCCTGACGAAATAAGTTTTCTGCCTTTGATGTTGGAAAACAATTCAAGTTCTTGATCGATAATGAAATGCTCCCCGGCAAAAATCAAGCGTTCACTCTGCATCAGCGCTTCATCTAGGCCTATATAAACTTTTTCTCCGCCCTGTCTGCTCGCATAGTGTTTAGCAAATGCTTGCCGGTTTACATATATTTTTGCCTTGGCGTTTACATTCAAAAAAGTTTTAAGCCCGCCCCCGTGGTCATAATGGCCGTGGGATATTACAACCAGGTCAACCTCCGAAATATCAACCCCCAACTTTTTAGCATTTTCTGCAAACAAAGAGCTTGCCCCCAAATCAAACAGGAGTTTATGATTTAGAGTCTCAATGTACAAGCAGAGTCCATGTTCATTTTTGTACTCTTCAGAAACTGATGTATTTTCTACCAGTGCTTTTATGATCATTTGTTCAACCTTTGCCTCTCCTAGAATAAGTATTCTGCTGATGCCGGCAACAATGCTTGCTCCAAAAAACACTACGCATAAGTTATAGTCATATGCCCAATATTTATTGTATATTTGTTAAGAACATATGTCAATTACAGCCTCACTCAGCTTAACATTCATTTTAGCAAGCTTATCTTCGTCACGTTTACTGTGACTTCCTAGGTAATCAAAAACTTTCTTATAGTCCTTGCCGACCAAATTTACTACAAAACATCCCGATTCCTTAATCATTTTATAAGAATACCGGGAAGGAACAATTCCTACCATCACCATGGGAGGATCATAACTGCAATTACAGCAATAAGCAACTGCAAGAGCGTTGTTTTCTCCATTTACCCCCCTGCAGGAACTTTACTATCTATCTGTCTTGCTACCTGAATCATAATGGCACATTCGATTCTCTTTTTCTGCAAAGTACAGGCAATATCATTGGGTTGGGCAATATCTCCGTTAGAATACCAGGCATTGGCATGACAACCGCCTGCACATAACAATTTGGCCCAGCAGTCCCTGCATTTTTCTTTACTTAGAATATTATTGCCTTTAAAGCTATTACAAAGCAGCACATTGTTAATCCCATTATATATATCGCCCACGACAAACCCCTCTTGACCCACAAATTGGTGACACGGATAAAGATAACCCTCCGGCGACACCGCAAAATATTCAAATCCTGCCCCACAGGCTGCAACTCTTTTATAGATGCAAGGGCCTTTATATAAATCCACATTAAAATGATAAAAGCGAATATCTTTTCCTTCACGCAGGCATTTTAAATATTCTACTGCAAATTCTTCATATTCTCGAAGTATCTCCGGGCTATCCGATTCCTTGATAAAAAATTTGTTTTCTGAGCCAACAACCGGCTCAATCGATATTTCTTTAAAGCCAAGATCAGCCAGATGCATTACATCTTTTGAAAAATCCTTATTTTTGGCGGTATAAGTTCCCCTGATAAAATAACTCTTTCCTTTTCTTCCGGCAACGAGTTCCTGAGCAAGAGGAACAATCCTGTCATAGCTTCCTCTTCCGGCTTTATCATAGCGGATAGCATCATGAACTTCCTTTCTCCCATCAAGACTAATCACGACATTATCCATCTGCTCATTGATAAATTCGATTTTATACTTATCCAGCAAAGTCCCATTCGTTGTAATCGTAAAATGAAATTTCTTATCGCTTTTATTTTCGATTTGCCTTCCATAAACGACAGCCTTCTCAACTACTTCAAAATTCATCAGGGGTTCACCCCCGAAGAAATCAATTTCGATATGCTGCCTTTCTCCGGAGTTTTCAACTAAGAAATCTACAGCTTTTAACGCCACTTCCCCGGACATTAGCTTCCGTCCGCTACGATAATCTCCCTTGGAAGCAAAACAGTATTCGCAATTCAGGTTGCAGTCATGGGAAACATGAAGACAAAGCGCCTTCATCCCGTCGGTATTCTTCTTCGTTGCTATGGCCTCAGAAATGATTTCATCAGAACTAAAAAGAAGGTTCTGTTCTTTTAGGATCATTATTTCATTGTAGGCTTCAACAATATCTTCTGCTGAATAATCTACACCCGAAAGATCAAGAATTTCATCAAGCGGGGTAAATTTCTCCATATTCTTAAGAATATTATTACTTATATTATCAAGCACATGCACGCTGCCACTGTTACCGTCAACCGCTATATTGCAGCCATTCATTGTAAATACATGAATCATTTTCTATCGCTTTCCTTTGCCTTTAATCTATAAATGGTTTTCTCAACTAACATTCTTCTTTAAACTTGTTATTAAAAATGTCTAATAATAATTATGGGCTTTTGCCCATATCTAAAAACAATCAAATAGTAGCACTGTTTCGGGTAAATGTAAACAATCAACCTCTAAATTTACTGGCTCAGTTTTTCCTTATAAAATAATTTTTGTCATCATAACTACGCTTATATATGCCTAATCATTTTGTCAATAAACAAAGTTCCCTCCAAATGATCGATCTCGTGACAAAATACACATGCAGCAAACCGGTTCCGTCCAAATTTACTTCATCGCCTTTTTGATCAAGCGCCCTGACTAGAACCTTTTGTGGACGGTTGACTTCGCCATAAACTCCGGGTACACTCAAGCATCCCTCGATTTCTTGTTGTTCGCCACTCATTTCAACAATTTCCGGATTTATTAATTTTATAATTCCTTCCCCTATATCGATAACGATCATTCTCTTAAGAACACCAATTTGAGGAGCTGCCAGACCAATCCCTTTGGCATGGTACATCGTTTCAGCCATATCGTCCAGCAAGGCTACTATTTTATCATCGATCTTCTCTACTTTTTTTGATTTCTTTCTGAGAATATCATCAGTTCGATAATCCATCACATTACGTAAAGCCATATTTACCATCCTCATCACAAAATAATATAGAAAAGTAGGCAGAGACTTTTGCCCTGCCTATTTACTAAACAATATTGTTACATATTATTCAGCCTCTTTACCGACTTCATTTAAACGTTCTTTCATAAATTGAAGCTGCTTTTCTAAAAATTTTACCTTTTTGCTCAGAAATTCCTTTTCACTTCCTGCAGGCATATTGGCTCCGTAATATGTGGAATAGTCAAAACGACCCTCTGCCGGAAAACCGTTAACGCAATTCATTCTCCTGAATCCGCGTCCTCCGCGTCCACCGCATCCTCCCCGGCCATTGCCTTTATCCATTCCACGAGCGTTTCCTACGTTCCTGAATCCCGGCATCGCACCTGCACAAAAACCTGCGCCTCTGCCTGTCACCGATCCCATTCCCTGTGGACCGGTTCCATCTCCTCTTGGCATAACTGCTCACTTCCCCTCAGTAAAAATTATCTACCCTGTCTTCTTCCTGAAGATTTTTTACCTCCTCCACAGCCAAAACCGCCATCCAAGGAAAGTCCTCTTCTAAGAAAAACTCTGCCTGTAGATCCATTCTGTTCCGGCGTATTGGTTTCGGTAGCAGCCGACATGCAATTTCCTCTTCTCCCTCCGGTCATTGAACCTTTTCCCGCAGGACCTGTTCTGTCAAAACCTGGCATATATAACACCTCCATACTTTATTGGCATATGCTCATTATTATTTTAATACTGTTTTGGTCATATGTCAATAACTTGTTCTACTTTTAAAAAAAGAAAACCCAACCGCCTGATGAACTGCTCTCTGTCACTATAAGAGGAGCAGTTCATAAAACTGTCGGATTTCCTTTTGTGCTCAATAATTTTACTTTGAAAATAATACTTTGCCAATATCTGGACCAGGGGTCAGAACAATGACTTGTTTGATTTTAACAATTACAGCACCCTTTGTTGTTAATTTAAAAGCGCTGGTTGCTGTATTACCTTCATCCACTAAGTCCTTCGCGGTGGAATATTCGGCCGTACCTTTTATCTGATAGCCCTCTAAAGTTGACTCATTATATACTGTCACAGCAACATTATTGTTTTTTACAATATTATCTAAAGTTTTTTGCATAAAAACATCAAAAAGCACCAGACTTTCGTCTGTCCGAACTTTTTTAAAAAGAATAGGAACCGCATTCGGCGTTTCACCTAATGTGGCTATCGTCCATGTTTTAGCCTCATTCAATAATTTACTGACGTTTTCATTAAGAATACTCATACTACTTCTCCTTTTTTCACCTGAAAAGACAAACATTTTCAGATGTAAATTTATTGTTTTTTTGCGGCCGCTAATGTTATATTAAGCTTGTTAGAGTATTTCTGCAAGTATGCACCAATTAGTAACATTACCATCCTACAGGTAACCAATATACCATTGGAGGTCAAAATGGATAAAAAAAAAGCCAGGTGTCCGATTGAAACCACTTTATCTCTTATTAACGGCAAGTGGAAAATACTTATTTTAAAAGAACTTATTAGAGGTCCTGTCCGTTTCGGCCTACTAAACAAGGCAATTCCCCTAATAAGTTCCAAGGTTCTGACTCAGCAGTTAAAAGAACTGGAAAAGGACGGCCTTATTATCCGTACCGTCTATGCAGAAGTTCCAGCGCGTGTTGAATATAAATTAAGTGAGATGGGGACAAGCATGCTCGCAATCTTAACTGAAATGCGTAAATGGGGTCTGAATAATGATTCCCTGCATCCTGTCAAATGTTCTTACTGTCAGCAATGTGAGCCTCTTAACAAGGCTTAAACGACAGAATCAACTATTGAACTTTGGTTTATATTTTTTTATACTTCTTCATTCATTATTTCTGCCATGCCGCCGGCAATTTCTCCGGCCAAACTTTCCTTTGCAGTTTTGACTGCACATAACTAACGTTGAGCCACAAGCTGGGCAGGAATACTCTCTGTTGTTTATAGCTTCAAGATTTTCAAAGCTTTCCATCCATTCTTTTCCGCAATCCAAACATCTGACGGGGCAGATATTTCGGGTGAAATTACCACCCTCAATGTGAATAATTTTCCCGTTTACCAGGCTGTCGGCTACTTTTTCTCTTGCCGATAAAAGGATGCGCTGAAAGGTTGGACGGGATACCTCCATTTTTACGGCACATTCTTCCTGCTCAAGTCCCTCAAGGTCTTTCAGGCGTAAAGCCTCCAGTTCTTCAAGCTTCAATATATTCTCCGGATACTCTGAAGAATCTTTTGTGGATGGAATAAAATAGGAAATGCTGGGAATTTTCTCAATTTTTCTCCATTTAATTGGTCTTACCATTCTATCAACTCCGTTTTTCCAGACTTTCTTCATCGTACTTAAAAACGTAATCATTTAAGCTGACATTCAGCTTTTCGGATATCACAGGACACTTCGCTTTTAAAAGGAAAAATATTTTTCTCCCGCAATCGGAAAGAGCTTCATAATTGCCTTGCCCTTTACTGATTACAAGATCAGCGTTATTCAATATATCTATAAATTCCTCACTGCATTCCTGGAGAACCGCCCCAGGGATATTGCAGCCGGTGGAAACAATTTTAGCATATTTACCCAGTCCTGAATCAAAAGCCTCTTTTGCAGTTGCGTCGTTTATGATTGGCTCGCTTCTGACTGCATAGGTAATATTAAGATGCGACAGGTGTTTTGCCAGCACCCGGTCAAATACGGTTTCACCCGCATTGTCGCCAATAATTAGAAGGCTTTTTGCTGTTTTCAATTTCTTTTCAAATACTTCAATATCATAAATTGAAAACTCTTTTTCCAGTTCTTTTTCAATACAGTTTTCTATATTTAAGTTATTATTGATTGCAGAATCAATAATGTTTCCAGTTGCTGCTATTTTTAAGGCCCAATAGAGGGTATTTTGCTTCTGTTGCAAAAAACGTTCAAGAAAAGGCAATATTCTCTTTGCCGCCTTGATATCCCTTTCTTTAATTTTTTCATAAGGATCAAAGATCCCAGTAATATCCTTTACCGTCCAGTGAACAGCCCTGCCCATTTCCGGCGAGCATCCATATCTCTTATAATCAGCAAGTATTCTGATCGACTCTTCCATAATTTTTTCCTGCAATTCAGTCTTTACCGTTGCCATTCGTGAAGCTTCAAGCACCTGCCTAAGCACACATGGCAGGCAATCCAAAAATATTTCCATTACTTCTCCTCACTAATCTTTTGATACCATTTTTTTAAATATAAATGCAGTTTACAAGTATTAAATGCCAATCATCAATCAGGAAGGTATCGTTGCTCCTAAAAGCCTCTTGTCATTGGCGTTCCACATTTTGGACAATTCATAAGATTACAAGGAATACCCGCCATGTGAATGCATTTCTCTCCACAATTTGAGCAGATACAATATCCTGCCGGATCTGTACCTGCTGTTCTACGCTGTCCTCTAAGACTACCTCCTCTTTTTTTCATCAATCCTTTCCCCGGTAGTCTTGTCCTGTCTTTTTCCGGCATACGGGAATCCGTATTCAAAGGATGTAAGCCTATTGCTTCTTTCGGACATACTGTTATGCATGTGCTGCATTCAATGCATGTATCGTTTATAACCGCTTTGCCGTTTTCCAGCGTGATTGCCCCTACAGGACAAATATCCCTGCATCGGCCGCAACCGGTGCAGTTTTCTCTGTTTACTAAAGCCGACATGTCCTCAACTCCTCTTTTTAAATATAACAGCCTTATATTTGGGCATATATTAATTACTAATTATTCCTCTTCTGAAAGGTGTAAGTTGACTGTCAATCCTAGTTTCTCAAAGGCAAGCTCCGGCAATTCCTCATCGGTTATAATAACCTCGATGTCAGCATTTGAAAATACATAGTGCGGGCCTTTGCTATCAAAATTGGTTTTAACCAGCACAAAATCAACCCTATTTTTTACTAACAATTCTGCAGCCAGAATGCCCTTGCTCTTTTCTGTATTTGTATATGGATTTTTGAGTATCTCAACTTTATCGGCAGCCTTTGTTTCAGCATTAAATGTTACAAGCATGAAATACGGCGCCTCGCCGAAATGAGAGCTGATTGATTCTCGGTCACCGCTTAATGGCAATGCATAGATCATTGTTTCATTCTGCTGGGGTTCATAATGAATAAGAACCTGTTCAATATGCTTGATTTCATTTTTTACATTTCGTTCAATGCTATCTGCAATAGAATGCGCCCGATCTAAGTCGTGAGTTTTCAGAACAATATCGGCTTCAATAAATTTATACCGTCCTGAATTGCGTCCTGTCAAAGTTTTAAGTTCAACAACCTGCGGAGTTTCCAAAATGATTTTTTCAACTTTGCTGAGTGTTTCGTAATCTACGGAAGCATCCAAAAGTACCCTGGCTCCGCCTATCAATATTTCAATTCCTGTCTTGGCAATAAATACAACAACAATCAAAGCGGCAATCTTATCACATTGAAAACCAAATAAACCTGAAACAACTGCAACTAAAACAATCGCATTGCTTAATACGTCCGTACGGATGTGAGCGGCATCAGCTAAAAGAACCGGCGAATTTATTTTTCGGCTAATTTTTTTCTCATATCTGGAAAAACAAAAGGTAATCAGCATTGCAATCAGTAAAACGGAAATAGCAATCCCTGAATTCTTCAGCTCGGTAAGAGTAGTCGTCATTACTTCCATCACAACTTCATAGCCTGCGTAAAATATAATCAAAGCTATACACACAGATATCAAATTTTCAATCTTGTACAAACCATAAGGAAATGCCTTGGTTTTACGTTTTGAAAGCTTCAAACCGGCAAAAACAGTTAAAGATGCAACTAAATCAGCCAGACTGTGAAAAGCTTCCGCTTTTAAGGCAATACTACCGGTAGCTAAAGCAGCTCCATATTTAATTCCAAACAGAGCTAGATTCATTGCTACCGCAAGCAATGCAACCTTTTCACTTTCTTCCATACCCGTCACATCCTTTCCGATTTGACCGTAAAAAACATTTGCCGTATGTTTGTCACATGGTCAGTTCTTCCCAGCCGACAATAAATGCGGGAATAGCAATACTCCCATTTCATACCCTTAAAAAGTCATTACAACAGTATGGTTTTACGCTATGTCCTATTTATATGATACAACGTATTGGGCATATGTCAATAACCTCTTATTATTTTAACTTTTCACCAAACTAAAGTACCCGACTTGAGCAGACAGCACCTAGCCGGGTAAAGAATAAACTATATTTTATATCATGACGATTGCTTTATTCAATATCTTTCTGACATTACAGACAAAGCCCATAAACTACAAGCTTATGACCAGAAATTTTAAAATACGTTTCCCGTTCAAGCGCTTCCTCATAACTTTCTAAAGGACAGCGGTGGATTTTTAGAATCTTTTTGCATTGAAGGCAAACGAGATGATGCCCGTGTACTTTTTGGTTGTATTCAAACAGCGTTCTGTGTTCTCCTGCGATGTCCAGCTTTGTTGCCAAGTTTATATCGGTTAAAGTCTCCAGGGTTCTGTAAACCGTAGACAGATTTACCGACATGTCCTTATACTTTAATTCAAGAAAAACCTGCTCGGCTGCCATCGGCTGATCGCTTTGTTCCAGAATCTCAAGTATAGCGGTGCGCTGCTTGGTGTTCTTTAGCCCGCTTCGCTTTAAGTCATCCCCAAACTCCGTATTTTTTGTCATGATTCCCTCTGCCTAATCGTTAAGATTTCCCGCTTGCCACAACAATGTTTTTTCTTTTAATTTTAAGAAAAAAAATGTGCACTATATAAAATAAAAAATAACACATTACCGATATAACTACTATAGCCGCTCCGGAGGCAATATTCAACGCATAGGAAATCCACAGTCCCGCAATACAAAAAACATTGCCAAACAAAATGGAATACAGCATGCGGTTTTTCAGGTTGGAAGTCAGCATCCCCGCCGTTGCGGCTGGAGCTGTAAGTAAGGCAAGCACAAGGATGATTCCAACCACCCGGATTAAAACGACTACGGTCATTGCTACGAGAAGCAAAAGCAGGTATTCCATAAAAGCGGTTTTGAGGCCAATGATGAAAGCAAATTCCTCGTCAAAAAGATATGCTTTCCAATAGTTATATAAAGACACAATCACAAGCGTCACGATCAATGTTATGCACATCATTAGGTAAAGATCGGACTTTGTCACCGCCAGAATACTTCCGAAAAGATAAGAGCTTAATTCGGGAGGATATCCGGGCATTAGAGCGATAAAAAGGACTCCTAAAGCCATCCCAAGCGACCAAAACAGGCCGATGACAACGTCGGAGCGTGCGCCGCCTTTTCTTTTGATATATCCTATTCCCAGGGCTGCGCCAATGGAAAACAAGAAAGCACCGATGATCGGTTCGAAGCCCATCAGATATCCCAGCCCCACTCCTCCATACGAGGTATGGGCAATACCTCCGCTCATCATGACTAGTTTTTTCTCAACGATGATGACTCCGATGATGCCGCATACTACGCTTGCCAATATGCCCGCGAAAAAAGCATTCTGCAAAAACTGGTATTCCCAAAGCGCTTTAATCAATTTGACTTCCCTCCCCGTGCTCTTTCAGCACCCTGTGGGGCACTCCGTGAGCGATCAGGTCGACCGGGCAACCGTAGAGACTGTTGACAATCTCTCCGGTAAGCTCCGGTTCCCCGTGATAAATAAGCCTTCCGTTAAGACAGGCGAGCTTGTGGACCTGCGAGGAAACAGCAAGTAGGTCATGGGTGACAAGGATAATGGTCATATCTTTATTTAGTTCGGCGAGCAGACCATAGATCTGGTCACGGGAGACAGCATCCACACTGGCGGTCGGCTCGTCCAAAAGCAAAATCCTGGGATTAACGGCAAGCGCCCTGGCAATGAGCATTTTTTGGAATTCCCCACCCGAAAGCTCCGCTATCTGACGGTTGGCAAGACTGGCGATTCCGACTCTGTCTAGGAGTTCATGGGCAATCTCTTTATCTTTCACTGTAAATCTAAAAAAAGGAGTTAGGCCCTGCTTCAAGCGTCCGGTTAAAACAACCTCAAACATCGTGATGGGGAACCTTCTGTCCATGGCGGCAAATTGCGGGACATATCCCACCAATGCTCTGCTTTTTTCCGGGCTTTTTCCATAGATTTGCACGGTTCCTTCAGCCACGGGGGCTAGCCCCAGAATGGCCTTGAGCAGCGTGGACTTTCCGCCGCCGTTTGGTCCGATGATTCCCAAATAGTCCCCGTCGGCTACCTCAAGGCAAACATTTGTAAGCGCTGGCGTTTGTCCGTAATACACCGACAAATTATCGATCTGAACAGCTGTATTTTTCACTGCATAACCTCTGCCATCGTTTCCGCCATCTTTTTTAGATTTCCGATATAATCCGCGGCCAAGGGCGCAAGCTGGATGGTCTTTCCGCCGATTTCCTCGGCAAAAGCCTCGGACTGGCTGCTGTCAATTTCTTCCTGATAGAAAATGGCCTTGATATTTTCTTTCTTAGCCAGCTCAATCATTTCTTGCAGATGCCGGGGCGTTGCCTCTTTTCCTTCCTGTTCCAAGGCATACATGGTAAGTTCGTAATCGTCGGCAAGATACCCAAAAGCGGGGTGATAGACAATAAACTTTTTGCTTTGAACACCCTTAAGCGCCGATGATATTTCTTTGTCAAGCTCATCAAGCTGCGCTATGTACGCCGCGGCGTTTTTAGCATAGGTTTCCTTGTTCGCTGCGTCAAGTTCACCCATCTCCCGGGCAATGGTCTCTACCATTACTTTGGCTCTCTTGGGAGAAAGCCAGATATGCGGGTCTCTTTCTCCTGATGCAAACATTCTTTCCGGATAAACAGAAGCAACTACCTTCTGGAGGGAAACTACTTTAATGTCCCCGACATTCGGCAGAATGTTCGCTTCCTCCGTCGGTACGCCAATCGAGAAATACAGGGATGCTTTGCTAAACTTTTCCCTTTCTTGAGGCGTAGGCTCGTAGTTTTCGGGACTGTTTCCAGGGGGGACCAGGGTAACGACCTCGGCCAAATCTCCGCAGACCGCTTCCACAAAGGTCTGCTCCGGAACAATTGTAACGGCAATGATCGGTTTTGAAACTGTTGCCTTGCCTGCGGCTTCACTTGTTTCTACCGCTTTCTCCTTGCTGTTGCAGCCGGTTACAACCAAAAGGCTAAGAATAAGCGTTAAACCTAACATCGTACTTAAAGCTTTTTTCATTTTTATCCACCTGCGCTCTCATACTAATTGCAAATGATTCGCATTTGCAATTAGTATATTAAAGCTATAATAAACATATGTCAATATCAAATGTAAATAACTTCCTTCTCAAGATTATTGCCTTTATCTCAAAAAAACGTCCCTGCTAAACCGCTAAAAATCCCCTCAATTTTCTGAGAGGATTTAGAACTAAAGGCTATGGTTGAGGGTAATACGGGCATTTCTCGCAAATGCAATCCTTATTATCATCTGTCTTCGGCCTTTTTTTGTATTTTACATTTTATTCGTTTGTCAGAATTTTTAATGATATACGTACTTTTCCCAGTATCAAATAGTGGCGTTTTTAATCTGTGTTCACTAACCTTTTTTCAGACACTTGTACCAGCCATGAACAATGCAATTTCTTTTGCCTCATCAATACCGACAAGGCTCGCTAAAAGCAAACTTGCTACATCAACAGAATAAGCCGGGCCAGAACAAGAGATAATGCGGTTCCACACTACGATCGGACCAGACGTTGATTTGCAGCCTAGCTCCCTCAGTCGGCCTAGGTTATCATGAGAACGGCTAAAAGCATAGCTGGTCGCTTCTCCCCCCTCCAGCAAACCAGACTCTGCGATGGGCAAAATCCCGACGCACATGGTGGCGATAATACCGCCCTGACGGTGAATAGTTTTAGCCAAATCCCGGAGGGGTTGGCAGTATGCTTCATCGAAACCATGAGAATGGAAACCGCCTGGAACAACGAGAGCTGCATACTCCTGCGGATCAACCTCATCAATAAGGTGGTCGATTGCAATGCGAAGCCCAAATCTTCCATGGACTTCCCGATGCAATCCGGTAGTTTCTACTTTGACTTTCTCCAAGTGACTGCGATACTCGGTCCAGCCGCAAACCGAGAGAACCGTGACCGCTTCCAGATCCTCAAACCCTTCTCCCAAAAAGAGGAGTACCTTTTTTTCGGTCATTGTCTTCACCTCAATCTTTTAAAAATTTGAATTGTTTCAGATAGATTTGCTTGTTTGTTTATTTATTTGGATGTTGATCTTTATTCCAGAATTTTAAGCTATATGGCTATATACTTTTTTATTTGTACGTTTATCTTTTCTGCATATATTCACTCTGCTATTAAATAATTTCCCAGTAGCCCATGAAGGATTTTCAGTATCATCTAACGATGGATAATCCGGGGCCCATGAGAAATTTCCGATAACGTCCAAAGATGGATAAATTGTATACGATTTCATTACCGATTCAACCTGTTCCCGTACTACTTCAGCCAGAAGTTTTGTGTTTTCTAGATGAATTTTTTCCTCTAACCCCCGATCAACTAAATAGCGAATCGTATCAGAAAGAGTTTCACTTCTTTTCTGCGCCAAAAAAGATATTTGCTCAAACATTTCTGAATGAAATTTTACAGTTACCGACCTGAGTTCCGCTGACATAAATTCCCTCCTTAGCCCGAGCTAGAACTTACCGAACCTTATTAGCTGAATATTAAACAAAGATCCTCCAAAATGCCGTTGTCTTCTGGAAAAGCGGCTAAAAGGATATCCCGCCACTGAGTATGTCCCTACGAGCAAACTCTACTTACTAAAGCCGGTTGAAGAATAACATATTTTTCCAACGTTACCTCTCTAATTTTCCCATGAACATCTTCATTGTGATTCTGAATCACCGGCTAAATTCTCCAGGTCTGCATCCAGACCGTTAAATCCGCTAAAACCTGAGGTTCACCCCCTGGAGCCAGTTGGTCGACTGCCGCTAGCAGTTCTCCCAAATCTAAGCAAAGACCAGTAAAAGCACGGGCAAGACCCCGCACCCAGGCTTCATCCATGGCATCGGAAAAAACGATGCAGTTGTCAATGCGTCCCTTCCTGACACCTAGACCAATTTCTATTTCTCCCCATTTAAAATATTCCCTAAAGGAAACATCAAAAACTGGGGAGCGGCCTATCCGCCATTCCCAGGAAGTATGCCTGGCATAAAGCTGATCTAGCTTGCCGTCCGTAATTTCCCGCATACTCGCCACCCGCTGCGATTTTCCATACCTGCGGGCAAAGCTTTCCTCTAAACTGCGCCAAAGCATGGAGACTGAGATCCGGTCATTAAAGTCCGTAAGGTTCCCAACCCGAGCCCGAACCGAATCGATGCCTTTGGAAACCATTTTTTGGCGGGCAGGATGCAGGTAAGTAAACATCTTGTCCAGATCGGCCTGCACCAAAAGCGTCCCATGGTGCAAATCAGCCTGCGCACCGGAACAAAAGGCTTGCCCGGAAATTTTTTTGCCGCCAACCAGCAAATCGTTCCTTCCCGCAAAAGAAGCGTCAATCTGATTCATTTTTAAAGCTTCCAGGATAACGCCCAGCTGCTTTTCAACGTCATATTGTTCTTTACTGGCCAAAAAGCTGAAATTTAAATTTCCCAGGTCATGATAGACAGCTCCGCCGCCCGACAGCCTTCGAGCCAGCTTGCCGCCGTCCAGCTCCAACTGCTGCCAGGCGCATTCTTTCCAGGCGTTCTGGTTACGACCGATTACCACCGTATTTTCATTCTGCCAGAGAAAAAGAAGCACCGAGTCTGGAGGCAGATTAGCCAGCAGGTATTCTTCAGCAGCCAGGTTCAGCCAGGGATCCACGGAATCAGAATAAACAAGTATCGTTTGATTTGCTTCAGACATTTTTGCGATCTCCCAACAATTTCCTAAAAATTTATATAAGTATAAAAATTTATTGTTTGTTTTCAGCTTCATGTGTGCCGCTTAAATTGACTTGGGCTCCAGCCGCAATACCGCTTCCAGAAAGCTTTCTGCTAAAGTGGGGTGAGCCTGCATGACCCTTTCGATGTCCCCGGCGCTTAGTCCCAGTTCCACCGCCATCGTGCCAGCCTGGATAAGTTCCGTGGCCTGCGGCCCTAAAATATGCACACCAAGTATTTTTTTACTCTCCGCATCCGCCACCACTTTCAGAAAGCCGTCGTTTTCTCCCATGGTCAGGGCTTTAGCGTTGTTTGTTAAAGGAGAACTGCCGACCAAAAGCGGGATTCCCCAGTCGCGCGTTTCCTGTTCCGTTAAACCTACTGCAGCGGCCTCCGGAAAAGTAAAAACACAGGAAGGGATTGCTTGGTTCTTGACCGCTGCCGCTATGCCAAACATGCTTTCCGCCGCAGCTTTTCCTTCGGCTAAAGCCGTATGGGCCAGCATTTTTCCGCCGATCACGTCGCCCACAGCGAAAATGCCGGAAACAGAAGTCGCATAACTGTCGTCGACCGGAATCCGGTTGTGCTCGCAGGCCACCCCGGCTTCCGCCAGGTTCAAGCCTTCGATGTTCACTTTTCTCCCTGCCGCGGTCAAGACCACCTCGGCGGGGAATTTCTCTTCTCCCTGTTTTCCCGCAGCCAGGACAGAAAGACCGTTCTCATCGCGGCAGATCCTTTGGATCTGGACCCCTGTTTCAATCCGGATCCCTTTCTTTTTCAGCAGGATGCTCAGCCGTTTGCTGATATCTTTGTCCATGGAAGGCAGGATACGGGGAAGCGCTTCCAGGACGGTTACCCGGGAGCCAAAGGCTTCAAAAATTCCGGCCAGTTCTATTCCCGCCGCTCCCGCCCCGATAATGACGAGTTGTTGAGGTATTTGCTTGATCTCCAGGATATCTTTCGTAGTTAAAACCCCGGGAAGATCCGCCCCCGGCACAGCCAATCCGGCGTCCTCCGAACCGGCGGCAAGGAGAATCCGGCTGCCTTTGATCTTCTCCACACCGCCGTCTGCCGCCGTTACCGCCACGGTATGACGGTCGATCAGCCGCCCGCTGCCGGTGGCGACCTGAATACCGGCGTTTCTTAGCAGCTGCTCCATCCCGGAACGCAATTGCAGGACAATCTTTATCTTTCTGGCCTGGACTGTAGGAAAATCCAATTCATACCCGCTCAGGGATATGCCATAATTAACCGCCTCCCGCATGGTCCTCATAACCTGCGCGTTTTTATACAGGGCTTTGGTCGGGATGCACCCCCTGTTCAGGCAGGTTCCCCCTAATTGCTCCCGTTCGACCAGGATGACCTTCGCTCCCAGTCCGGCAGCCCGCAGGGCGGCGGCGCAGCCGCCCGGGCCGCCGCCGATAATAATTAAGTCTTTCATCTTGACTCCTTCCTTTTCCGGCAGTAAAAATTCCGGTAACCCATATCCTAGCGTGAGTTTTTTACTGCCATTTGATCGCTTTGGTCTGAATGATATTGACAATCCAATTCAAAAATGTGACGACCACGCCGACCACGATGAATCCGGCAACCACATTGGTATAATTGGCGTAATGGGTATAGTTGATGATATAGAAACCCATTCCTTTGGTGGCGCCCATCATTTCGGCAAAGGTCAGCATCATGACGGAGGTGGTCAACGACACCTTCAGGCCGGAGACCACCCCGGGAAGGACATACGGAAACAATATTTTCAAAACCATGGTGCGGTTGTCAACATTGAGGACGCGAGCCGATTCCAGGATGCGGCTGTCGATAGAACCTACCCTGATAATCATCCCCAAAAATGTGGGCCAGAAAATGCCCAGCAGGATAACCAGCGCGGAAGCGCTACGGAAAGTAGGCATAATCGCAATCAGATAAGGCGCAAAAACAACGGGAGGAATCGGAGCGAGCACATTGGCAATCGGATAGAAGACATCTCGTAAGCGCGGTATCCAGCCGGCGGGCAATCCCAGTATGACACCAAGGCTTAAACCTAAGAAAAATCCGATCAACAATAATTCCAGGGAGGAAACAACGCCCTCCAGAAGTGTTTGATATTGGGTTCTAAAAACATGAAAAACGTCTTCCGGCGCCGGGACCAATACCGGATGCATGAGATTCAACTGTGTGACCAGCAGCTCCCAGACCAGCAAAAACAGCCAGACCAAAATGACGATATCCGATGGCACCTGAAGGGATTTCCCTTTGCGAAGCGCACGCCAAATTTTATACAAGTACAATAATTCGATGACACCCATACCCGTCAAAAACGCCGGATTCGGCTGAACGGTTTTTTGTCCTGGGTAAAGAACCGCCACAATGAGGGCCAGAAACAGGAGATGGGCCACAACGAAGGACAGGCTATAGATCTTCTTCATGCTTTTTCAACTCCTGATCAAGATAAAATAACTGCTGCAAATCGGCTTTGAGCCTTTCATAATCAGTGGACTTCAATAGGTCTTCCTGCTTGCGGGGCCTGGCGTAAGGCACCCGCAAACAAGCCGCGATTTTACCCGGGCGCATAAAGACGATACGGTCCGCCAGGATGATAGCCTCGTCGATATCATGAGTCACAAAAACCACCGTTTTGCGCTGTTTGCCGTTGTCCCATAAATGAGCCAGCAGCCGCTGCAATTCGCTTCTCCTTTTGGTATCCAGTGCGCCGAACGGCTCGTCCAGCAAAAGGATTTCCGCATCCATGGCTAAAGCGCGGGCGATCGCCACACGTTGCTGCATCCCGCCGGACAATTGATAGGGATATTTAGCGCTGAAGTCTTCCATTCCCACCTTGAGCAGGTATTCTTCCGCCAGCAGCCCCGCCTCTTTCTTGGGTATGTTTTTTTTTGCCTGCCGGATACCGAAGACGACATTGTCTTGGACAGTCATCCACGGGAACAAGGAATAGTGCTGGAAAACCACGGCCCGCTCTGTTCCCGGCCCATTTACCAGCTGGTCATCAATATAGATTCCGCCTGCGCTAGGAGAAAGAAGTCCCGCCAAAACTTTCAGCAGCGTCGTTTTCCCGCAGCCGGAATGCCCGATCAGACAGACAAATTCACCGCTGTGAATTTGAAGGTCCACGCTGTCCAAAGCCAAATACGATTCATGATGATCGATATACGAATAGGAAAGATGTTCAATTGTAATGGCGCACATGTGCAACTCCTTATTCCATTACTGATTATTGACTTTAAATTCATCCATCAGCCCGGTGAACAGGGTGTTGTTCGGATCCCGTTTGATCATTTCGTTCAAAGCGTCTTGATAGACGGTTGTATCCAAATGGTCTTCCATCATATATTGCGTGTTGGCGGCGATATCGCCGTTGGCTTTCATGATTTCATAGAATTCACAGACCCTGTTTTTGTTGGGGTCCAGGGAAATCTTCATGGCGGCGTCATAAGTGTCGGTTCCGTAAATTACGTTTTCCACATAGGCCGCATCCTGTCCCGAATATTTAGCCAGGGCGGCAATGGAGGCTTCTTTATCCGTCATCAGGGTTTGATAGCCGCGCAGATTGGCAATCATAAACTTGACCAGCGCATCGCGTTTCTCCGCCAGCACCTTACTGTTGGTAGTCTGGCGGCAGCAGGGGAAATCCGGGCTGAACTCAGCCGTTTGGAAAGCAACCGCCAGGCCGCTCTTTTTCGCAATATAGCCGTAACCACTATTGACAAAGCCGAGGTCCACTTCCCCTTTCTTTATGGCTTCGGCAATGGATTGCATACTGTCCAGATAGATAAATTGCACATCCGAATTGACATCCAGTCCGGCTTCACGCAGAACGCCTTTCATCACCATATGGCCGGTTTCCATTCGGTAGCAGCCGATCTTTTTCCCTCTGAAATCTTCCGGAGTCTTATATTTTTCCGCGTTTTCAGGAAGAGTGATGGCTTCGCTGCCTTCGGAAATAGTCCCGCTGAAAACAATGGCATCCGCGCCTTGCGCAATAAAGGTGGCGGAGGGAATGACGCCGAAAGGCAGAACATCCAGTTTATTCTGGGTAACGGCAGTCATGCCGTCGGCCAGATTGGAAATCTGTTCAAATTGCACATTGACGCCTTCATCCTCATAATAACCCATCTCGGAAGCCACGATAATGCAGGCGATTTTGATATCGAGCCCGGGCCTGCCGACGGTGATGGTCTCCACGGTCCCGGTGTTCTTATTCCCTGTCTTTCCTTGCGCTGCTTCCTCCTCTGCACTGCAGCCAAACAGCATCAGCAGGCACGCCGCCAACATCATAACGATTCCAATTCTTTTCCATTTGCTTTTCATAACAGTACTCCTCATTTCTTTTTCCTTACTATTGTTTTTCATCCGCTACAAGCTTCTATTTAGAGATTTTCAACTTCTATTTCTTAATAATATCTTACTAATGTTTGCATTCCATAGATTTTCCGCCGGCCTTCAAACCAAGCATTTCCATAATCGTATTTTTTAGCTGATAAAATTCATAGCTTCCGGTGAAATCCGGGCTATCCTTCTTTTTCCTGGCAACATCAATTTCCTCCAGAATCCACCCAGGACGCCTGCCCATGATATAAACCTTCTCGGCCACAAGGATAGCTTCCTCAACATCATGCGTCACAAAGATAATCGTCTGCTTCAGATTCTTCCAGATCGTCAGAAGCAGCTGCTGCATGGTAAAACGCAGCTGGGCGTCCAGCGCGGCGAAAGGCTCATCCATCAGCAGAAGCTTGGGATGCATGACCAGTGTGCGCGCCAGAGCCGCCCTTTGCTGCATGCCGCCGGACAACTCTTCGGGATAATAGTTTTCAAAGCCCTCCAACTCAACCAGCTTGATATATTGGGCAACCATTGTTTCAATTTCCTGTTTGCCAATCTTTTTCTCTTTTAAGCCAAAGGCAATATTGTCTTTGACATTTAACCATTCGAATAGAACGGGGGATTGGAAAACGACTCCCCTTTCCGGAGCCGGAGTCTTAATGGCCTCCCCGTTAAACGAAACAATTCCCTGATAACCTTTTTCAAACCCGGCGATAATATTTAACAAAGTGCTTTTCCCGCAGCCGCTCGGCCCTAATATAGCAACAAATTCTCCTTCATTTACCGTCATGGATACCTGATCCAAAGCCTCAATACAATTGCCGTTATAATTCTGGAAGGACTTGCTCACTTTATCTAGGACTAATTGATTGGAGACAATCTGTTCCGACAACATTGACAGCATTATTTTTTCGCACCCACTTTCAACGGATAGAAGAGGCGGCAAAGCCATCCTAATACCAGATCGCTTACTTTGCCGGCTATCGCAATAACAACCATGGAGACAATGACCATATCCACATGGCCTTCGCACCTGGCATCTGTCAGGACCGCCCCCAGTCCGGTCGGCACTCCGGTTATTTCTCCCAGAACCAGATGGGCCCAGGATACGCCCAACCCCAAGCGCAGCCCTATAAAAATACTGGGAAAAGCAGCCGGCAGGATGATCTTCAAAAATAAATTCTTCCGCTTTGTGCCGAGCATCTGCCCCGCACGGATTTTTAACGGGGAAATGCCGAGTACGCCGTAACAGGTATTGACATATACCGGGAAAAATGCAGCCAGAGAGATTAAAAACAAGGTATTTTTTTCCCCGATCCCGAACCAGACGATGGCGATAGGCAGCCAGGCAATTCCCGGAATGGCCCTCAAGGCGTCGATCAGCGGTTCCACCAAGGCCTTGATCCGTTCAATCCGCCCGCTGAGCAAGCCCAGCAAAACGCCGCAAAAAGCGGCAAGCGCAAAACCTGCCAGGACGCGGTAGAAGCTTGCGACAAAATTTTTCAGCAGCTTGCCGGACCAAAAGGTAATTTCATAGCAGCCAAAAGAGTAGTCCAGCAATACCTTGAACAAGTGCGAAGGCACCGGCAGCTTATAGGGCGGCAGAATGCCAGATACTGCCGCCCACTGCCACACGGCGATAACCAAACACGGGATAAGCAAGCCCCATAACTTCAACGTAAATCGTTTTGTTTTCATACCTGAAAAACCTTAGTTCTTGATTTCTTTTTCAGCTTCTTCCAAAAAGCTCAAATCAAACATAGCCTCTATATTCGGTATTTGGGTAATCATCTTTAAATCCAGCATCTGCTGAGCCAGGTTTTTGGTTTGCTGGATATATTCCGGGGTAATATCATAGAAAATTTCTGTATTGCTTTGGGCAATTTTCAGAACTTTGGGATCGAAACCTAATTCAGCGGCAGCCTTTTCCTGCCAGACATCCACATTGGCATTGCAATAATCGGTTGCCTCGCAATGAGCTGTCACCATGTCCTGGATCATATCCTTGTTTTTTTCGGCATTTTCTTTTGTCGTAATCATAACGGCATTAATTGTACCCACACTGTCGTCAAAATAAGGATAGCTGATGATTTTCCCGTAACCGCCGGCTACAGCCTGCGAAGGCCTTGGTTCGCCGATCATGAAAGCGTCGATGTCCCCGTTTTTCAGAGCGTCATTCGCGGTTTCCCTTTCCAGGCGCACCAGGGTCACATCGTCCTGGGTCAGCCCGTTGCGGCGTAAAACGTCCAAAAGCAGCAAGTGGTGCGCCGAAGCCGGCAAATAGCCGATTTTTTTCCCTTTAAGATCCTTTTCGCTTTCAATCCCGGAATTGACACCGGCTACCAGAGCCGAGCATTTGTTGCATATCCCGCATAAAACAACGACCGGTTGACCTTTTGAGGCTGCTGAAATCACATTTACCATGCTGCAGGAAGTCGCATCCAGCGTTCCTGCCATAAGTGCGTTTACGGAATCAGAAATACTGGAGAAATATATGACTTCACTTGAATATTTTTCCGGAAGGAACTGCTGATAAAAATACGGGATCATGGCTTGAGGCGATTTGGATGTCCCCACCTTCATCTGGACTGACCCTTTTGTGGCAGGATCCGAAGATGTTTTTGCCGCTTTCTCTGTGCCGCTGCACCCTGTGAACATGCCTGCCAATAATAAGGCAATAACAAGGACACTAATCGATTTAATAACTCTTTTCATAAAATTTTCTTCCTTTCAGTTAACACTCAATAAATTTCTAGCCGTTTTTCTTGACTCCGGACTGGAAACCATGTTTATCAAACCAAGCTCTTGCTTTATCCGCGCTGAATTGTTTCCATTCTTTTTCGGAATAACAATCGCTGTCCCTGGGAATAGCTCCCGTTTCTATAATAAGTACATTTGCCCCTTTCTCTAAGGCCTGTTCTGACGGCGGATAAATGCAAACATCCCCTTGCCCGTTGGCTAAGCGGATGACCGCTCCGATTTGCGCCATCCTTTCATCAGAGACCTGGGGCAAATCGCCAAGAGGGGTTCCCTTCACTGGAATGCGCGCCATTCCACCTGTCTGGACAGACCCGTTTTCGCAGGCTACGACAATCAGATCGGCGATTTCTTCATTTGTGTGTTCTATGCCGACAGGTTCAACAGAGAAAGCCAATTGCAGAGGGGATTCTCTGATAGCCCTAATCGTTTCCAACCTTTCCTCTATTGAAAACCTGGTATTTTTACCCTCGCCAAGTCTTACGGTATGATAAACGATATCCACTCCCGATTTGTATAAATAATTTGCGGTTTCTAAATCAAACTCTCCGACATTTATTCCAAGCAGGTACTGCCCGGGCACCTTCTTCTTTATTCTGGCAGCAAAAGTGCCTAACTTCTTCAGATCATAAAATTCTGTCGTGCGGAGAATAATCCAGCTTGCTCCGATTTCAGCAAACTGCTTAACCTTAGCCATGATCTCTTCATCACTAATTTTTTTACTTTCTTGAACAATCCCCCATTTTTCCCCCAAGGAGCAAAATTCGCAGTTCATACTGCACGGTACCGCGTCAAGGCCAATGGCTCCCCATAGATAGCCCCGGTTTCCGGTTACGGACGCGGCCACTTCCCTGGCTGCTTTTCCGAGAGCCTTGTCTGCGGGAGAGTCCGGCTGAATCGACAGCAACTGGACAATGCTCGCTTTATCCAACGTTTTTCCGGCTAGCGCGTTCTGCTTTGCAAAGTCTATTAATTCCAAATCCGTCATCACTCAATCTCCTATTTGTTTTTTTATTTCTCAATCTAGGCCATATAATTCTTCACTCAGAAAATTGTCTGTCTTCATTTTTACTAATCCTCAATCAAGGTAGAGGATGTCTATTTAACCGCATAAAAACCCGCTTGCATAAAAGATACCCAGAATACCTCCGCCATTGAAAATCCCGCTTCTTTTAATAAAAGCAGATGTTCTTTAATATTAATAGGAAAATATTCTTGATCAAATCTTTGGATATGTTTTTCAGCCTCTTCTTTACTCTTGCCCTGCGTTATTTGATACTGTTTCCACCTCGCCAGACCAATTGCCACACCTGTTTCCGAAAACGGCCTGATATTTTCAAAAGTGATATATATCCCCTGCGGTTTTAGCATTCGAAAGCAATTTCCCGTCGCTCTTTTCCTTTCTTCCGGACTCAGGAAATGATGCACCTGAATTGCCGTGACAATATCAAATTCCCAGTCCGGCAAACCGATATTTTCAGACGCGACGGGTGGCAGCAATTCGATTTGCGCTCTCCGGTCCAGACGGTCTCGTGAACAAGAAAGCTTTTTTCTGACAATATTGATCATTTCCGTGGAAGGGTCAGCCAGCACAAACTTCGTGCAGTCAAATGTTTTTAGCGCAGATAGAATCAAATTGCCTGTTCCGCAACCCGTATCAAGCCACTTTCCCGGCGCTGGATGAATACTTTTTATCAGATCAATCGTTTCTGTGTGAAACAACCTGTACATAGGCATAGTGATTTCTATCTTTTGGTCGTACTCAGGGGCTACCGGTGAGGTCTTGCCAGCATTCATTGTTTGAAATCCTCCAATTTCATTGCATCTTCTTTTCTAGTCTTTTTGTTAAAATCGTTATTCTCTATTTCAATTACTGCTTGAGATTTTCACTTATCAGACTTAATCTGTTAGCGGCCAAAAAAAATCTTATTTTTCAAAATCGCTTAGGATCAGCAAAATGCTCTCCTGATACTTCTTCAGGGTTTTCACCCAGTTATTAAGACATATTCGGCCTGGTTCCGTTATCTTATAAACTTTTTTAGCAGGGCCTGTTCCGCTGGTATCCCAGTCTGACAGCAGGAGTTTCTTTTCTTCCATTATCTTTAGTGCCCGGTATATTCCCGTACTGTCGACCGGTTCATTCCAAAGTGGTTGGTGGTTCAATATCTCAATAATCCGATACCCGTGCAGCCCTTCATGATGTTTGTTCAACAGGACCAGTATCTTTGGCTGGATCAGCTTGTCGAGGTTATAGCCCTCACAGGAGCATTTGCCTTTATCATTATTGATAAGATTTTGTTCGTTGTTTTTCACCAAAAATCACCTCTTTACCAGTATATTGAAGAAACCTACACCCTAACAATACCGGAACTTCACGTGCAAATCCCCAGTATTTCGCCGGTATCAATCGAAAATGTTTGTTTATCCCATCTCTTCATCCGCTGTCTTTGTGCTGATCTGCCGTTTCTTCAACTGGTACATATGGGACCGGATGCCGTATTGAATTTCCAGCCTTGCCCTGCAGGGCAAGGCTTTTTCGATGTCCGCAGCCTGCCATTTGTACCCCGGTTCCAGACAGCAGACCGTCAGCAGCAGCTCATCGCCCTCCAGTCGGCCCTGAAAATCTACAACCCCGTCGAAAGCAAAAATAATCTCGTCCAGGGCCGGCAGATCCAGCGGACTGTCTAAACGCCCTTTGACCTTGTCCAATCGGGGCAGAACGCTGCCACAGGTGCAGGGTTCTTTGAGGAAACGGCCTTTATCGCCGGTTGCATAGCGGATCAGCGGCATCGCTTCCCGGGTCAGGGTGGTAAAGACGATTTCTCCATATTCCCCGGGCGGCAAAGACCTGCCGCTGAGGTCCACCACTTCCCAGTACATGTCCGCTTCCCGCAAGTGGTAGCCCTTAAGCGCGCTGCAGGACACGCCGCCGCCCAGCCCCATTTCCGTCATCCCGTAGTGCTCGTGGACCCGGCAATGAAAAATCTCCGCCAAGCATTCTTTCAGACTATCGGCGACATAATCCGTACTCAGCAGGATAGCCCGCAGGTCAATGGGCGCGACCCCTTCGTTTACCTTCTGTCGGTAGTAATAGGCTGTTAAGAGCATCTGCACCGGATTGGCCACGATAACCTGCGGCCTTTCTCGAAACAGTAATGCGACGACCTTATCACAATCATCAACCGGTCCGTACTTCAGAGGTACCGCGCCAAAACGTTCCAGGCCCGCCGCCAGCAAATCCCCCACCCCGCCGGGACGGGCGCAGGGCAGCAGGATCAGCACCTTATCACCGTTTTTCGACATGGTCGTCATCCCGTTAGCAAAGAAATCCATGGTCAGTTCCTGATCGGCCCGGGAAAAAAAAAATCCGTTTCGGAATACCGGTTGTCCCGCTGCTGTCTAGGGTGACAATCCGCCGGATATCCTCCTGCCCAACACAAAGCATTCGGGAACCCTGCTCCCGCACGTCCCTGTCCCTGATCAGCGGCAGCTTGTCCCAATCCGCTAGGCTGCGAATTTGTTTTAATAAAATATCCTTATACAAGTAACGGTAAAAAGCGGAACGTTCCGCCGCGTAAGCCAGTCCGGCCAGCGCGGAACGTTCCTGATACGCCCGGAGAGCCGGAAGGCTGAGCTTATTCACGTCTATTTTTTTCGCCACCCAGCTTTCCAGAGGGGTAAGCTCGGTAAGCTTAGCAATACCGCCCATACAGGCTCCTTCCTTCCTGATCGGTTAAATTGTAAGCACAGAAAGGAATCAATTTATGGGTGGGGGTGGCCACATGGACCCGGCATTTCTGCAGGCGTTCCAAGTCGATGTTCCAGACGTCCTGGAAAGCCATGGCTGTAATGTTGAAGCCGTTTTCATGGATCTGTTTGATAAACAGGTCCCAATCGTCAAAAGCGGGTTCGCCGTGCTCACTGACAACGCCGCTGCCGCTGTCGCCGTCGCTTGTACTCCCGCCTGCGGCGTTTCCTGTTCTCGCCCCCCACTTGCGTCCCAGATAATTACGGGCGCCGATAATCGCGTCCTGCCCGCAGGAACAGCAGGCCTTCTCGGGCGGAGTGGAAATAGCCGCAATTTGGCCGTCGGACTTAATCTGAAACGTGCCGTGAAAGGAACAAAGAGAATGACCGGTAGCCAACGGGATAAAATTTGCGGTCCTTAAGCGGCCCTGTGTCTGGTCTTCCAGATCGCGCAAAAGCTTAGGGATAGTATAACGCATCTCATCGCTGGGTTCCTTCGGAAAACGACCAAAATAGCTGACCGGCTGAAAATGGATGCCGCGCACCACCGGCAGGTTGGCCAACAGGAAATCGACGACGGCTCCGATCTGCCCGTCATTGACGCCCGGAACGACCGTGACGACCAATACCACACTGACCCCGGCCTGCCCGCAATTCTTGATTGCTTGCTTTTTAATAGCCAGGAGCGGCTCGGAACGGATCTCCCGGTAAATTTCATCATCGGTTCCGTCAAACTGCAGAAACACACAGTCCAGTCCGGCTGCCGCCAAGCTTTGGGCGTAAGCCGGATCCGCCGCCAGCAGCTTGCCGTTACTGTTGACCTGGATGTAAGGAAAGCCTTTGTCCTTTCCCAGCCGGATGATCTCCGCCAGATCTTTCCTTAAAGTCGGTTCACCGCCTGAAAGCTGGATATTGAACGGACGTCCGGGACTGCGTTCCAGCAGAGAATCGTACAGGCTGCTTATTTCTTCCAGACTCATTTCCGCCATGGCATGCCCTGCGTCCGCGAAGCAGAACCGGCAGTTCTGGTTGCAGCGCTGGGTCAGCTCGATCAGGACGCAGCAAGCCTGCTGCTCGTGCTGCGGACAGATGCCGCAATCGTAAGGACAGCCCCTTTCCGTTTCGGTATCACAGATCACCGGCTTGTTGTTGTCCTCCTGGCGCAGCCAGACTTGATATCTTGGTTTGCCTTCCCAGACCAGGCTTTTAAAGTCACCGTGCTCCGGGCAGGTCTTTTCCAAGTAAATATTATCGCCATAAGCGGTCTTTTGGGCCGGAATTCGTTCCAGGCAAACCGGGCACACGCTGACCGTCTCCTTAAGGACTTTTCTCCTGGCTTTTCGCTCGTTGCTTTCGTTCATTTCATTGGCTTCAATGATTTTACTTGTTTCATTGGTTTCATTATCTTTGCGCACCATTCCCACCACCTACTCTTTTTCCCAAACGGACAAATAATAGCCGATCTTAACATTTTTGATATTTTGCTGCACCGTACACGCCTTGTCACAGGAACCCAAAAGGCTCTCCCAAAAAGCGGAGATTGAACCGTAATTCATGATCAGACCGGCCAGAAAACCCTTGTAGACAGAGGTCTCGTCATGCCACTCCTTCAGCTTGAAGCCAGCGCCGGCCACTTCCTGACAAACCACATCCTGGCTGGTGATGCCGTTAATGCAGGTCACCATCGGCAGCTGGGAAAAAGCCTGGGCATTTTCCCGGATATACAAATCGCTGATAATCAGCTTGCCCCCGGGGGCCAGAACGCGCCGGATCTGTTCCAAAGCCAGCGGTTTATCCTCAAAAAGGGTAAAGACGCATTCCGTCAGCACGCCGTCGATAGCGTCATTTGCATACGGCAGGTCGTATACACTCCCCACTTGAACGTTCAGCGTGCTGTTGCGGGCTTTGGCCTTGGCGATCAGTTCTGCGGAAATATCAATGCCCAAAGCTTCCATCCCGCACTCCAAAGCTAAAAACTCCGTTGTTTTGCCGCAGCCGCAGCCGATATCCAGCAGGCGGCTGCCAACAGGAAACGCGGCAATTTTCAGAGCTTTTCTGGTCAGTTCCAATCCGCCGGGACGTAAGGCTTCTTCCGTGTATTGCTGAAATTCTTCATTTTCATATAAGACGCTGGTGTCTTCGGGCGAACCTTGCGCCTCATCCTGTAATTCACTCATAAACGTTAATCTTTCTGTCCTATCGTCTTTTATCATCCTTTATTTCTCCTCCAAAGCCGTTTCCGCTTCCAGCATCTTGCCTAAAGCCAGGCTCTCGGATATATAGCTTTGGCCGCACCGCGGACAGCTCAGGATTTTCACCGGGAACGTGCTCTCCAGATAGCTCATCGTTACCGGCAAAGGTTCCAGTTCGACATCGCAGGCCACGCAGCGGATCCGTTCGTCGTTTTTGACTTCCAATTGAAAATTTGCCATTTAATCCTCCCCAATGCTGATACGGTGACTATAAGCGTTATAGATTTCGTAGCCCCCGTCTTTGGGCGCGTATTCCACCCAGTAGGTGATAATCCCCGGTTTATAGCCGGCAAGAAAATGATTGTCCGCCGGACGGATCAACTTCCGGTTCTGCGCTTCGGCAAAACGAATAACTTTTCGGATATTGTCCTCATCAATCAGCCGCTCCTCCATCAGGCGGCGGATCGGCGGGCTGATGAAAAGCAGCGGTCCGTCATCCTGGTCCGGTCCCCGGCCGTCCGGATAAAACTCCTGCAGCAAGGCTATTTTCAAGCCCCGGCGGTTTTCCTCCTTTTGCCTCAGGCCCGGCGCGGGACGGCAGGCTTTTTCCGGCGTATCCTGACCAAAAATCACATCCAGAATATGATAGGTCGGCTTGCCGACGCTGACAAAAAAATTACGGCAAACCGCACAGTAAGCCAGATAATCCAAAGGACTCTCGCCAACTCTTTTCACCGCCGCCTTCAGGGCGGCATCTTTATTTCCACAGAAAACCAAACCGCTGTAGCCGCAGCATTTGGTTTTATTCCTACTGTATTCCAGTTCTTCGATCTGATAGCCGGCTTCCTGCAATATATGCCGGACAGCGTCCTGAACCTCTTTTTCATGACGGACTGTGCAGCTGTCGTGCACCACAACCGTGCGCGGCTGTCTCCGGGCCTGAGGCAACCCGTATTCGGCAAAAACCTCCCACAAAAACTTCACCCGCATCTGGGGTTCGGCCGCTTTAAACTGCTGGTAGCAAGTTCCGCAGCCGACGATCATAACCGGTTTGCCCAGCCGGGACCATTTCGCCAGCAATTCAGCCATAGTTTGCTCGAAAAGCTTCGGCTGCCCGGCCCAGTCCGCCGGCGCGCCGCAGCATCCCAGGAATATTCCGACACTATCCAATTTTTCCTGTAAATAGCGGTAAGCCGGGGCAATATATTCCGGCATGGTCGCTGCCATTTGACAGCCCGGGAAAAACAGGTAGGCGCTTTCTTCCCGGCCGGCGCGGTGACGGCATAAGCTAAATTCGTCGCTGTTGGAAAAAATCATGTCTCTTACCGGGAGATCGTCCGTCTTCGTCTCCGCCTGCACGACAGCGTGCCCTGACTGTTCCAGTTGGCCTGGCTTATCAAGTTTACCAGGCTTATTCAGCTTATTTCTTCTCTCTGGCCCTTCCCCGCCGGATAAAGGCAGGGCATTGGGGCAGATATCCTCGCACAAACCGCAGCGCGTGCAGCCTGTCTCTTCCCCTTTATCCGCGCCGCCGCCCATAACCGGAGCAGCGTCGGCAATTTCTTTAATATAAGACTTGGTAAATTTCTGGAAACGTTCCGCCAGCCTGCACTCCCGGCTGCAGCTGGTGCAGCGGCAGTCCAGACAACGTGCGGCTTCCGCCAGACACTCGTCCACGCTGTATTCGCTTTGGGCCGGCTTAACCCGGCTCGTTATCGCCTGGACCTGTGGTTGAAATTCAAGTTGGCTTTCATAAGCCCCTTCCCCATAACGGGCCGCTGTCAGCGATTTATTTTTTAAAAAACGGTCCAGGGATACAGCCGCCCTGCGCCCGTCGGCAATAGACTGGACAATAGAGTAATCTTCGCCTTCCCTTAAGATGCCGCCGCCGATGAAAACCTTAGGATTGCCGGTCTGCAAGATCTTGATGTCGATGTCACGATCACCAAGTACAGCTTCAGCTAAGGTCTCATCTCCGCTCAGGTAGACGCCGTCATATTCCTCCAGAATTTGCTTCCACGGAATATCTCTGCCGATCTCAGTCTGCAGACGGAATTCAATGGGCAGCGCCGTAAGCGGGGCCAAATCCAAAGCGACGTCTTTCACGCTGACACCCGCTACTGTATGTACTCTGCCGCCCAGATTTCCGCTTTTTTCAAAGAGTGTGAGGGCAAACCCTTTTTCGTACAGAACCCAGGCGGCAGCTAAGGCGCTGAGTCCCCCGCCGACAAGGGCTACTTTTTTTCTGATTTGAATTTCCGGTGCCAGCTGCGGCGCCGGGAACGATGCATTGGCCGCAACCGCTCTTTCCAGTAGGTTAACGGCAATGCTCTCGTCCAGCTCCGCCCTTTGACAGGCCTGCTCGCAGGGGGCCGGGCAGGCTTTGGCCACAAGTCTGGGAAAATATACGTACTTTTGGATTAGCCCCGCCGCCCCGCTTAAATTCTCTTTCCGGATGAGACTTACCAGCTTACGCACCGGCAGGTGCAGCGGGCAAGCCGCCTGACAAAAAGGCGCGTGTTCGGCTATGCATTGCGCCTCTGTTTTTTTGATTTGATTCGAGATCATTGCTCCTCCTCAGTGATGTGCTCTATTCCATCTGTTTCCATATACCCTAAAATATCCCCGAGCCGGAAGGTCTCGCCGTCGTCCAGGCAAATCTCCCCGATCCGGCCGGAACAAGGAGCGGGTATTTGAATGGTGGTTTTTTGGACTTCGCCTTCGCAGACAGTTTCCCCTTCTTCCACCCAATCCTCAAGGTCCGCCAGCCAAAAAACCTGTCCTTCCTTATCCTGCATATCCAATGGATTCTTTTCACATTCACAGGCATATTTGCCGACAACTTTCTTGGCCAAATCCGGAACCGTTATCGCCACTTTTGACATTCATCGTCCCCCTTTTACACGCTTTGCTGATAAAACGGGCATTGTCCACGTTTGCATTCTTTGTTGCGTGCACTGTGCGTGCACTGAATCGCGCCGCAATCCGCCAGATCAATTCCCAGGTGTTCCCGGCTGAAGCTCGAAGCATATTGCAGCGCCAGATAGGTATTGCGCTTACAGCAGCGCGGGCCGTTTATTTTGGCCATTTCCAACAAGCTTTCCGCTGTGCCGAGATTGACCGCGGACCAGGTTTCCACTGAATAAGGAGTGGTGTTGGTCAGCACACTGGCATAGATGCCTATGCCGATGGCCGCGCCACAAGCGCCATACAAGCCGCAAAAAGCGCCCAGCACATTTTTGGAACGGGTTTGAGTTTCCTCCAGAAGCTTCGCCAAATCGTCGGCCGGCCGCCCTTGCATCCGGCAGGCCGCCGTGAGCAGCACTGCCGGCACCAGATAGTGGTGCTCCGGACAATGCATAAGAAAATCCGGGTGTTCCATCAGGGCTTCCGCCATCTCCAGCGGGGGCTTGGACGGAGATTCACTGTAATATTTCAGGCATTGTGCTGTAATATATCCGTATAAATCAAAATTATTTAACCGTTCTTCCATAAAAAATACTACCTTTCGTTTCGTTCGGACAGACCGTCATTCATTTGATTGTTTTTAGATCAATTTACTGTCTGCAAATCTGTCCGTTGCGAGTCTTTACTGTTTATGTTCAAGCTTTGCTTAACGTAATGCTTGTTTATAGCATAAGGATTTAAAGGTATATTCCTTTTATTGGGCATGCTTATTGCGTTTTTCTGTTTTCTAAGACTCACCAAATATTTGTACAAAGTATCACCTCCTCATTTCGCTAAAGTATAATTCGTCTTACCGACAATTCTCTTTATTATCAATGCCTCATGAGTAATATTATATAAATTGTCTTACCGTAGAATATTGATGCATTTTTCGTGCCAGAATATGCTTTTTCTTACAATCCTTTAAAACAGGGACTTTCCACGCTTTACCTATTTTTTTATCATTGCGCTATTTTTCGATTTTGCACAACATTTATCATTTTGATACTTTTTTATAATAAAAAGCAGGAGATGTACCCTGCTTTTTATTCCATACTATGATTATGTTTTTTGACCCTGAAAACTAAACTGGCTGTAAGCAGAAACCTTCTTATTTTCTTTTATCGTTTTACTGCTCTGCCGCATCCCCTAATACGACTTTAGCGAAATAATTCCACCGCTTTTTCTGCAACCCGTCTTCCAAATAACTGAAATAGTTCTTTTTTTCCCTCCAGATCGTCTCTTAACGCAACAGGTCCCAAATGAATGAACGGTCTGCCGCAGCCCATCCCGGACGAGTATACCAGCATACCCTTGACCAGCATATGACTCAAAACACTGGAAATCGCCAGGTCTGCTCCGCCATGCATACAGTTTGCGGTAGCAAACGCTGCACCGAGCTTTCCGGCTAAGCTGCAATTCCAGTCCGTATCGAACCATTTTTTTAATTGCCAGCACATATCCGCGACATAAGCCGGTGTCCCGATAATGACTGCCTTACTGTCTTCGATGAAACCATAATCCATGGTCTCTTCCTGGGCCAGATTCATCAGTCTTACTTCGACGCATCCCGTCTCTTCAATTCCTTCTTCAATATACCCTGCCATTTTTTCCGTATTGCCTGTAACACTGACATATAAAACAGTAATCTTCATGCTAGCCTCCCTGTAATAATCTTTAAGCTCAAATAATCAGCAAGCAATCTTTATTCTTTAAAGAGCTATTGTTTATTATAATAAATTATTTAACGAACATCTCGGCATAGTCTGCTTTCCTTCCGGTAAAAACCGGCCTCGTAAACCACATTTGTTCATTACCCAACATCACTGAAAGCGGCTGAGCACGTTCAAAATCCATGTCTCCGTCCTCATTGAAGAAGGACGCATTTACCTCCAGGTGAACAACTTGACCAATCACCAGCGAATACTTTTCCCGGAGTATTTCTTCAACCAGCTTGCATTCCGCCCAAGCCAAACACCCTTCAATTCCCGGAACCTTGATCTGTTTGGACGGGAACGGCGTTAAACCAGCTTTCAGAAACTCATCAACTTCCGGAGGATAATTTTTGGAACAAACCATCACCGCATCAGCCAGATTAGTCGGAGGAACATTTATGACAAATTCTCCTGTTTCCCGAATATTGGTTAATGTATCTCTCTTTATCCAGGAAGCCAAAATTATTTCCTCATAGGGTCTTAGAATCGGGGTAATATTCGACCAGGGAGCAATATTACGCACACCGTCTTTGCTCATTGTCGAAATAAGGGCGACCGGTAAAGGCATAATCTGTTCTCTTTTACGCGGTTCCAGTATCACATGAAACACCTCTTTACTATCATGATTAGAAGTAACCCATCAGGTGTATTTTTCAGCCTGATGGGTGTTAATCCCTATGTTTATATCAATTAAAGCTAACGATTGACTGAGAAAAAGCGTTTTACTTCAGCTCAAGTTTCCTAAACCCACCAAAATCCTTAGCCATCTGGGCATAAGCATCTTTTCCTAAAAGCGCCTGATAAATTTCATCCGCTTTTTTCTCGGTATCGACATCCTTAAACTGTTCGGGATAAAGGACTTTGCCGATGTAATAAGCATCAGTGATTGATGTATCGATATTGGTCGTATAGTAATTATACGGAAGCAGGGCATAGAGTTCTCCGTTCTTTACTGCAGACAAACTTTGATAGAACTTAGGGTTTTTCTTATAGTCTTCAAGAACCGAAGCATATCCGGCCCCATCAAGAAAGATCTTATCCGGATCCCAACTGATCAATTTTTCTTTATCAATCATCAAAGAACCTGTTTTCCCAGTTTCATCGACCACATTAATGGCATGGACGGCATTAAAGAGCGAGTAATTGCCCTGCGTACTCTCTATGCCGTGGACGCCTTTCATTCCTAAGCCGCCGACATAAGCGGACGGTTTCTGAGTGTCAGCCACATCTTTGGTCCTGGTATCCAGATCCGTCTTGTATTGGGCCATCAGACCGACTAATTCCTCAGCCCTTTTATCCATGCCGATAATTTTGCCGATAAGTGTCAGGGAAGCATCGACCTGGGGATCAAAAGTTGATGTTTGGCCATAGCTTAACGCCACAACCGGAATACTGGTTTTGGACTGCAAGTTATCGGCAGTGGCTTGATCCGCTGCGTAAGTTGTAAAAATAACATCCGGTTTTACGGCAAGAATTTGTTCCGGATTCGGAGCGTTATTGGGTCCTCCCGGCCCAATAACCGGAAGCTTCGCCAGCGACGGATTGGCATAAAAGTATGGTCTTCCTGTCGGACTATCGATTTCCATTTGCTCAATACCCGCAAATATATCCGTATTCTCGAAATAGCAGCAAAGCCTTAAAGCTCCAGGACCGATCGCAACCACTTTTTTAGCTGTTCCATTGATTTCAACTTGTCTTCCCAGCGTATCCGTTACCGTGAACTTTGCGGAAGCATTCTGGGATGATTGGGCGGAACAACCGCTGAACACAAAGGTCAGACAGAAGAGAGCCGCCAGGGTTAGTGCGATTAATTGTCTTTGTGAGATAAACTTCCTTTTCATTTTTACCCTCCAATTCATATTTTTCTTCAGTTCGATTCTTTTGTTTGGATACTCTCATTGGGTCGGAATATTTAAACCGGCACCACAACCGGGATATCCTCTATTTCTTTGATTCTGACCGGTACAGCATAAACACTTTCAATATTTTCGGGCGTCATCACTTCAAGACCGCCGACGGCAAAAATAACGCCGTTTTTCAGCAGGAGGAACTTATTTGCATATCGGATCGCCAGATTCAAGTCATGCATCGTGACCACCGCGCACATTTGCTTGTCTTGGACCACACTCCGGACAATTTTGACGACCTCAAGCTGGTTTTTCAAGTCTAGGCTACTGGTCGGTTCGTCCAGCAAAAGCAGTTCAGGTTCTTGCGCCAAGGCCCTGGCTATGACAACTTTTTGCTGTTCTCCCCCGCTGAGTTCATTCAGGTAACGCAAGGCATATCCTTCCAGATCCAGAGATTTTAAAGCCTTGCGGGTAATTTCTATATCTTTTTGGGAAGCTTCCCATTGAATATACGGCTTTCTTCCTAAAAGAACAGCATCAAATACGGTGGCGAAAGCATTTTCCTGACGCTGGGCAACATAACCGATTCTTTTGGCCAGTTCCCTCCGGCTAAGTTTGCCGGTATCTTCCTCCCGGATAAACACCGTACCGGCATGAGGGCTTAACACTTTATTCAGACATTTGAGCAGTGTGGATTTCCCCGCGCCGTTTACTCCTAGAATAGCCAGAAAATCTCCTTTGGCCACGGAAAAATTGATGTCCTGCAATACCCCCCGGCTCGGGTACTTAAACGCCAATCCTTGGACGGATAAAATCATCGTCTTTGATACCCCCTTATCAGCAAGTATAAAAAGAGCGGCGCCCCAAAGAAGGAAGTGATGGCTCCAACAGGAAGCACTACCGGGGCAACCATGGTCCTGGCAATTGTATCGGAAAAAAGCATCAGCACGGATCCCATCAGAGCGGAAGCCGGTATCAAGTAGCGGTGATCACCTCCGATAATCCTGCGCATGATCTGAGGCGCGATAAGTCCGACAAAACCGATAATACCGAGAAAAGATACCGCTACTGAGGCTATTAACGCCGAAACAAACATGCCTCCCTGCCGGACTCTTTTCACGTGAACGCCCAGACTTTTGGCGGTTTCTTCTCCGCTGTCCAGCGCGTTATAGTCCCACCTTTTAAACAGGAAATAAATAAAGGCGAAAATCACAAGACAGGCCAGAATCAATACTTCCCTCCAGGCAACCCTTCCCAGATCCCCGAAAGTCCAAAAAACGGCGGCAGCCACCTGGACATCACTGGCAAAATATTGGATCAGAATGGTTCCAGCCATAAACAGGGAATTCAGCGCTACCCCTGCCAGGATCATAGCTTCGGGCGAAAAGCCCCGTATTCTTGCCAACAGCAAAATCACCAGCGTTGCCGCCATAGAACAGGCAAAAGCACAAAGCGTAACCAGATAGGGATTATTGATGGTCACCGCATCCGTACTTGTACTGGAAATACTGCCGGCTCCTAAAACAATAATGGCAATATTCGCTCCGAAAGCCGCCGCATGGGAAATACCCAGCGTATCAGGCGCGGCCAGCGGGTTCCTTAGATTATTTTGCATGACACATCCGGCCACCGCCAACCCAGCGCCGGCAGTTATCGCCGCCAGAATCCTGGGCATCCGTATTTGCCAGATGACAACACTGGAAGCATCGCTCCCTTTTCCCAGGAGCGATTGAATTACCTGAATCGGATTGAGATTAAATGAGCCGGCGTTGACAGCGGCTACAGCTAACAAGACAATTAAAAAAGCCAGCACCAAAATCACTATTTTTTTCTTATATGTATATTGGCGATAGATATCCATTTCTTGTAAATTGCATGCGTCAGTTTGTTTATGCTTCATTAGGTCTTATTCCTTCTAACTTTTTTCTTTCATTACCCTATCTCTACCAGCCCCTGCCGTAATCTTTAAAGCAGTCCAGACAAACTTTTTTGCCGTCCTGCAGTCTGATTTTATGTTCCGGCGCGCTTTCCCCGCAGGATTCACAAACCACTGAGGTAAAAATTCTTGCCGTTTCAGGCAATTCATAACTTGGTTTCATCATCTGAAAAATCTCTTCTGCCGGGGCGTTCAGGATATATGCCTGCCGCTCTTCCCTGTTCATTTCCCCTTTAAACGGCTTTAGAATTAAACGCAGGCTTTCTCCGTTTTTTCGGTTAAAAAAACTGAACGCTATTTTACCGGTTCCTCTATAGATCAGATTCCCTTTTCCCATGCTGCAGCCGGTCATGACCTGGATCGCATCGACACCACAGGCATCGTTTTCGGTAACACAGACAATTTCTTCATCCATGGAAAAGCGCACGCCCATTTTTTCCCGAGCCGTGACTGCCGCTTTATAACCGATAGCCAGTCCAGGACATTGATGGCCATGGAATTCTACCGCCTTTTCCCATTCGGTAAGTTTTACACACATTTTCAGTTCCTCCTTGTTTGCTATTATTGATCCGGTCTTACATTAAACCTGCCAAACCATTGTTGCGATGATTGTATCAACCTCTTCATGAACAAAACCATCCTTGGCCAAGGAGCCCAAATAGGTTTCGATTTCTTTTTCTTCTGCTGGGGAAATTTCACGGTAAGTTTTTATCCGGTTGATATACATACCTTTTGCCTGTTCCAACGTTTTCCTCATTTTCCAAACCTGTTTCTCATATTCCAGTTCCGGAAGATACCCCTGACGCCAAAGAAGCTCAAACGCGAATACCAGCTCTTCGTCACTGCTTTCCCGCTTCTCCTTAATTCCAGCCAGCGCTTTAACGGCATCAGACACCGGATCGGTTCGCCGAATCGGCTTGGAGAGTATACACCAGCCTTTCGATGCAGTACTCAGCTTTTCAAAAGTATCCGCACTTTGAACGGCTGGTGTCATATGGGCAAACACGAGGTCAAATTTGTGTTGCCATCCGGCTTTCTCAATGTCCAAGTAATGCCAGTCTTCACAGAGAAAATCCACATTTTTTATTCCGAACTCAACTTTCTTTCGCTTGGCGATCTCAATCATTTGAGGAGACAGGTCAACACCGGTCACCTGACTGCATCTGCCGGCTAAGGCCAACGCATATTTGCCCGCTCCGCATCCGACGTCCAGGATCAGTCCTTTCGGATTCAGCATATTCTTGTTTATCAGCAGCTTCAAAAACACATCTTCCTCAAAACCAGGGCGAACATTTTCACCGAAGCTTCCGGCCATTGAATTCCACATATCTAAGCTGGCTTTTTTGTTTTGTTCTTTCAGGCTCCATCTTTCTCGGATTTCTTCGATATTCATTTTTATCACCTCAGTTGAAAATTAGAGTATCAGGATTTCCCATATTCTACAATCCGCTAGGGGGGGATTAAAATTCTCATTGTTCTCTTGTTACCAAATGCGGAATTTCGCAAAAATAAAAAACCACGAAGCTGAACCTCCGCTCCTGCGGATGTTTCTCAGCCTTCGTGGCTTGCTCTAATCCATATCTTTCGTTTGGTTTTTTGGATCTAAATACCTATGAGTCTTCATGACTCAGTTTTGATAGTCAAATTATAAGACATATTAAATTACATGTCTATATCAAAAAAATATTTATCAAATAACTTATTTTTGCAGCACGATTCTATGATCCACCAGTTCCATTCCTTTGATTTTCGCCTTAACAATTTTCCTTTCACCAAAGATATTCTCCAGCACAAGGTTTTCTTCTTCTGGAAATATCTTGTCTACCGATTCGAGAAACAGTTTTTCTTCTCCTTTTTCATCAATTAGATAAACATTTGCTTCACACATTTTTCTCACCTCAAAATAATGCTTTAATATTTTGGATGGCACTATCTATCAAATGCGGCAGGGGCTGGCTTTTATCTGCTCCTACTATGTCAATATTGCACCGGTTTAGCGGCAGAAGAACTTTTTTGGCTGGACTTTCAGCAATCGCTTTGGCCATAACGGGGGTTAACTCGCCAAGCATAGAATTTGCAGCAATAATTGCTACCGTTCCCATAATAATATCGACTTTGCCTGCATTAAACACAATCGCGTTTTCTCCTGTAGCCCCCTCATTGGCACCGGCCTTCAGCATAAAAGATGTGGCCAGTGCGTTTGTGCCCAGAGCAATGATTTCCATATCTTCAGGCAGTTCCCTCCGAAGCTTTTCGACAATCGCTTTGCCGATGCCGCCGCCTTGACCATCTATTACAGCAATCCGCATACCATTCTCCTCAAACAATACGAAAGCAATTTCTTCAAACTGTTTGTATTAAAAATTTTGAAGTTATTATACTCTTTTCAACATTCCATGTCCAGATAATAACCTTTTAATTACCAATCTAAATTACAAATCCGCCATTTGGACTTATCACCTGGCCCGTAATAAAATCCGCTCCCTCAGATGCCAAATATAAAGCGCAAGAAGCTATGTCCTCTGGACTGCCTAATTTCATTAAAGGAGTTTGCTGTTTTAACGCATTTAACTCTTCATCGCTAAATGAATCAAGCATATCCGTCTGAACGATGCCCGGAGCAATGCAATTGACTTGGACATTCGCTGGCGCTAGTTCCTTGGCCAAGGCTTTCGTCATGCCGATCACGCCTGCCTTGGCAGCGGAATAATGGACCTCGCAGGAGGCTCCGACCATTCCCCAGATTGAAGAAACATTGATGATCTTACCTTCCTTCTGTACGAGCATGTGTTTAAGAACACTCTGGGTACAGTTAAAAACGCCTTTGAGATTGATATTCATCATCATATCCCATTCTTTTTCAGCAATATCCGAAAAAAGCTTTTGTTGGGCTATCCCGGCATTATTAATCAAAATATCCACACTGCCGAATAGCTTAATACAACGTTCGACCATTAAATCGGTCTGCTTGCGTTTGGTAATATCCGTTTTACAAACTGCCACTGACTGACCCTTTTTCTTTAAGTCATTATGTGTTTTATATGCTTCGGTTCTCGACCGGTTATAGGTAAAAAGCACATGATAGCCTTCCGACGCAAACAATACCGCCATTGCTCTGCCAATACCCCTTGATGCTCCGGTAATAATAACCGTTTTTCTTTTTTCCATTTTTCCGTTCCCATCAGTTATATTATAAGGCAAATTAATTTGTGCAGCTTTTGAACAGCAAAACCACAAAAGCCAGTACCCGCTCCTGCGGATTATGCAACCTTCGTGGTTCGTTACATTAAATGTTCATTTTATCGCCATCAATCTGCAATAAGTTAATCACAGTCTTCTTCTTGACTCAAATATTATATCTTGAATTATATGCTATTATTTTTGCCGTGTCCATAGAGGAGTTTCCAATCCATAGTTTGATCCTATGCAAAAGCATAAAAAATAGACATTATTCTATGACGAAGCTCCCATAGTAGAATGGCATTACAGAAACACCGAG
>NZ_CP092282.1:0-40000 GCF_024972775.1 Dehalobacter sp. DCM | reverse complement strand
CTTAGTCTTCATAACTTTCAATTACATAACCTCCATATCTTTAAAACCATTTAATTCAAGGTAAATCCCAACCAATTTTCATTTATAGTTTTTAAATTAAAAAATACCCCTTGATTGTATCGTCAATTATCGGTATCATTCAAGGGGTGAATAGGAAAAATAGTTTATAGATTCTTTACATTCAAAGCTCTAAAAGCATTTAATACTGCGATGATAGTTACACCTACATCTGCAAATATAGCTGCCCACATAGTAGTTATTCCAAAAGCACTCAAAATAAGAACAATTATTTTTATTCCAATTGCAAATACTATGTTTTGATGTGCAATTTTTAGTGTCTTTTTAGAAATTTTCATTGCAGTAGCAATTTTCGATGGCTCATCAGTCATAATTACAATATCAGCAGCTTCAATGGCCGCATCAGAACCTAAACCACCCATTGCTATTCCAATGTCTGCACGGGCTAATACAGGTGCATCATTGATTCCGTCACCAACAAAAGCAAGTTTACCTTTTGTAGATTTTTGCGAAAATAATTCTTCTAGTTTTTCAACTTTGTCTGCTGGCAACAGTTCTGCATAAACCTTATCAAGACCAAGCTCTTTAGCAACCTTTGAACCAACACTTTTATTATCACCTGTCAACATAACTATTTGTTTAATATTAGCTGCCTTAAGTTCCTTGATTGCTTGTGCTGAATCTTCCTTTACCTCATCGGCAATTACAATGTAACCTATATATTGGTTATTAACTGCAACATGTACAACTGTACCAATCAGCTCTCCCTTGAAATAAGGGATATCCATCATTTTCATAAGTTTGATATTTCCTGCCATAACCTTTTTGCCATCTACTGTTGCAATAACACCATGACCTGATATCTCTTCTACATCTGAAATACGTCCATTGTCTATTTCTTTGCCATATGCACGTTTCAGTGAAAGTGAAATCGGATGATTGGAATAGCTTTCCACATATGCAGTTAATTCTAGTAGCTCTTCTTTGGAAACTCCTTCTGGATGAATTTCCTGTACATTAAATACACCTTTCGTTAGTGTTCCAGTTTTATCAAAAACAACAATTTCAGTTTCTGCTAATGCCTCTAAATAGTTACTACCCTTGACTAAAATACCTTTTTTTGAGGCTCCACCTATTCCACCGAAGAAACTCAAAGGAATTGAAACAACTAAAGCACACGGACAGGATACCACAAGGAATGCTAGTGCTCTATATATCCAAACACTAAAAGTCGCCCCGTCTATAACAAGAGGCGGTATAATAGCTAAAAAAACTGCAATTATAACCACAACCGGTGTATAATATCTCGCAAACTTCGTAATAAATTGTTCTGAATTGGATTTTTTACTACTTGCATTTTCAACTAAATCAAGAATTTTACTTACAGTAGATTCTCCAAATTCCTTGGTAACCTCTGCTGTAATAACTCCATTAATGTTGATGCACCCACTCAGGATATCACTTCCTACTTCTACTTCACGAGGAACAGATTCACCAGTAAGTGCCGATGTGTCGATCATTGAACTTCCCTCTATTACCTTGCCATCAAGAGGAATTCTTTCTCCTGCTTTAATTACAATAATATCTCCAATTTGTACTTCATCCGGGTCAGTCCTAACAAGTTCATCGCCTTTTTTAACATTTGCATAATCTGGTCGAATATCCATAAGGCTTGCAATTGACTTTCTCGACTTGCCAACTGCATAGCTTTGAAACAGTTCTCCAACTTGATAAAACAGCATAACTGCAATACCTTCAGGATACTCACCAATAAAAAATGCACCAATTGTTGCAATACTCATTAAAAAGTTTTCATCGAAAACTTGACCTTTAAAAATATTTTTTACAGCTTTTTTTACAACATCTCCACCTACAATAATGTAACTTATTATAAAGAGAGCAATCTGTAACCATTCATTATTTAAATTAAGCAATACTGCTGTAGCTAACACGGCTGCACCAATAATTATTCGCCATAGTCGTTTTGTCATACTAAATAGCCTCCTTTAAGCCTTTTTCATAGTTGTATCGGGTTCAATTTTTTTAACTATTTTTTCGGCCTCTGCTATTATTGTTGGCATTTTTTCATCCTCACCATCAATAACGAGTTTTGTGGTCATAAAGTTAACAGTAGCTTCTTTCACTCCATCAAGCTCATTAATAGCCTTTTCCATTTTTGCCGCGCAATTTGCACAATCTAAACCTTCAAGTATAAATTTCTTTTTCATTATTAAATCCTCCTAAATATTATTTGTAATTTTATTTTGAATACTACAAGTCTTTTTCAAATTTTATTGAAACATAGCTCATTTGATATGAAGACTTAAATATCTGCCCAAATATCTTCAAAAAATATTCTATTATACCACATTACTACTTCTCGTTGATATGAATTAGACCTTGGTCAAATATTTCTCTTACATGATCATCAACTAATGAATAATATACTACTTTCCCTTCTTTTCTGTTTTTCACTAAATTAGCTTGTTTTAAGACTCTCAGCTGATGGGAAATTGCTGATTGTGTCATGTTAAGTAATACAGCGATATCACAAACACACATTTCAGCTTCATGTAAAGCCCATAATATCCTGATTCGTGTTGAATCTCCAAATACTTTAAATAATTCTGCTAGATCATAAAGGCTTTCTTCTTGAGGCATTTTATCTCTAACTTGATTTACAATATCCTCATGAATTACATTGCAGTCACATCTTTCAATTGAATTAAATTTTTCAGTCATATTATCACCTCTTTTTAAATCATTTCATCTGAATACTTGAGCAAGCATTCATACGTTGTGTATTTATCATATTATTGTTTTTCTCATATGTCAATAGTTATATGAGCATTTATTCAAGTGTTTTTTATATTATTTGAAATATCTCAAAACCATCTATTACGACATTAATACCATAAAAGGGTGATTTCTATACAAACCTATTTTAAAAACACAAATATTGTAGGTTCTATAATAGTTTGAAATAAAATTTCAAACTATTAAAAAACTATAGTGGTAGCTGTTTCAAAACAACTACCACTACATTAGATTATATAAAATTCTTATCATCCCAGAGGATTATTTCTCCCTCTTTCTGAGCCATCAATTTTTCCACCTTTATAATGTCATCACTCTTTTTACCCTATGTCATCTATAAAGCACCCCAAAAATAGGGGTCAAAAAACGGTGTTTTTTCGCTCATTTTTTGCTCCAAAATCACTCTTGAACCACTATATGTTGTGGTCAACTTCTACTTTTCGCCCCCTGAACCACAATACGTCATCAGAATTATACTCTCAACGTGGCTCGATTGCTCCAGATTGATGTCAGATTATTGTGTTCGTTTGGCGGAAATTTATCAAAGCGTGTTTTTCCCTTAAAACACGCCGATTTTTACCCTTGTGCGTTCTCGGAAACAGGTCAAAGACCTTGCTCCTACCTATAATATGCAAACGCACAGATTTGCCGACCGCTTCAAGACTTCGCTCTGAGGGAACCAGTCCGAAATCCCATCGCCTCAACTTTAGAATCCCTATACATCAGGCTTTTCTCCAAATTCAAATCTTGCCTTGCCTGCTGCAACAGCTGCAACCGCAACTTCCTCTTCCGTCTTATCAGGAACAACCCATAAGCCCTTTACAAATCGGGAATAGTACTCGTCATCTATAAGTTCCTTGGGAGCTTGAATGCGATAATTGTCAGGATACTTTTCAGAGGGCCACTCCCAGACGTACTCCAGTATTCCAAAAAAATCTCCGAAGCGTATGGCGCATAAATTCGGCGACCCAATAAGGACTGAGTACTTTATATTCTCATTATCAAGCCTACGGCAGAATTCTTCGCACTTTTTTATTTCGTTCAGACTCAACGGCTTGCCCTTGATTTCGAACCACCTATTCAAGCTGGGAATATAAAAGTCCGGAAGATATCTGGTTCCATCCATTTCAAATCCTTCAATTTCATATTCATAAGTTAGACCGACTGCATTGAAAAAGACTGCCCAACGAGCTTCAAGTCGACTGCGAAATCGATGTCCGTCATATTCTGTTTCAATTGCTTTAATATCATTACTCACGAACGAATAAGCCTCCTTCTTCAAATGCAACATAATTACCATCATTCATTTCCTGTAAGAACTCTCAAAACAGGGTTGCCGCCTATACTGGATTATGGTGTTCCGGGTAAGTAATGATCCAATTGTGGTTCCTCCCGTCATGCACCAGACAAATCAATTTTATCCGTATTAATAACTAATAGCAGCTCAATTGACCCTTCCATGAATAATTATACTGGTTTGTCTTTAATTATCTTCGTTAGGCTTTTTCAAAAATCCAATTCAACCTTTGCTCGACTTACTGATGAAAATTGGTTTGTTGAGCAAGCCCTAAATACTGTGTTATCTGACAAAGTGCCAGCGTTGCCACCAAGTATTTCCCTTTTAAAATCATTTGTGTCAGATGTTTCAAGTATTTTAATCGTGCAAAAACAAAGTCACATTAACTGTATCTCCGCCGCTTTTACCGATTGCCTCTCTAATCTTTCTATTGATCGAGATTATCTTGTCTTCGTTTTTCCTTGGAGCCAAATTAATGCTTTTTACTTCATAACCGTCAATTGTCCCGGATACCTTTAGAAAACCCCAATTCCCCTCAATATCTGCAGTCCCTGGAATTCTAAGGTGGTATGTCCACGCTCCAAATCCTCTCTTATATTCCAATTTGAGTTCTTGATTATCAACAATCTTTATCATTATGAGTTCAGCTCCTTTCTTTAAAATTTTTCAAATAGATATATAATTTTACTAAAAGCCACGAAATTGTTACTTGATGAATGATTCATTCAACTTGTAGTAATGGGTCTGGGATTCTCCCAGGATAAAAAATCAAATGTGATTTTGGCAAGTGTATAAACACTTGCATTGCTTGCCATTAATCTTGTTCGATTGTTGCCTCACTGCTGGACTTCCTTTGCTGTCTTAATAATTGCTTTTCCACGAGATTAAAACAGAATTTTTTCCCTCTTTCAAACAAGACCAACAGCAAGATTGATATAAACACAAGTCCTGAAATTCGAATGATATTATAAAAACTGAACTCAGTATACTTACTCTTCAATGCCTCTATAGTCCCAATCAAAAGAATATAAGGCGCCCCAAATAAGATTGCAGAGAATATCCATCCCCTTCGCTTTAACTTCTTGCTAAAATCCTTTTTTTCTCGCTCGTCGTTAATTTGCTTTAAGTTTTGAATGTCTTCTGACAATTTTAGAATTGTTGAATCCTTTTCCTGCTTTACGTTGATAATTTCTTCCAACTTCAGTTTTGTTTCTTTATGTGATTCCGCTTCTTCTTTATATTTCTTTTCAGCAATATCTTGAATTTCATCATATACTTCAATGTAAGTTCTCTCATTAAATCGGGCATAATCTCCTTTTGTTACATTCATTAGTGCATCATTTACTACAGAATGTGAGCGCATAAAAAGAAACTGCTTATCATCTATCTCTCCAGAAGCACGTGCAAGTTCTAATGACTCTATATACTTAATGAGTAATTTTTTAGAAGGACGTAGAGCTAAATAGCAATCAGCAAGTAATTGTTTTCTTTGATATTCTATTAAGCTTGCTGGTGAAAACAACCATAAAACAGTACCGAATAAATCAGCTGAAACACATGCAGGAATATGACCTGAATTAATACTTCTGTTGCTTTCATAATCTTTACTCACATTAGCGATGGTACCATTTAAGGTTAGTAGTATGTCACGAGACGATTGTATTCTTGTAGCAGTTTGTCCTTTCCTTTCCCTGTAAATCATTATTATAGAACGTACATCGACTAGAATACTTTGTCTCCGTTCTTCGCTGATAGCTTGTAGTTGATGCTTATACTTTGACTCTATCATTGAGTAAATTTGAGCTTCATCTTCTTGAAATACATCGCTGTAAACGTCGAAATTAGTCGTTTTAATAGAAATATTTAGTTGCGATAATTTATCCTCCAAAGTTGCACAGTATTCCGCAATTTCATTGTCGTTCATTTCATTATCATGAAAATACCGTACGGCATTATTTGCTTTTCTTATGTCATATTGAGAACTCACAGCCCAGCCTGCTGCTCTAGAAAGTATGCCCTCAACTTCCTGGAAGGAATGATCAAATAGTTGGACTTTGCAACCGGATGATATCATTTTTTCAAGCAGAAACTTACAAGAACTCATTCTTGCTGGAGAATCCATCCCGAGTAATGCGAAAATCATAGGAGAATCAAAATATACATTAAGTCCAGAAAAACTTTTTCGTCCATCACCACTATAGAAAACAGCTTCTTTAAAAATATTGCTAAAGCTTAGAGAGGCAAAAAAATCAAATTCAGGTCTTTTAGTGTTTTCAATCACCGATAAGTATTTGCTCCAAGCATAATCGAATAGATCATTGTTATCAGGAGGTCCAAATGATTCATTCGAGACCAAACTTAAATCGTATTTTTCAATAAATTTAATCATCCGACCATCTATGTCAACATCTCGGATATCTAGATCATTTGACTTGCAGTATTCAATAAAACCGACTTTAATTGATTCCCATTTTTTATCAAAATCATTGCTATCGAATTTATATTGCCCGATTAGACTTTTATTTGCTACATATTTACCTCTATCATAATTAATTGAATTATTCTCTATTCCTACTGCTAAAACCTGACGAACGAATGTTAAAGGTACTGGAATTTCATATTTTTTATTAAATCGATCTCCAATATAGTGTTCATCAATAATTTCCAAAGCATCTTCACATATAATATTTGCAAAGAATGGAAAATAAGCTTCTAAAATATTGTTGCCTAAACATCCTGATCGAAATGCAGCATATACTTTTGCCAGGCTATCCTTCATGATTTCTCCCCTCAACTTAATTCTCATGTACTATAATTTTCAATAAATAACAACCCACCTATTTTGCTTCGACAATTTGAGGAAGCAATTGTTATTACCCTTTATTTAATATCTTGATATTCTTCACAATTATCGATTCCATTACTCAACCCCCAAAGCCTTAAACACTGCGTCCTCTGGTGACTGGTAGAAAATCAAATTAAATTTACCCATCAGTTCCGGTGGTACAGATGCCATATCCACAGCTGATGTAATTGGTAGAAGAACTTTTTTAGCACCGCTATCCAGGCAAACTTGAAGTACGTTAGCGAGTTCTTCAACTTTTATAATAGTTCCACTAATGCTCAGATTTCCCAGGACCGCAAGGCTGCCGATCACTGGCTTATGAAGAGCCGCAGAACACAATCCAATGAAGGCCGTTAAGGATAATTGATTGGTTATCCCAATGCCATTAAGGTCCTGAAGGTGCATCAGATAATCTTTGTTAGAGATGCTGATGGTACCGCTGACGTTTTTGCTATTGGCTTTCAGATAACGATAAGCAGTCTCGATCGACTCCTTGGCTTCTCGATCCGATCCAATACCGGTTCTTTCAAACTTTCCGGAACCGGTGACCATTTCGGTTTCAAGCTTAAATACACCAAGCATACCAGATTTGCCTCGAGCCACAGTGTAGACTTGTCCAGGTTTGTGCAGACCTTCAGGGATAAGTTTTCCGCCACCTTGCTCTGGCACCGGAACAAATTCTTCTGTGAAATCTTCATTGTCTATATAGGAGAAATTCACATCATAGAATTCCATGCCGCCAATTTTCTTCAGTTGTTCTTTGACGCGACGGCGGCTCTCCAGTGAAAATCGGAGGATCTCTTCAACGTCTTCCTTTTTGAACTTACCGTTTGGATAGATCAACTTAATCAGACCGGATACCATTTTTCGGACGGCAATCACATCACGCTGATTTAAGTTATTACCTAACTTGAAATAATGATCTATTGCATCCGAATAGGATGTCTTTCTCAGCTCTCTTAAAAACTCAGACAGATAGTCTGTAATAAATCCATACTCATTCGTGAAGAAGTCCGGTCGGTATTTCGGGATCTCCCAGCCTGGCAGATAGCAATGCATGCGGTCAAAGAACGCACTGTCATACGCCATGGCTTCCGGGAATGGATCAAACAAATGTGATGTCTTAAGTAACACGTCCACACTTTGATTGATGTTCCCTACAAAGACCATGGAGGCAGAAGCATTCTTTTCTTCTTTCCCGCGGGAAAAAGATCCGGATGCCATATAGTCCTTCATGATCTGAATGCCGTCTTTGTCTTTAAACGTAATGCCTGCCACTTCATCAAACGCGACACAATCCCACATTCCAACCAAACCTACAGTCTTGTTGGCCATGTTATAGAAAAGATTTGCTACTGTGGTTTGTCCACCGGAAACCAAAATACTATTGGGTGAGATCTCTTTATAAACATGAGATTTTCCCGTGCCGCGTGGTCCAAGCTCACAAAAATTAAAGTTGTTTTCCACTAGAGGAATCATCCGGGCCAGCAGCAGCATTTTCACTCTGGGTGTGAACCTTGTTGGTTCCATCCCGATAGATCGAAGAATAACATCGATCCATTCCTCTTTGGTGAACTGATCACGGCCACCTATAACTTCAGCCATATCCAAATTAGGCATCTGAATTGGGGTCAACTTCGAAATAATGAAGGGGATTCTGCTCTTGTCAGCTTCATCATAGAAGTATTCCAACTGGACAATGCACCAGATGCCGCCGCTGAGCAGTCGTTCATAATCAGAAGGGTACTTTTCTGAAATAGGTACATTCTTGAGCCCAAGATTGGAAAATTCAGCCTCATAGATATCCAATCGATAATTGAGCTTAACCGCTACTTTATCGATAACGGTGTAGGTGCCACGCTCTCTTAGTTTGGAAATAATCTTCTGAGCTTCATCTGGCCGCACAAAATTTTCAGCCAGGATGCTTTTTACATTGCGGACTCCGTCCGCGATGGCTTCTTCCTCAGTTGTTGCACAGTACATTCCAAGCAGATATTCCAGAACATATATGGGTACATTTGCGCCTTCTTTGATCTTTTTTGTCAGATCTTTCCGGACGATCTTTCCCGCGAAAACCTCGTTCAGCTTGTCATTGAGATGGTTGCCTGAACTGACTAATACTTCAGCAACATCGTCTTTGGTCTCTTGAATATCGAAGTCGTCCTGAAATTGTTCTATTTCGATTGCATCATGGTCTCTTTCTCTTTCATCCACCGATTCATCCCTCCCTACACGCCGAAGCCAAAGTCATCCGCGAAGGCTATGTCCATCACGACGCCATGACGCAGAACTTCAACATCATTTTTCTCATCGTATGCTACCAAGTAGTAACGCTTGGATTTGTCATACTGCTTATTCTTAAAGTTGAATTTCAATCTGAAAATACGCTTACTGGGATCATTATCCTTTTTATCTGCAATATAAATGCACTCATTGGAAATTTTCTCATTATCTTCGGAAATGAAGAACACTTTATAGCTGGTCTCTTTGATCACATCACTGACAGGCTCAGACTGAATGAAGTCCAGAGAAGATATCAGGTTTGTGATCTTTTGAACCATGCTGACAAGCACTATCTGTGCAGGTCTTGTATCTGCATGACCTTTTTCAACCTTTACATCAATAACAGGGATGATCATTTCCTGTGGTGATGAACCTCCGTGAACAAAGTTTTGCCCACCGCCAGGCACTTTAAAGACATTGGAGCTTACCGGCACAGACACCATTTTCGAATCGCTGTTCCCCAGGATTTCCCCCATTGACAGGGATATAATTCCATCATCAAAAAGGGCATCTTTAGAAACAACAAACCGACGATTTACAAATGCGTCCTTATCAGCCAGGTGAATTATCTTGTCTGTTTCCTGGAGTTTATCTCGTTTATATATGAATCCATGATCCGCTGTCACGATAAAGTGAAGCGTGTTCGCATTCGTTGATATCCGTTTGATCAAGGCAAATAGCTCTTCTACGGCTTCATTGCAAGCAGTGAACACCTCGTTCTCCGTATTCAGTTTATCCCCTCTGGCATCAATCTGATTGTGGTATACATAAACAACATCCATCCCGGTGAAGACTTCCCGAAGCTCCGTTTTCTTTAAGAGTTTCAGATCATCAAACTGGATGCATCGGCTGTTTGGGCTGTAGAGATTAATTACAGATTCCCGTTGCTTTAGAGAGTCACAAGGCATGCCATCCACCAAGACCCTGCTGTCATCTGTCAGTTCAAGAGTTTTATGAGGCAGTAATGCCGCCATTCCGAGTCTTGTATAGGAAGGAAGGACACTTAACACTGCTTCCAGTTTTGGTGTACACTTCTCATCGTTCTCCAGCTTAGCGAATAGAGTCTGACCTACTTCATAGCGCATGGCATCAGAAATAATCACCACAACACGGTCTTTGCTGGGCTGGATATATTTGCTGTAAAAGTTTCTTTGAAGAGGTAGAGCGGATGCAAAATCTTCTTTACTCAGTGCTTGATTCCAGCTATAAACACCCTTTGATAGATACTCATTTGTATAGATATTTTCCACCAGGTCTCTTATTTTTTCGAAATGAGCATTCTCACTCAACTGGTCATAGTTGAAGTAGAATTTACGATACTGCTGATCGATCTTATAGTCCGCTGTAATGTATTGTTTGCTGATATCTTTAAAGTTTTCTTTACCTTGATACTTGGCAGCTGATATGACATGGAAGGCACTTTCAAGCATATGATATTCTGAGCGATACTGTTCACCAAAATGGCGCTTGCGACGGTCCTTACAGATTTCTGGTATGGAGAGGTTGTTAAGCTTTGCCCCAATATCTTCATTGAGGAGACGGTCATTCACCCAGGCAATCAGGATTTCATCGATTACCTCGAAGGTATAACAATTTACCAAAACTTCCGGATTGTAGGATTCAAGAATTGTCTTCGCCTGAAGATTTCTGGCCACATATGATGACAACTCATTATACTGTTCTCGATATAAGACATTGTTCATCAGGCTATCGAGAAATGCGATGATATTCCCTGATTTATATGATGCAAAACTCTTCCATGCCTGAGGCAGCTCGCCCTGAAGATATCTCTGCGTGTAGGTCACAAACATGGTAATAACTAATTTCTCCAGCGTAGGTTTCACGTCGGTGTAGCCAAATTGTTCTTCACACAAACGCCAGAAAGGTTCCAGAAGATCATACTTTTCGAATTCACCCAAAAATTTGTTGTCATCGAGTTCGCCTTCTGTGAGGATGACTCGCACAACTTCGTCAAAGAAAGCAATTTTTGTTTTACACAGAACGCTCATGAGAGCCACTTCAATGCTTTCTTTGGTAAAATTCTCTAGTTCCAGATCATAGAATTTCTGTGTGCGATCTTTCGCCCCAAAGAACTTGATGTATTTTTGGATGACCGGTTTATATTTTTGGTCAATTCCCAAATCCACCGTCAAGAGTGATGCGCGATCCGCAAAAAACTGCTTGGAATATAGCAGCACGTCTTCCAAATGGTTGTCCCTTACCTGGGGGCGTGGGAATGGGGCATAGATGAGGTAGTTGGTTGCCGTATCCTGCCGTTCTAAAAAATATTTGGTGTAAAACTGATTATCCTTTTCCAGATGATAGATCTTGGCATTGGAAATATCCAATGTATCAATATCATCCTCAAATTCAGCTTTTTCATCGTACCAAAAGACCAGTTTACGGGTATCACCAGTGAACTCATTATTGAGCTTGTCGGTTATTTGCTTTAAATTCAGTTCAGCCATCACACACCCTCCTTTCTTCTAAATTTTAGCCAGAACATCAAGCATCTTGCCATCTGTATCCATCTGTACTTTTTCGTAATTCACTTTGACGCCGTCATCCAAGTCAATGGAAGTACGCGCCAAAGCAAGATGAGCAATTTTTTCATCATATTCTTTCGTTTCTTGTAGTTGTTTAATTAGTTTCTCTTTACGTTTCGTCGCAGCCGTCACTTCACGGGCATCTCTGCTGTTTTCTATGGTATCCTGCATTCTGGCTATTTCATTTTCGTAAATGCGCTGCATTCTATGCAGGTAATCGATACGTAGATTTCCAATGGTATTTTCATCATAGCGATGCATGTATACTAATGCTTTAAAACCATTATGTTTTCCACTATCGAAGAGCCAATATATGGGTCTTTTTTGATAGACCTTGCAATGATCTTTGAAGAAGTCTTTTACGAAGTAATTCCTTATGACTTCACGAGAACTGTTCCCGCTGTTACCTAAGGCATTCGCAATGAAGTCAAGATTTTCTTCGATGGTTTTAGCACCATAAATAATCTTAATAAAATTCGTAAACAATCCTAAAATATCATCTTGAAAATATTCTTCGTCTGTAATTGGCAAAATATTGTCAGTATCAGGAATAAATTTACTGTAATAACCATTTTCCCATTCACTTCCTGCATAAGCTAACCCATCTATATCTAGACTGTATCGACCAAATATGCATCCGACTGAATATGAAATAAACGATCGAATATCTCGTTTCAAATCAGGTTGGCTGACAGTAACATCCTTATCTTCGACTTCTGGCATCAATTCATTCTGTAATCCATAAATTTCAATAAAAATTTGGTTCAGTTCCACTTCATTTGATTTTAATTGAGCGAACTGATTTTCCATGAACTGTTTCCATTTATCAAAAGCGCTTGAAATAAATTTTGTATCAGAATGTCTCAATAATGGATGCTTTTGAAAATCCCATGATGTTTCATAGGAATCCCAATCCATCTTACAAATATTAATATTTTGTTGAACCAACTCTTCAATTCTTGTTTTCCATGTATCAGAAACAATGATTGGAATTCTCCCTATGTCCCCTGGTTGACAATTAATTGTTGGTGAAATTGACATTAATTCTTTTGTGACTTTCGAATTCAATAAACCTTGAATATACAACAAATTGGCATCTGTAAATAAACAACAACCCCCATTGTCAAATAAAAATCCATAATCAAAATACCTTAAACTTAGACTTCCAGAAGTAACTGTAGACCATGTAATGCCTTTTTTAAAGTAATAATCTTTGTTTCTTAAATTCGAACCAGAAAAGGCTCTTAATGTATTTCCATTATTACTCCAATCAAGTAAATATTCATTATTTCCGTACCACTTTCTGAATGAGCCACCTTTGTTATATGGAAACCATTTTTTCCTCTCCAGATCACTCGAAGTAACAACCTTCCCATTTGGAATATATTGTTTCAACAATGAGACCTCGAACCAAAATCTTAAAAACCTGTTGTTATCTCCAGTGTCAATACCCTTACAAGGTTTTGATACGTCTAGTAAATTTTGGTTATTAAATGAATTTAAAATAGTATTACTGATCCAATATGCTATCGGCGACCCTGATATTTTTGAAAAATTATCTTCGTTTGTCTCAAATAAATAATTGCAGTCCTCATCACTAAGTGCTTCTAAAACCTTCTGTTTCTGAACTTCCATGCCACCCTTAAAATCAGAAAGTTTAATGTATATACCTTTTTCTTGTTTCTTTCCATTCTTTAAAACAAAAGTACAAATTGGTACAGTAGCTTCTTCAAAAGCAGAATATTCCATTTGAATTAAGGTAGTGATTGATGTTTGATTTATAATAAATACTCTTAGATTTTCATATGTTTTTATAAACATCCATACGAATGGAGTCATAAAAGCAGAATAGCCGTTAGTTATGCAATAGTCAAAATTTCTGTACATAAATACTGAAAATAGATCCCCACTGTATGGCTTATATTCTTCCACCACAAATTTTTTCAACTGACCTTCTAATTTGTTCATATATGGTGGATTAGTACATACAGCTGAAAACTCCCTAGACATTATTGATGCCTGAATGGCTATTTTTTTCATCAATGGTTTTATTTCTCTAAACCAGTAATCACTCTCGATAGACAGCTGACCTGCCACATTGCAATTATTCAGATACTCTATAAATGCCGTGTAATCATTCTTTTTAACCGAAATCAAGCTTCCAATTTCTTTAGCATCCTTGTATATTTTGATGAGGTACTCGCCAACCTTATTTTGAGGCTTGTCATTCGTTATTCCATCGTAAGTAAACTTAGATAACTCGTTTGTTTCCATTATTGCAGATACATTCGGCTCAATATCTCTGGTCAAGAATCTTCTGTCATAGCTTCGGGCTTTCATCATCACAGCAAAATAAGCAAGCTGATATGCTCGATTATCAATATCCAGACCAAATATATTATTCTTAATAATTAATTGCGCAGCATCTCTTTCTGTATAACCGCATTCCTTGTATATTTCCATAAGAACATCAAAAGCATAGACCAAGATATGACCGCTCCCCATGCAAGGATCAAAAATAGTCAAATCTTCTGGAAATATTTTCTCATCTACATATTGAATCTCATTGCTTTTGGACTTAACAAAATACTTTAATTTGTTGGACAGTTTACTATGCGGGTTTCTTTCAATCCAATATCTGCCAAGTGAATTATCCACCATATAGCGAACTACCCAGTCTGTTGTAAAAAGCTGGGTTGCAGCCGGTATATCATCTTTTTTGATTGTTCCTTTGTAAATATTAATTACTTCATTCTTTCTTTCCTCGTTGTAGTATTGATAGAGCCAGCCAATAATTTCAACCTGACCTTCTTTGGATACATTGAAATCATCTTCGGTAATGTCATTTACCAAATGATAGACCACACCATCTTTGTCCGTAAAAGAAACATTTAGTAGGAGTTCGGTATAGTCGCTCATTTTCTCAAAGAGCTCAGGCAGATTGGTGTTTAGGGAATTACACTGCTTGATAAAAAGCATTCTGAAAAGTTCATCCAGCTTATTCTCATGTTTGAGCTGCATGATTCTATCTTTTTCGTATGCAGAATAATCGAGGCTCGCCTCCATGGCATGAGTCACTAAATCTGGTTCCGCTTTACTATTGCCCTCGGAAGAGAGGACTCGAATTCGTGTTGGAAGATAATCATTCACTTCCATGAAACGGATTGCAATTAGTCGGTTAAACCAAGTATAGGCAACCTCCTCGATAACATTCTTGTATGCCGTAGAGTAATCGCTTTGGTTGGCTTTCCTTTGAATTTCCTCAACCAACTTCTTGCGCTGTTCAATTTCTTTTCCAGTGATGGAACTTGGCTCCTTGGTTCCAATATCAAAGAACTGGACTGTCTGTGTAGATTGTGGTAGGGGACTCTTGATGTCTTTTGCAGTGATGCCCAGAAGGCCTGCCTTATAGGTGATATCTGCTATGAGCTTATTTCTCGCCCAAATAGCAAAATTTTTAATTGCGGTTTTATTCATAGTGATCCCCCTTAAAACTCAATGTTTATGATGGTGTCCTGATCAAGTTCTTTCATGATCTGTGCCCGTAAATCACTCATGTACTTATCCAAATCCTGTGCAGACTCGATCTGCCAGGACGAAGTCCGGCTGACATTCTTGATGCTGATACTCTTGCTTTTTTTAGGTGGAGGTGTTGGGTCTGGACCAGGAGGTATAATCTGATCTTTCTTGGCCATCTCATTGAGCAGCCTAACCTTCAGTGCATCCGCTTCAACTTTTATATTCTGAAGCGTTGCTACGTTGTTGCAGGTGGTTGCCTTATCTTTAATCTCCGTAAATAGTCTGAGGTATCGGTCTTTCAGCTCATCCTTATAGGACTTCGTATCGAGAACCTCAAACACTCTCGTTTTCGCATCTGCTATGGCTTCCAGTATCGGTCCTTCCATTTGAGTCAAAACACCCATGTAGGCTTCCTTGAAACGATCCAGAAGATCAGGAAGTTTAGGGATATCGCTATAAGGTACATCTTTCCTCAGAATGGTATTAACATCCGCGACGTATTCTTCAACCTTTTCGCTGACAATAAATGTCTTACTCTCATCATAGATTTTCATGAGTTTTAAGGAGTTCTCAAAAATATTTTTTTGCTCTCCGGAGAAGAATGCTTTTATCGGCTCGAAATCTTCTGCAAAATCAAGCAATGCATCCCGTTCAGAATGGACCTTCTTGAAAAATTCCGACGGGGATTGAATCTGGACAACCGCCCGTAGCAGTCCTTTACCAGTCGTAACGGTTTTCTTTCCCGGAAAATAATGATTGTTATACATGATTTCATACTTATCCAGCTCATTGATGAGGCTGCTGCTGTAGCTTTGGAAAGACTGCATGATGGAATCGTCATCATCATTGATACTGGACACGCCGAATAATTCCTTCATGACCTCCCGAACAGCTTTTTTCTCCTCAATACCTGCCTGCTGGCGACGTTCTGTAAGAAGCTTCTCCAAGTATTCTTTTTTTGTTAGGTAACGGACGATTTCATCATCTGATTTGTTCAACAGTGTGATGGAGGCACCATTCAATGTCAAAGAAATGTCTCCGTTTTTAAACAGCTTTGCCACCAGCCATTCCACATCGTCTTCCACAAAGCCATAGGGTGCTTTCATAAAACGATCCATGATGCTTTTCATGGAGGTCTTGGTATGCATGGATGAATTGCTGGCAATAAAACTGAGCACATCATGAATGGCATGTGCGTTAGCTTCCTGTCCGCCTTCAAGGGTAAATGACTGCTGGTTCGTTGATTTGAACAATGATCTAATATTCGCCTCATTCATGACCACATCGATATAGGACAGCTTGTGGTAAACGGTGGAGACTAATCGTCCCAAAGCTTCATTGATGCGGGAAGAAACCTCTTTCGCTCCAATCTGCGCACGATCTCCATTGACATAGATGGCAGCATTTTTCATGGACTCCTGAAGGAACAGCTTCGCATTGCCGTTTCTTTCGCGCATCTCAATTCGCTTTGCTTCTTTGATCTGCTCGAATTTGGCAAGCTTATTGGAAGTCGTCAGTCTTAAGTATTTTTCTATTTTTAGTGCGCTTCTCAACTCATTTAAGAATGCAGAGTCATTCGGCAGCACCACTAGAACTTCTTTGCCCTGACCTGACATCATCCGAAGGGTCGTTTCATCTTCACTGTAGTCAGAACCAGGGGTCAGGATGCGAACGCCAATATCATGATTCTGGTTCGACTTGTAAGGTCGGTCATCCACGATCTGGTTATACGCGAAATTATACCGTCCATTGTGTTCCGGGTATCGGTATTTTTTATCGCTGAAAACATCTTCGAAAATTATCTCCGAGGCTTTGCTGATGACCTCAGCCATCTCAACATTCTGGTTTTCGATTTCCCTGTTTATTTCTTGCTCTTCATCGGTCAGGAAGACATAGTTGTCGCCATTTTTCTGGACCAGCATTTGTCGAACCAAGATTTTTAGGGCTTCTTCGACGCGTTTCTTTAATGCGATCCGATCGGTATCAATGTCAGAAATCATCAGACTGGTGATATTCTCCGTGTTTGCTGTAATCTCTTTGACGTACTTAATCATGAACAGGGTTTTTAGAACATTGACATTAAAGCATTCTACTTCATTATCAGGATTTATATAACTGTTGTCAGCTGCACGAGAGATTACTCCTTTGTGGCTGTGATCCAGGAATTGATGCAGGGCATCATAGAACACATTGAAGGGGATTAGGGCGCCATGTTCCCGACCCATCAGCTTCATAGCCGATTCCTTGAATAGGGCGATCATGGAACGCTCACCTTCAGACAGGTGTTTTCCTGATGCACCATGAGTCCGGATGGAGGTCAGGACACTGGCTAGCAAATTGAACTGGTAAGGCACGAAGGGATATACCAAGGCAAAGTCATTCTCATTAGCATAAAGTTTTTTCTCCACGCCATCGTTGAAGACAATGAGATTTTTGATGATGGTGGATTTTTGCTCATATAGGATTCTAAGGGTTTGTTCTGCAGTAGTTGTTTTATCCAGAATTCTTTTTTTGATAACTTCATCCACGTTGGCAGACGACAAGGAGAGACGCGTGTCAAAACGTCCCTGAATCTTAGAAAAATCATTGCCTTTTGTTTTGGTAACTGAATCAATATCCTGCTGGCTTGTCACGATGATCCAGACCTTACCACGGCAAGCTGTTCCCAGGTCTTCTGTAACGGTCTGAAGATTCAGCATCAGCTTGGAGTCATCACCTATGTACTGACCAATCTCATCCACCAAGAAAACAAGGTGATGATTGCGGCCTTTGTGTTCCAGATATTCTTTCACCATTTTGGCGAAGTTCTCAATACTGATCTGGTAAGGTTCTATGGCCTTTTCGCACCAGTTGCGGGCAGCGGATTCGCTCATAAAGTCCATCTCTGAGAGGACATCCACAACGGTGTCCTGGATGAAATCAAACTTGTTTCTGGAATCTATCCATGTCTTTCCAAACTCTTCTTCGAATTTGGTTTTAAACTCGTCGTATTTTCCTCGCTCTGTGAGCTGCCGTTCCAGATCAGCAAGTGCAGGGATGGAACCACAAAAGCCCTGCATTTCATTGAAGACTTTGAGAAATACAGAAACAATGGCATCTTTTGTCTGTTTTCCCGCCATTTCGCTTTTAGAGTCGATATTAAACAGGACGACATCCGTTGGCACAGTTGCTGCCAGCTTCATGTCCGCTAGAACCATCGGATCGATGATCTTCTTGTCATCTATGAAATAGTCAAGGGCTCTCTTGCCGTTGACTTCCTTGTTTTCGATTAAATAAGACAGGATCTTTAAGAAGTGAGATTTACCGCTTCCAAAGAAACCGGAAATCCAGACACCCATTTTGTCGGTAGACCCATTGATTCCCTTTTTATAGCTGCTAAAAAAATCAGTAAAGTGCTTTTGCAGCTCTCTGGTCACCACATATTCTTCCAACTCTTGCTTGATGTTTTCATCATCGGCCTGGCCAACTTTGATGACCCCTTTAATGTCTCGGTCGATGGGCTTAACAAACATATCTTTAATAAACATCTTCATCCCCCTAATCTACAAGCTTGAAGGCTCTGTAGTAATTATCATCTTTAATCGTTGAGAAGAGGACCAGTTCCTGGCCATCGTATTTCCCTGGATAGAACAGCACAACCGGCACTCGATCCAGAGTTTGATGCAAATTGTTGAGTACCTTATGGGATCGCAATATCGGATAGCATTTACCGATTCCCACCAAAAAAATTACCGCATCTTCCGGTGTATTCTCCTGAATGTACTGGACGATCAAACTGTCAGCATCATTGATCTTTAGAAGATTACCCACGGCTTTGATGATCCGGTCGAATCCTTTTTTCTTTTCAAACACATAACACTGTTCTAAAAAGCCTTCTTTTTCCAGGATATCAATCATGATGTCATAAAGATCGAATACGACCAGCTCAAACCCATCGGTACCCCGGGAGTTTTTATTTTTCATGTAGGCAATACGTTCTCTGACCACAAGTTCTTTTTCAGCCGGATAGTCAAACACATAGTAACCGACTTCATTTCCAAGCCCCTTGTTCTGCCGGAAGCTTTCACTTTTGATCAAGCGTTCCGCTAAGTCGAGTCGTTCTTCCAAACTGGCCATTATCGCACCCCCGTTAAGGCACGGAGCGTCATTTCCATACCACAGTTTTTAAGATTTAACTCCAAGGATTGATCCATGATTGGTTTCATGATTTTTTTCGCCCCTGAAGTTCTATCCAAGATACTTGATTCCATTAATACAGTTTTATAACTTTTCCCAAGGGTTTTTAGTGTATGATCCGTCCATTTGGCAACCCGCTCATTCTGCAATTGTTTGTCTTTGAAAAACACGCTGATATCGCTATCTGTGATCTCATCGATTCCGATGATCAACTTTTCTCGATAGACCTCATACATAAAATCAAAAAACAGTGTATCGCTTTCCATGACTGCAATGAGTGCAATCAGTTTTTGACTTGCGATATCGCACTGCTCAAATAAATTATAGAAGCTTGAATCTAATGCCTTTACTCGTGTAGATACCGTGTTGAATATTTGTTTGGCCCTAGCTTCAGTTGGAGCCGAAAAAATATTTTCTTTCAAATTTAAAATTTTAATTTCTGATAATGACATCCCTGAATTCAACAGGCTGATCATTTTCTTAAATTCTGAAAACCAAAATGGCAGTTTGACCATTCCGGCACTATATTGTTTTCTTGCCATCAATGCACCTCCTATCAAATTATTCTGAATTGAAGTCTATTCATGTTTTTTAATTGGGATGATTTCCATAATGTCGCTGAAATCACAATCAAGCACTCGGCAAATTTTAACAAGCACTTCCATGGACACATATTCATTATTGGACAATTTTGTAAGGGTGTTCGGACTAATCCCTGTTGCCATACGGAGATCTGTTTTTTTCATACTTTTATCAATTAACAGTTTGAATAATTTGTTGTAGCTAACATCCATCTGATCACACCTCATTTGTGGAGTACAGTACATAGCCTATTTATTCGATTATATCACGATGGATTCTTAAATGGCATAAAAATGTATAGTTATTTGCGAAAATCTCTTCTCAAAACGTTTTTTCTGTATAACTTTCTGAAATTCACGCCATCATCTTTCTTATCACGCCTTATCTGAGCAATAAAATAGCCGATCAGATACCTGAAATCTGTCGGCATTAACAGGAATTATCATTTCCATTATTCACTTCCGTTCCACAAACCATCTTCCCAGATTCGTCTCACCGATATTTGTGCTTCTCTCAAAGAAAAGATAGCTTTGGTGACCTTTGATCCGCACCGTATATCGGTCACCTTGACCGCCAGCTTTCAGTGCGGCTGCTGGACGGACATCTAGGACTTTATCAATAGTGTATTCCCGGCCATCTTCCCAGCGAAGTTGCTTTGGATCAAGCTTTCCGTCTTCTGAAAAAGCTGCGATGACAGCTACATAAACCTTGGACGAAGTATTCACGTGTCCTCACCCCGATCTGACAAATTCTTTAAAAAGTTGCTGTTTGCCAGGATTGGTGATTCAATTTGCCATCCTTTCAACTTGAGAATCCTGAATTTAAAATCAAGCAGTTCAGGTGGCACCTCCAGTTCTTTGGCGACGGAGAAGAAGAAGGTATCCTCATTCAGCCTTTCTCTAACCACTTCATCCTTCAGCAGATATTCAGCAGCGAAGAGATTGGCCTCGTATTCCATCTGTGAAGACGTATCATAGAGCGCAAAGTCATGAAAGGTTCTCATCTTGGCAGCGTCATGGTGAAGGACTGCATGGCCGATTTCATGAGCCAGAATGATCCTTTGGATGGCTTCTGGTAATTCGCTGTTGATGGTGATTTGCTTTTTCCTGGATTGATACAAAAAGAAACCCTTACAGGATTTTGGCGTTGTTCCCATGGGATGAAATAATACGATTATACCCATAGCATTCGCCAGCTTCCAGGGATCTGATTCATCATATTTGCGCATTAAGCGGTACACTTTCTGACAAATATATTCAATAGACATGTAATCACCTTCAATTGATCTGAAATAAACGCTCATCCAGGACCGATTTCCTTAAATCCATTAAAGCAAATTGACTGTCCAAAAATACGGACTCGTAGATTGCAGTACGCGAGAAATAGGATCTCAGTTTAGATAGTTCGCAAATATATTTATTCGCCTTTCTTTTTTGGACTATAGGTATTTCTGGCTTCATCCTTACACTTCAAGTAAGCCTTCATTACTGCTTCGAAAAAAGCGTCCTTTGCTTCCTGATCCAGTTCACCACCGGCAAAGAGGGCCAAATTCTGATCTAGTAAGCCATTCATCTCCTTGGCCGCCTTATTCCCTAAACGATCACGAGCTTCCTCAATGTAGGGAGCTTTTTCTATGCCATATTTCGGATCGGTGATTTCATCATTCAGCAAATAATCCACAGACACCTGCAGAGCAGCGGCGAGTTTTCGCGCAACATTTCCGCGAGGCTTGGTATCGGTGGTCTCATAGGCTGCAATGGAACGCTTGGACACCCCGACCAGCTCACCCAACTGCTGCTGATTTAGCCTTAATGCCTCACGAGCTTCTTTGGTTTTCTCTGAGAAAGTTTTCATTTCTTTGCCTCCTGTAATGAATATAACTTCTTCAACTTCATTTTTATATTGACTAATCTTCATTGACCTGTTAACATTGAGTTACAAGATGAAGTTATCTTCATTATACCTACCGCAACTTCATCTGTCAACAAATATGTTACATAGCCCTGGAAAGGAGTGGCTTTTCATGAAAAACGAGCGAGCAATTCTGCACAGTGACTTGAATAGCTTTTATGCATCGGTAGAAATCATGCTGAATCCAGCACTTCGGGACAAAGCAATCGCGGTCTGCGGCTCCACGGAAGATCGCCACGGTATTGTACTGGCCAAATCAGAAAAGGCAAAAAAGGCTGGTATCAAGACTGGCATGGTCAACTGGGAAGCCAAACAGAAATGCCCGGATCTTCTGATGGTACCTCCCCAGTACGATCAATACCTGAAGTATTCCAAACTCACCCGGGAGATTTATCAGCGTTTCACGGATCAGGTTGAGCCCTATGGCATGGATGAATGCTGGCTTGATGTGACAGGAAGCCAGGGTGTCTGCGGAAATGATCTTTCTATCGCTGAGGAGATCCGGCGAACCACTCGGGAAGAGCTCGGACTCACCGTCAGCATTGGCGTCTCCTACAACAAGATCTTTGCCAAGCTTGGCAGCGACATGAAAAAACCTGATGCCATTACCGTCATCCGTCGGGACGATTATCAGGAGAAGGTTTGGCTTCTGCCTGTATCAGATCTTTTCTATGTTGGCAGAGCTACAGACAGGAAGCTGTCTCGCTACGGTATCCGGACAATTGGAGAATTGGCTAAAGCGCCAAGAGACTTCTTGCGGAGCACTCTGGGGAAAAACGGTGAGATGCTTTGGTTCTTTGCCAACGGAGAGGACCAGTCCAGAGTGATGAAAAACGACTTTTATTCCCCGGTTAAGTCCATCGGACACGGCACAACCTGTACCTCTGATCTGGAGAACAATGATGAGGTCTGGAAAGTAATGCTCCACCTAACCCAGGACATTAGTCACCGTCTTCGTGTTCATGACATGAAAGCTAATGGCGTTCAGATCACTGTAAAGGACAAAGACCTATCCTATCGTCAATATCAGATGCAGCTGCCCATGGCGACCCAAAGCCCCATGGAGATCGCCCTGGCAGCAAAATATCTGTTTGAAATACACAACGACTGGCATACATATGTGAGGGCTGTTACAGTACGCGCTATCAACCTGGAACCTAAGTTCATGCCCCAGCAGCTGATGCTCTTTGACGATGCTGCCAGGTGGGCTAGGCTGGAAAAATTGGATGACACCATCGAAACCATCCGCAACCGTTATGGCAAATGGTCCATCTATTCAGCATCACTGCTTGATAGCATCAAAACTCCAGGAGTCAGCAGCCATGAGGTCATCATGCCCGGAATCATGTACGCCTAGTACAGGAGGGATAACAAATGAGAAATGTTCAGATCAAATGCAACCGAGAAAGAAGGCTGTTTGACACCATAGATGGCTCAAGATTAAAGGTCCTGATCAAATGCAGCAACACGAAGGCCTGTCCTTATAAATCAGATTGTCTGAGGACCACTGAAATCATCCTCGGAGCAGAAAAAGAAGCCTTCGATGAATTCTATAAACCCATCAACTGCCCTTATTGTGGCAAGCGGCTTTTTGATGTTACTACTGACAGCGTCGGCATCATCACCATCAAGTGTGAGATGTGCGGCAAAGTGGCCACTATTCCGGTCATCGCAGACCAGATATAAACAACGTTTACTGATTTATGGAGCACCGGCGCACTTAAAAAGTAGCGACCACCGCACAAGCAGGAAATGTACAACTGAATAAAATCTATACCGAGCACCGGAGCCGATTCACTGAGCTACCACCGCCGGATGATTACTCAATTTGAGAGGATCATCCGGCCTTTTTTATTCAGTAATCAGCTTTTTGGGCAGTGCAATCACCCATGACAGGTTCCAGCTAAAAGGAGCCTGTCATGTCAATAAAAAACTCACTAAATGACCCTAACTGTCATCTCTCCCCGAGATGCCGCAGCCCACCGCCTCCTTTTTGTTTTGGCTTGTTAGCGGCAAACAAAAAGGAGAATGAAAATGAAAAAGATAAATCTGCGGGAAGTATACCCGTTTTATGAGAATGACTGTTTTGTCATGGTTGATGATGAGATCGCTGAAATCTTCGAAGAATCTAAACGCAAAGAACTGAACTACCAGAGAAAGGTTCACTGGAATAAAGCTCACTATTCACTGGATCGGGATGATGGGATCGAGCATGAATCAATTTTTGTCTCCATGTCACCCTATGAGATCTATGAGCGGAAGATGACGAAGCAGGAACTCCATGCTGCCATTTCCAATCTGCCGGACATCCAGGCCAAACGAATCTATGCTTTCTATTTTCTAGAGATGAGCAAGTCAGAAATTGCCCACGCAGAAGGTGTCAGTGTTAAGGCCGTTTGCAAGTCGATTGCTCAGGCACTGAGAAGTCTAGAAAAAGATTTAAAAAATTTTGATGAATAGGGTTCAAAAAAGGCTTCTAATTCTCATGGCTTATGAGAGGGACTTTTATCTTCTCATAAAAGCGATCTTTGACAACTTCATATAGGAGAACCGGATACCTTTGGTGTATGAGCCGTAAGGACAAGCCAGGTGGCATGTACGCGATGACCTTCAATCTAGAAGAGAGCGATCCATACCTTTGCCACATGCTGATCGTGGCTGATCAGCTGGCCATGACCTTGTGCATCAGATAATGATACTTCCGTATAGTCACAGTCCGAGCGTGATCAAACCGTCGCAGGCAATGAGTACGGCCCGCCATCAGAATGGAGGGAGGTGAAAGTCCTATGAAAGCGTGAAGCCCACGCTTGTCCGGTCAATCCACAAACTCAAGAATCAAATACAGCAGCCGCATCATGAAAAATCCCGCAAATTAATGCGGAAAGATTGATTCAGGTGCGGCTGTTTTCTATTTCTATATAGTGAAGGGAGGTTTTTGCATGAGCAATACTTTATCCAGCAAGGAAGCCTACAGCCTCATGCTCAAAGATTATCCCGACGTGATGAATATTGATCAAATGTGTGAAATCCTTGGTGTCAGCACCAAGACAGGTTATAAGCTACTGAAAAATGGTGAAGTGACCTTTGTCAAAATTGGGCGTAACTATCGCATCCCCAAAGCGCACATCATATCATATCTCAGAGTCGGTAATGAGCAGCCATCAATTTGAACCTCCACAACATTGCACGAAGGAACTTGCCCGTGATACGCTCAAAGTGTCAACGGCAGGTAATCGGAGCTACAAACAAAGGAGGTTTTAATAATGGTAGCAGGACACCTGCAAGAAAAAAACGGTAATTTCTATATTGTACTGAACTACACTAACCATGAAGGTAAACGCAAGAGCAAATGGATCACAACCGGCTTGACCGTCAAGGGAAACAAGAAAAGGGCTCAGGATCTTCTCCAGGAGGCAAGAAAGAACTTCGTTCCCGAAATCCCCACACCGACAGAAGATATGCTCTTTCATGCTTTTCTTGAACAGTGGCTGGAGATCGCCAAAAGTACAATTCAGCTTTCAACTTACGCAAGCTATGCTGGAATGTGCAAATCGCCAATCCTCCCATACTTTAAGGAAAAGGCAATCAAACTGATTGATCTGAAGCCGAAGGATATCCAGGATTTTTACACGCTACAGCTGAAGCGAGTGAAGGCCAGCACAGTGATTCATTATCACTCCGTAATTCATAAAGCGCTGAAGTATGCCGTTAAGATTGAGCTGATTCCGGTCAACCCGGCCAGCAAGATAGAACGGCCCCGACAGGAGCGATTTGTCGGTAGCTTCTATGACAGCCATGAAGTAAATCAACTTTTTGAATTAGTGAGAGGAACGAATCTTGAACTTCCAGTCCTTTTGGGAGCATTTTACGGATTGCGCAGAAGTGAGATTGTAGGTCTCAAGTGGAGCGCCATCGACTTCAATAGTAATTCATTAGTGGTAAAGCACACCGTCACATCATTTAACATTGATGGTAAACACATCATCCATGCATCGGACTCTACAAAAAACAAGTCCAGCATGAGGACACTGCCATTGGTTCCAGCTTTCAAAGAGAAACTTCTTGCAGCTAAAGAGCAGCAGGAAATCAATCGGAAACTTTGCGGAAGATCCTATAGTAAAGATTACCTGGACTATATTTGTGTCAACGAAATGGGTGTCAGGCTTCGGCCAGGATACTTGACGACAGCTTTCCCAAAGCTTTTGGAGAACAATGGACTCAGAAGGATACGCTTCCACGATCTCAGACACAGTTGCGCCAGCTTGCTGCTGGCAAACAACGTTTCGATGAAGCAGATTCAAGATTGGCTTGGCCATAGCGACTTTTCAACGACAGCTAATATCTATGCTCACCTGGATTACAATTCGAAGCTTTCTTCAGCACAAGCCATGATCGAGGGATTGAATTTCGTAATTGAAACAGCAAAGGAGGTGGAGAAAAATAATGATTCAGTCTGAGCCAAAAATGCAATAAACAAGTCGTCTCTGCACAATACGAAAAAAACGGCTTCCCTCAAACTGAGGAAAACCGCTGGTTTTCTGGCGGAGAAGGAGAGATTCGAACTCTCGCACCGGTATAGCCGGTCTACTGCATTTCGAGTGCAGACCCTTCAACCACTTGGGTACTTCTCCGTATTATATCTCCAAACATCAGGTCTCAGATATCCCTCGGAAAAAGGAGAGAACTGATGGAGAGAACTTGGGGTATTAAGTTGTCAAGGTGACTCAGCAAAGCAAGTCATGTCAACTGTTTAAGGATTATGGCTTCCAGATATCGCATTCGGTTTCGAGTCGTTTCCGTTATGACCGCTTCGGTACGCCTCCGTGTAATAAAGTATATTATCTTCCTCTAAAGGCTACTCGGAAAAATGACAGACCTTTAGAGCAGACATAGCAAGTATTAAGTTGTTCCTGTTCCGCAGAAACGCCAATTTTACAAGGGTTTGCGGGTTCTACCTATCCAATAATATCACTGCATTTCGAGTGCGGTGCGTTATGACCACTTCGCTACTTCTCCATATACGATTATCACACTATTTATGAGGTATTAAACTATTTATTTCACGGTTTGCTTCGCTTATTTTGAAAGTAGGTTTTTAAAAGCGCTGCGCATTCTTCTTCCAAAATACCGGCAATAACGTCGACTTTATGGTTCCAGCAGTTCTTATTCAGAACATTCATCACCGATTCGACTGCCCCGCCTTTAGCATCCGTTGCACCATAAACCAATTGTTTTATTCGCGACTGAACAATAGCACCGGCACACATCGGGCATGGCTCCAATGTAACATAAAGTGTTGCATCAGTCAGCCGCCAATTGCCAATTTTCCTCGCAGCACGCTGAATTGCCAATATCTCGGCATGTGCTGTGGGATCCTGGGTTTGTTCTTTTTCATTGAAAGCAAGAGATAGGATTTTCCCCTGATGGACGATAAGAGCTCCGACCGGTATTTCATCCTGATCAAAAGCATTCTGGGCTTGTTCCAAAGCGAAACGCATCCAGTCTTCATGTTTCATTTCCTCAGTGATGGACTCCTTCCGTTACCTTCCTGTTTTTAAACCCCGTGCAGTACTGAAAAATAATTAAATGGTGGCCCCGGGAGGACTCGAACCCCCGCAAGACAGGGTTTAGGAAACCCCCGCTCTATCCACCTGAGCTACGAGGCCGACAGATTATTAATTAATCCAAGCGGCTCAAAAGAATTATTTCCTTAAAAGCCGACTTCTATTATTTTACCTTTTCCGGTGGCAATGTCAAGTGGAATCCTATACCTATTTTATCATCAACCATCTATATAAGTCTTGTTTTAATTTATTCTAAAACATTCATTGTCGCTTCATTTTCTAATCCTTGATCAAAGCATATATTCCAAACAGCCACCAATAATGCAAATTCGCCATCGATGGCGAATTTGCATTATTGGTGGCTACAACTCCAGACAAGCCTATAGGCTCCATTTTTCATTCAGTTTCTTGCTGTCTTTTAACAGCGTTTTTTGCTCTTTATTATGGCGGAGGGGGTGGGATTCGCTCCGCTCGCCTTTGGCTCGCTATCACGCCAGCTCGGGAAAACGCTTCCATGGGGCGCGTTTTAACGGCCATGGATGGCCTAATGCCGCGGTGCCATGAATGGCAAGGAGCGGCCTGATCCTCGCGTTCGAATCCCACCCCCTTATAAGAAAAGCGTCATCTTTCGATGACGCTCTTATATTCATGGCGGAGGGGGTGGGATTCGAACCCACGGCCCCTTGCGGGGTCACCGGTTTTCAAGACCGGCTCCTTAAACCGCTCGGACACCCCTCCACAGTTAGACGAGAGATAGTATATCATAATCTTTTGTGCAAGACAAGAAGCAAGCGATATCTTATATAAGACAATTTAGCTAAAATATTTTATTCGATTCACACAGTTTACGCAGTATTAAAAACATAAAAACATTAGAATTCATAAAACTTATTGAAAAAACAAGTTTATATGCAGAAATCCAATTAATTGCACCATCGAACAAAGTATCTTCAAATACAGGCATTGCCTAACCAATATACTCCGTTCCCATATACGGGATTAATGCTTTAGGAACTCGTATCCGCCCATCTTCTTCCTGATAGTTTTCCAGGATTGCTGATACTGTTCTGCCGATAGCTAAGCCACTGCCGTTTAAGGTATGAACAAATTCCGGTTTTTCTTTAGGTCCGCGGCGGAAGCGAATATTTCCCCTTCTCGCTTGAAAATCAACAAAATTGCTGCAGGAGGAAATTTCCCGGTACATCGTGAAGCTTGGAAGCCAGACTTCAATATCATATGTTTTAGCCGAGCTAAATCCGAGATCACCCGTCGAGAGTATAACTACCCGATAGGGGAGTTCCAGTTCCTGCAAAATTGCCTCTGCATCTGCCGTCAAAAGTTCCAGCTCCTGATACGAATTCTCCGGCAATGAAAATTTCACCAGTTCGACTTTATTGAATTGATGCTGACGAATCAGGCCGCGGGTGTCCCGACCGGCTGCGCCGGCTTCAGCCCGAAAACAAGCGCTGTAAGCACAGAATTTCAAAGGCAGCTTGTCTGCATCCAGAATTTCATCGCGGTATAGATTAGTTACCGGCACTTCCGCCGTTGGAATCAAAAAATAGTCGGTATTTTCAACTTTGAAGGCATCTTCTGCGAATTTTGGCAGTTGTCCGGTGGAAAACATAGACTGGCGGTTAACCATAAAGGGCGGAAAGATTTCCATATATCCTTTTGCGGCATGCCTGTCCATCATAAAGTTAATCAGCGCTCTTTCCAAGCGTGCACCTAAACCCTTATAGAAAGTAAAGCGCGTTCCCGTCACTTTCCCCGCCCGAGCAAAATCCAAGATATCCAGTTTTTCGCCCAACTCAAAGTGCGCTAATGGTTGGAAAGCAAAATCTCTGGGAACACCCCATGTGCGGACTTCGATATTGTCATTGTCGTCTTTGCCTTCGGGTACGGAAACATCCGGGATATTTGGGATCGTGTAAAGAACTTCCTGCATCTTTTGCTCGATCTCATTGAGGCTGTCGTCCATCTCTTTGATCGTTTGGCCGACATTACGCATTTTAAGAATCAGATCCTCGGCATTCTGACCAGTTTTTTTCATTCTGGCAACTTCTTCAGAAACCTTATTGCGTTCCGCTTTAAGCGTCTCTACTTCAAAAAGAATCTGCCGCCTTTTTTCTTCCTGGAGTAAGAATTCATCGAGGTTGATATCAGAATGGCGTTTATTAAGTGCCTCTCGTACTATTTCTGGATTGTTGCGCACTGATTTTAGATCGAGCATAACGGGAACCTCCTATTTTTGATACTGATCAACCATATCTAAGAAATACTGATGCACCCGGGTATCGTCTGTTAACTCCGGGTGAAAAGCACTGGCTAAGATATTATCTTCCCGGACAAAAACAATCTTGCCATCATATACCGACAAGATATCTACGTCCGCTGATGACTCCAGGATATACGGTGCGCGAATAAAGACCGCCCGCAGATCGCCACCTTGGAGTCCTTTTACCGGAATATCCGCTTCAAAACTGGCAATTTGTCTTCCGAATGCATTCCGTTTAACCGTCGTATCCAATAAACCCAAAGTATACTGTTGGCTATGGTCAATATTTTTACTTAACAAAACCATCCCGGCACATGTGCCAAAAACAGGAAACCCTTCTTTAGCCATGGTTACGATTTTATTGCCAAAACCGTTAATTTCCAGCTGTTTACCGATGGCAGTGCTTTCTCCCCCAGGGATAATCAGTCCGCTGATTCCCTTTAAGTCGGCGACAGATCGCACTTCAACAGCTTCAACACCCAACTTTTCCAAAGTCCGGCAATGTTCGCGAAAGGCGCCCTGAATCGCCAGAACGCCAATTTTCTTTTTCATTTTACCAGCCACGCTCCTGCATTCTATCAGCCGCAGCTATCGTTGCAATCTCAAGACCAGGCATCGCTTCCCCGATTTCCTCGGAAAGCTTTGCCAGCATATCTGCATCCTTGTAATGGGTTGTTGCTAAGACAATTGCTCTGGCACGTTTGGCCGGTTCAGTCGATTTAAATATTCCTGAGCCCACAAAAATACCGTCACAGCCTAACTGCATCATCAGTGCGGCATCCGCGGGGGTCGCAATTCCGCCGGCAGCAAAGTTGACAACGGGCAGTTTGCCATGTTCGGCTACATAGAGTACCAGATCATACGGCGCAGCCATTTCTTTTGCTGCGGTCATAAGCTCTTCCTTAGGCATTGTTGTTAGCCGGCGTATTTCGGACATCACCGTCCGCATATGGCGAACCGCTTCGACAACATTGCCTGTTCCGGGTTCACCTTTCGTTCGGATCATAGCAGCGCCTTCACCGATACGACGTAAAGCTTCGCCAAGGTTACGTGCACCACAGACAAACGGTACTTTAAAATCATGTTTGTTGATGTGGTACAGGTCATCCGCCGGTGTCAGTACTTCGCTTTCATCAATATAGTCGGCGCCAAGTGCCTCCAGGATCTGAGCTTCAACAAAATGCCCAATCCTGGCTTTAGCCATTACTGGAATGGTTACAGCTTCCATGATCTTTTTAACAATAGTGGGATCTGCCATTCTGGCAACACCACCGGCTGCACGGATGTCGGATGGGACTCTTTCCAGGGCCATAACCGCGCAGGCTCCAGCTTCTTCAGCTATTTTTGCCTGTTCAGGTGTTGTTACGTCCATGATGACGCCGCCTTTCAGCATTTCCGCCAGGCCTGTTTTTACTTTCCAAGATGCTACTTCAACCATTTTGATGAATCCTCCTACAAATCAAATTAAAGATCAATTTATGTTATTTTCTATATGCCATGATATTTTATACTAAGGTATGAGGGTATTTTAGCGATTGATCCTTTATTCTTCGTCTTTGCTGACAAACTTTGCTATGGCAACAACCTTGCTGTCTCCGGTCCGCATGGCTGTCACGCCCTGAGCCGATCGTCCTTGCACAGAGATCCCGTTAACTTCCTGACGTATAACGATACCTTCATCTGTTATTACCATGAGCTCCTGATCCGATGTTACAACCTTGATTCCGGCGAGCGGACCGGTTTTTGATGTTATGCGATGTCCGATAATTCCTTTGCCGCCGCGGCCCTGGATCCGGAAGTCTTCCAGATTACTTCTCTTAGCAAAGCCATTTTCAGTCATCGTCAACAATTCCAAGCCCTTAAGCGTTTTATCGACAACATCCATGGCAATCACATAGTCCTTTTTCCCTAAAGAAATACCTTTTACACCACGAGCAGTTCGACCCATTGACCGTACATCTTCTTCCGAAAAACGGATCGTCAGTCCTAAGCGCGTTGCTATGACAATATCGTCGTCGGCCTTTGTAAGACGGACACCAATCAATTCATCGTTTTCATCCAAAGTCAAAGCAATCAATCCATCACGGCGATTGGTATCATAATCCTGAAGGGATGTCTTCTTCACAATACCATTCTTGGTCGCAGTGAGCAAATAATAATCATCTTTGAAATCTTTAACGGCAATGGTTGCCGTTACCTTCTCGTCCTGAGCAAGGTTGAGGAGGTTGACGATGGCTGTTCCCTTAGCCGTTCTGCTGGCTTCAGGTATCTCATGGGCTCGCAGCCTGTATACCTTGCCTTTGGAAGTAAAGCATAGGATATAGTGATGCGTCGAAGCGATAAATAGATTTTCTACAAAATCATTTTCACCGGTAGACATACCAGTAATTCCTCTTCCGCCTCTCCGCTGGCTGTGATACGTATTTAATGGCAGACGCTTGATATAACCCCGATGGGTGACGGTGATGACAACATCTTCATCGGCGATCAGATCTTCAATTTCCATCTTTGTGGCATCAAAAGTTATCTCTGAGCGTCTGGCATCAGCATGTTTGGTACGGATTTCCTTTAATTCGGTTTTGATGATTTCACGTACCATTTTATCAGAGTTAAGAACGGCAGTTAAGTAAGCGATTTCGTCCATTAACTTTTGATACTGAGCATCCAGTTTTTCTCTTTCCAATCCTGTCAGTCTCTTTAAGCGCATATCCAAAATAGCCTGAGCCTGTCTGTCACTGAAATCAAAACGCAGGATCAATTTAGCCTTAGCAATATCATCATCCTTAGAAGAGCGAATAATTTCGATGACTTCATCGATAAAGTCTAATGCTTTACGCAATCCTTCTACAATATGTGCTTCATCTTCTGCTTTCTTTAATTCATAACGGCTGCGGCGAATGATAACTTCCTTTTGGTGCTTGATAAAATATTCAATCATTTCCTGAAGATTCAAGACCTTGGGTGTATTATCAACCAACGCCAGCATGTTGATTCCAAAAGTGTCTTCCAGTTGGGTATGCTTATAAAGCTGATTTAAAATGACCTGCGGCGTCACATCGCGACGGAGCTCGATAACAATACGCATCCCTTTGCGTGTTGTTTCATCCCGCAGATCGGTGATTCCATCAATTCGTTTCTCCTGAACGAGTTCGGCGATCTTTTCAATTAGTCTGGCCTTATTGACCATATAGGGTATTTCAGTTACAACGATCTGCATCTTGCCGGATTTTTCGGTTCTTTCGATATTGGCGCGTGCGCGAATTTTAATGGAACCTCTACCGGTGGTGTAGGCGTCCATAATTCCTTCTGTTCCCATGATCAAACCTGATGTCGGAAAATCCGGGCCTTTAATGTATTGCATCAGCTCTTTTAAACCGGGACGGGCGTGTGGGTCTTCGATGTCCTGACCATCGATCAGGCAAATGACACCGTCGATGACTTCGCCAAGATTGTGCGGCGGAATATTTGTAGCCATGCCGACCGCAATTCCTGAAGATCCATTAACCAATAAATTAGGGAATTTTGCCGGTAGTACGGTGGGCTCTTTTTCTTTTTCATCATAGTTTGGAACAAAGTCAACCGTATCTTTATCAATATCGGCCAGCATATATGAGGCCAGCGGAGCCATCCTCATCTCAGTATAACGCATCGCTGCCGCGGAATCACCGTCGACAGAACCGAAATTGCCATGACCATCGATTAACGGATAGCGATAGGAAAAATCCTGAGCCATTCGAACGGCCGCATCGTAGATCGACGAATCGCCATGAGGATGGAATTTACCCATGCAATCCCCGACCATACGGGCCGATTTGCTGTAAGCTTTATTCGGGTACATTCCCAATTCATTCATGTCATGCAGAATACGACGATGAACCGGCTTCAGTCCGTCCCGTACATCCGGAAGGGCACGGCTGACGATAACGCTCATCGAATAATCTATAAATGATTTCTTTAATTCCTCAGAAATTTCAATGGGCAATACCTTGCCGCTAAAAAGTTCCATGGACATGCATTTACACTCCTTTTACTTTGATCAAAAGGGTTTCGCTTAGGTATCCAGATTTCTTACATCCTTTGCATGTTTTTGTATATACTCTTTACGCGGTTCAACCTTATCTCCCATCAGCATTGTAAAAAGTTCATCCGCTCTCATGGCATCATCCAGTTTTACCTGCAGGATCGTGCGTTTTTCAGGATCCATTGTCGTTTCCCAAAGCTGTTCAGCGTTCATTTCTCCCAGACCTTTGTAGCGTTGTATTTCTGTTTTCTCTCTGCCAACCGATTCAAGGATTTTGCTTAACTCTTGGTCGCTATAGGCGTAGGTGATTTCTTTGCCGTGTTTGATTTTAAAAAGCGGCGGTTGAGCAATATAGACATAATTATTCTCAATCAGCGGCCGCATATAGCGATAGAAAAAGGTCAGTAAAAGAATACGGATATGCGCGCCGTCGACATCCGCATCTGTCATGATCACAACTTTGTGGTAACGTGCTTTCTCGATATCAAATTCTTCCGATATCCCGGTGCCAAATGCCGTTATCATGGCTCTTATTTCAGCATTGCTCAAGATTCTGTCTAAGCGTGCTTTTTCTACATTGAGGATTTTACCGCGCAGCGGCAAAATAGCCTGGAATTTTTGGTCGCGTCCTTGCTTCGCTGAACCACCGGCGCTGTCACCCTCAACCAGATATATTTCGCAATATCGCGCATCTTTCCAACTACAGTCGGCTAGTTTTCCCGGTAACGACGTGCTTTCCAACGCACTCTTTCTGCGAGTCAGATCTCTGGCTTTTCGCGCAGCCAGTCGGGCTCGGGTTGCCTGTAATCCTTTTTCGATAATTTTTTTGGCTATTGCTGGGTTTTCCTCGAAGAAAGTGGAAAGACCTTCGCCGACGACATTATCAACGATCGAACGGACTTCACTGTTCCCCAGCTTGGTCTTCGTCTGTCCCTCAAATTGAGGTTCAGGAATTTTTACAGAAATAATCGCTGTCAGACCTTCCCGAACATCTTCACCGGTTAGGTTATTCTCATTGTCTTTCAAAATTTTGTTTTTACGGGCATAGTCATTGACGACCCTGGTCAATGCCGCTTTAAACCCGGCTTCGTGCGTGCCGCCTTCCGTGGTATTGATATTATTGGCATAAGAAAACAACGTTTCCGTATAACTTTCATTGTATTGAAGGGCCACTTCGACTTGGATCCCGTCTCTCTCTGTTTCGAAGACAATCGGCTTGGGGTGAATGGGATCTTTGTTTTTATTGAGATATTTTACAAAATCCGTAAGTCCATCATTGTGATTGTATATTTCTTTCGTATCCGTCCGCTCATCGGTCAATGATATTGTGACGCTCTTATTTAAAAAAGATAATTCCTTTAAGCGATGCGACAATACTTCAAAGTCATAAATCGTATCCTCAAAAATTTCCGGATCAGGCTGAAAAGTGACCATCGTCCCGGACCGGCCTTTATACGTACCGATTTCCTTGAGTTCGCACAGTGTTTTACCGCGTGAATACTCCTGTTCATATTTTTTACCGTCTTTTTTGATTTCGACCCTTAAACCGACTGAAAGCGCATTAACAACGCTCATCCCGACGCCATGCAGACCGCCGGATACTTTATAGGCACCGCCGTTAAACTTTCCGCCGGCATGCAGCACGGTCAGAGCAACTTCCACCCCAGGTTTACCGAGTTTGGGCTGAATATCCACCGGTATCCCGCGTCCGTTATCTTTGACAGTAATACTTTCTCCCTGATGTATAGTCACCTGAATCTCATCACAAAAACCGGCCATAGCTTCATCGATGCTGTTATCGACGATCTCATAGACCAGATGATGTAGGCCTCTGCTGCTTGTGGAACCGATATACATCCCAGGGCGTTTTCGAACAGCTTCCAATCCTTCAAGTACTTCAATTTGACCAGCATTATATTCCGTTACTAGTTCCTTATTATTATCTAATTCTGGTACTTCCTGCAAAGCTGTTCCCTCCCAAATTTATCCTTTAACCTTAATATTATACTATAAAATTAATTTTGGTTCAATCGTCACTCTTTACCATCGAGTGGCACCGTGACTTGCGTCGTAATCATATAGAAAGACCTCCCCGAAAGAGAGGCCCCCCTTAATCAATATCCAGCTTAAAATTCGCTTTCATTAAGTGACCTTTTTAAAAGAGTACCTGAAGAAATTGGGGATATATAGCACGCATTATCGGTGATGATACACGTATTTTGCTTGCCCTCTTCAGCAATAGTGTGAACTTTTCCTTTCTTAAGGACATTATTTAATAATTTTTTAGCGGCCGGATTACTGCCGGCTGTATTCAAGTCAAGTATCAGCACTATTTTATCTTTCCGTACCATATAGTTGTTACCAATATGAAGAAACACGTTATTTCCTCCTAATTATGCCGTTCAAAACCTGATAAACAGCAGTATGACTATTTATAACCCTGTCGTCAGCGCCCGTCATCGTTATAATTGTTTGTTTTGAAGATAAATGAATATAGTTGATCAGATATTCACGCCGGAACTCATCCAATTCTGAGAGGACATCATCCAGAAGTAAGATAGGATATTCAGCTTTCTCATGATATATTATTTCCATTTCTGCGAGCTTCAAACTTAATACGATCGAACGCTGCTGGCCTTGCGAGGCAAACATCCGTGTATCATTGCCGTTTAACAAAATAATCATATCATCCCGATGGGGTCCGATAAGAACTGTTTTGCGCTCAATTTCATGCATCATTTTTTTTTCGAGAAGCTCAGGAAAGTGATTTACCGCCTCACTGCTGTCTTTTTTACCAAGTGCATAGTAATGAAGGACAAGCAGATCATCATCGGAAAATATATTTTTAAATATTTTTTGGCATTGTTTATTTAGTTTTTCGATCATTTCTATGCGATTGCGAATAATCTTCGTCCCAATATCGATGATCTGTTCATTCCATGCTTGGATCTGGCTTTTCAACAATGTTAGGTTCTTCTCTGTACGTAAAAGAGTATTTTTTTGATGAATAACACGAATATAGGCATTCAGTAAAGTAATATGCGACGGTCTTATCTGGGCAATCAAAAGGTCAATAAAACGTCTTCTTTCATTAGGCCCTTTCTTGACAATATTGAGATCATCCGGTGAAAAAGATACAGAATTCACGGTTCCGATATAATCCGAAAGCCGCTTACACGCTAACTGGTTTATCTTCATGACCTTTTTTCCCGGTTCATAAAAACTCTCCAATTTTAGCTGCCTGTCATTAACCTCAAAGAAAGCTGCAAGAAAAAAATTTTTATCTCCCCAATGAATCAGATCGTTTTCAGATTTTATCCTGGAAGATTTTCCAGTTATTAAATAACTTACCCCTTCCAGCACATTCGTTTTACCTTGGCCATTAGGCCCGATAAGCAAATTAATTCCGGGGTCAAATACTACCCTTTGTTCTTTATAATTTCTAAAATTGACCAAATATAAATCACTAATATGCATTATCGTCACATTTCAGAAGTCATTCATCAATTACGCAAAGGTAGAACTAAACATAAGTAATTATCGTTATTTTCAGGACGGAAAATACATGGCCCGAATGAGCCTGAAATTTCCATTATCACATTCTCTGAATCGATAACCTTTAATAGGTCGATAAGGTACTTGGCATTGAAGGAGATAGCAACATCTTCACCATTTTGTTCAATGTCCAATTGCTCAAATATTTTTCCCATTTCTGAATAATGGTTAATACTGAGCTGTGAATTTTCAATATTAAAGCGAACCGTATTTGTTTTTAAGTAGTTATCTTTGGAAAGAAGCGATGCCCTTTCGACGGTGTCCAATAATTTTTTTGTATTAATAAAAAGCTTTGTGTTACAGCTAGGTGGAATGACTTGTTTGTAATTTGGGAACTGACCTTCGATCAAACGCGTGACGATCTGCACCTGGCTGAATTTAAAAATTACTCTTGAATTCGTAAAACTGATGGTCAATGTTTCGTCATCATCCAAAAGGCGGTAGATTTCCTGCATGGTTTTTGACGGGATAATGCCGTTAAATTCTTGGCTGTTTCCTGTTAATATTTCCTTGCTGAATGCCAGTCGGTGTGTATCTGTTCCTACCAGACAGATAGTTTCTTTATCGATCTGTAAAAGAAGGCCGGTAAAAACAGGTCGTGTTTCTTCCAAGGAACAGGCAAATATGGTTTGCTTAATCATGCTTTTAAAGAGAGATGACTGCAGCTCTATCGTTGAACCGGAAGAAATATCTGAAATCTCCGGATATTCATCAGGATCATACCCATTTATAGAAAAATCGGATGAATAATAGAAAATATTGATGTTTTTATCTGTACTTTCAATTTTTATATCTGTATCCGGCAGCTTTCGGGTAATTTCAGAAAATAACTTAGCCGGTAAAACGACCTGTCCTTCTTCCTGAACATTGACAGGTATTCTGCAGCGTATGCCGATTTCCAAATCAGTCGCCTCAAAAACAAGATTTTCATCCTCAGTACGAAGGCGCATACCTTGAAGTATAGGAAGTGTATTTTTAGAGGAAACTGCTCGTTGAACCGTGTTTACTCCGGCAATCAGATCTTCTTTTCTACATGATATTTTCATTGTTACCCCCTATTTCATTTTTTCAGGCATAATCAAAACATAATAATAATATAATATTAATTTAAAGTCATCGTAGTAGTATAGGAGCAGGAATTGTGGATAAGGTATTTGGATGGCTTTAGATTACAGTATATCGTAAGGGAAAGAATTATTGATATCCTGTGGAAACCTCAATAATATATCCACAAAATATATTATAATCGATCAACTGGACTTTATTTTACTAATGATTTCATTAATGCTTTTTTCAACGGAAGGGTCATTTTTCTTAAGGTCACCGATTTTATCACAGGCATGGATTACAGTTGTATGATCCCGGCCTCCAAATTTATCACCGATTTGTTCCAGAGAAAGGTCCGTTAGCTCACGGCAAAGATACATGGCGATCTGACGAGGAAAAGCAATGGTTCGGGTCCTTTTTTTCTGTTTAAATTCCTGAATAGACATTTTATAGTGATCAGCAACATTCTTTTGGATAACTTCCAGAGATATGACCTTTTGATTTTTCTGAGGGATCATATCTTTAAGAATTTCTTCCGCAAGACTCACGGTAATCGGTTGATTGGTAAGCATGCAATAAGCAGTAATTTTGCTTAAAGCGCCTTCCAATTCCCGAATATTTGATTGAATTTCGCTGGCAATAAATATAATGATTTCATCCGGAACAACAAAGTTTTCTAATTCCGCTTTCTTTCTTAATATGGCTATACGTGTTTCATAGTCTGGTGGATTAATATCTGTGGTCAATCCCCACTCGAAACGCGAACGCAGTCTTTCTTCCAGAGTAGGGATTTCCCGCGGTGGTCGGTCGGAAGAAATAATGATTTGTTTATTTGCTTCATAAAGCGTATTGAATGTATGAAAGAATTCTTCCTGGGTCCCTTCTTTACCGGCCAGGAACTGGATATCGTCAATAAGCAGGACATCAATTTTACGATATGTATTTCTGAATTCGACCTGGCGTTCATAACGGATAGAATCGATCATTTCGTTAGTAAACTGTTCTCCGGTTACGTAGAGTATTTTCATAGAAGGAAAGTTTTTAGTGATCACATGACTGATTGCATGCATCAAGTGAGTTTTTCCAAGACCGCTGCCGCCATAAATAAATAATGGGTTATAGGATTTTGCCGGGGATTCGGCAACAGCAAGAGCTGCAGCATGAGCAAACCGGTTACCATTACCTATTACGAATGTATCGAAGGTGTATTTCGGATTTAATGAATGAGAAAGGGTGCCAAAATTTAGACCGGTGGCTTCGATAATTGGAGCATCCATCTGATCCTGTTCGGCAATAAAAGTTAATGAAACTGGACAGTTCAGATAGTTCTGAACTGTTGATTTTACTAATGATGAATATCTGCTTTCCAGCCAATCTTTGGCAAATTCATTCGAGACACTGATGGTAAGTTTGTTATTGGAAAAGTCAACAAGCTTAGTCGAAGACAGCCAGGTTTCAAAACTGGGCTTAGATAGTTCTTCTTTCAGTTTTTCCAAGATGTTTTCCCAAAAAGCATTCAAATATATCGTATTCGGAGACAT